>JAFGSK010000073.1 GCA_016934635.1 Caldifarciminota bacterium
CAGACAAGGGGTTTAAACCCCTTGTCTCAACCTGGCTGTTAGCTACGTATTGATGCGACTTACCAACCAAATTTGCTCTGCGTTGTCCGACTAAAAGCGGCTCAACAGGGGTTTTGACTCAGTCCCCAGGCGTCGCCCCTACGGAAGGTCTTTATAGCGACGACCCTGCAACTAACCTCTATCTCTGGTATGCCGCGTAAAGAACCGGAACGAGGCAGGATTCAACCACACCGCCAGGATTACCACCACGTAACCGAGTACCGCGAGCAGGGTTATCCAGTAAAGACTGTGGTCGCCGCTTTCGAAGCCGGTTGCCGGAAGACCTGCAAGGAATATGAGCGGCATACCCAGGATCAAAGCAATGCCCGACCCATAGACCATGTCCGAAGAGGCCGAGGTTCTTAGCTGGGGGTCAACCCCTCGAAGCAGGGCCATTCCTGTGGCTATGGTTCCGGTATGCATGCCGAAGAAGCTCAGGAAATGCTCCACGAACGTCTTTGGCCACACCCTTTTGACCAGTAACCAGGTATAGCCGATCACTATCAGCCCGCCGATGGTGGTAATGATTAGAATGGGTATAATGTATTTGCCCAACACCCTGATGTCGATGGCCGCGATTGAGGCTACGATCATGAGGTCTATGCATCCTCCTCCTATGTGCTGGAGCTGGTAGTCGTTGGTTGCCCTGCCTTTTAGAATCTTCTTGTCCTCCAACCACCGTATGAACTTCCCTACGAATGTTCCTATCAATGCGCCGAATCCGAACTGGAACCCCCAGAAGATTGAAGCCATGTTTTCAGGCAGAGACTTCAAATTATCAGGCATTATTTTAGCGGACTGTTCGAGACCCCAGGTGAGTCCTTTTAGCCCGAAGTAAAGCGCGAGATAAATGACGCCGATGAGCACCAGCTGGGTGGTAGTTTTGTCTATCGAGCGGCCCAGTTCGGATAGTACGCGTTCCTTTTCTATCATGAATCGGGAAGGGGGAAGTTCGCGTCCGGGTTCAGGCAAGCCCAGGCGCTTTCGCCGGCGAATAAGAAGATTCATGAGCGGCACACCGACAAGGCAGGCCCACAAGAAGCCGAGGGTGGAGAAGCTGAAACCTACCGATGTCGCGGTTGCCTTCCTTGCGGCTACCTCTGCCGCTGCAATGACCTCGGGGTCGGTTATCGTACTTTGCATCTGGACAGCGATCTGTTCTGCGTATTTGGCAATCTCTTGCGCGGTTACCTTGAAGGCGTAAAGACCCTCAGGAGATACCTTGTTCGCCCATTCAGAGGCCATGCCTCCGGCAAGCCCCGGACCCTGGGCGAATCCGAACGGCAGCAGGAATCCGAAGGAGGGAAAGATATCCGGGAAGATGGTTTTTATCATAATTATTGTAAGACCTAGGCCCACAAGCCCCTGAATCCCGTAAGATACGATTATGTAGAAGCTTGCTGAAACCGCGGAACGTCCCCTTCCCTTTTCCTCGCTTCGCCTCAATGACAGGGCGATGAAACCAATGGCCATAAGGTGGTAGACGATTGCAGTAAGCCTGGCAGAATCCAGGGGAATCAACTTCAGTACACTTGGTCCGGCTATCATGGCGATTAATCCGCCAACTATAGCGTCAGGGATACGAAATTTCCGCAGGAAGGGGAGAAGCCTTCTCAACCCTATGGCAATCAGCAGTGCAATACTAATATATCCCAACTCAAGTATTACATTCCAAGGTTGGTCCATTATATTCCTCCTTTATTCTTTAAGTAGCCTCCAAGATTGAGGCTATTGAAGAATTTCTATATAATTTCAACTCCTCTTTGACCTGCGGTCAATTGAGTATCTTGTCAGGTATCGGAACACCGGTGGGATGAACCACACCAGAAATACGAGCGCCGCGTAACCTGCGGGGAGCCCCAGTGCCCAGAGGTAAAGGGTAGGGTTATTTGTTCTGAATCCTTCAAGAGGAAGACTGGCCATCAGTATGAGAGGGAAGGCAAGCGGCAGGGCGATTGCAGAACCGTACACTAGGTCGGATGCAGCCGATGTCTGAAAATACGGATCAACGCCTCTCAGAAGCGCCAGACCCGTAGCTATCGTTCCTGTGTGATCGCCGAAAAATCCCACGAAATGCTCGACATAGGTCTTGGGCCAGACCTTTCTGACTGTGAACCAGGTGTAGATTATTGTCACAATCCCACCCATGGTCGTAACTACCAGGATCGGAACGATGTAAGCCTTCAAAACACTCAAATCTATTGCGGCAATGGATGCAGCTATCATGAAGTCGATGGCAGTGCCTCCGATATGTTGAAGCAGCCGGTTATCCGTTACAGGTTTTCTTATAACCTTCCTTGCCTCAAGCCGATGGATAATCTTGCCTACAAAGGTTGCAATTACCGCGCCGAAAACGAACTGAATACCCCAGAAGATCCCTACAATCGTGTCGACCATCCCTCCCTCTTCGGTTATCGGACCCAGCAATGAATAGATGCCCCACTCGAAGGTCTTCAAAACGAGGTAGGTTACCAGGTAGCAACCGGCGATCAGAACAATCTGAGTGGTTATCCTGTCCACGAAATGACCCTTAGTGTCCGCTTCGTCAGAAACGCCTGTTTCAATCTCAGGTACAGGTGGCGGTGCAGCGAATCCGGGTTCAGGTTCCTGTATTCGCCTGCGTCTGTGAACGAGCAGGTTCATCAGAGGGACTCCAACGAAACATGCCCATAAAAAACCTATGGTCGAGAAGCTGAAGCCTACCGATAATGCGGTGGTGCGGTCCGGGAACGGAAGGACACCTGCTTTAGAAAGGGTATCGAACCATTCGCCGGCCATGGTTCCGGCCATCGGACCTTGTGCAAATCCAAAGGGAAGGAGAAAGCCGAAGCCTGGGAAGAGGTCCGGGAAAAAGGTCTTTACAAGGATCAGTGTCACCCCGAGTCCGACAATACCTTGAATGCTGTAGGAGATGACGTTATATAAACCTGCAGATATCGCAGTGCGGCCCCTGCCCTTGCTCTCGTCCCGTTTGAGAGAAAGCGAGATAAAGCCTACGGCCAGTAGATGGTATACGATTGCGGTCAAGGTTTCCGTATTCATTGAAGGAAGGGCAAGTATCCCTGATGTGACCTGGGCAAGCGGATTGATAGCGTATTTGGCTCCCAGGGCCATGAGCCCTGCAAGTATAGCATCAGGGATCCTGAGCTTGGTAAAACCTGGAACTACTCTTCTTATTACCCTTGCCAGGATGAAGAATATTACGAGGTAGCCAACGTGGATAACAAGATTCCAGGCGTTCATGAGTCCTTCTTTGCCTGTTTGGTTAAGAAGTGCCAAAAATAGGCGGATTGGCCGAAGAAGGTGAAGCGATAGGCCATGCCATTGATGTAAAACTCGAACTTGTGATTCCAAACCACGTTCGCCCCTGTCGTTTCTGACAGGGGAATATCAAGGATAATATCACTTTTTCGGGATCTGTAACGCCTGAACCTTAACCTCGAATCCGAAGTCAATACGGCAATTCCCCTGCCTTTATATCGATAATGCCTGTCGCGCAAGGTCTCGGTAGAGGTCGACCACATGCTGGCCGGCAAGCTGAGAAGTTCCTTTGTTCCCTTTTCTCTCAACCTCTTGAGTATTATTAGGGTTTCGGCATCGTTCCAGTGGACCCAGTCAATATACCTTTCGAAATTCCTGGCATCCTGGATTGAAGATGTGCCCGCCTTTTCGAGCTTGAATGTTCCGTTGCCCCTGAATTCCCATCTTGCCCCGCAGTGTTTGCACCAGAGAATCCTTCTTTCCGAACGCAGGGCGAAGAATCTCCTGCAGTGAGGACAAATCCATAACCTGAGTTCCAAACGTTCCGCCACCCGTGGATGATCGAACACATGTTTCGTAACCTCTTCATCATCCAATTCGCTGTAGAGAAGCTCTTTCTCGATCATCCGTTTTATCCTGGAAGCGTCATCCGGTACATCATCAGGATTCTCAAATAAATACCTGAACTCGAATATAATCCTGCGTCTCCTCGGTACATTAGACCATCGTGGCCAGGAAAGGTACGAACCCCTTTGTCTGACGCATATTACCGGTATCTTGAATCTTTGGATCAGTCTGGGAATAGTGTCCTCGAGCGGGACGGTTTCTCCGTCCCAGTTGCGTCTGCCTTCCGGGAATATCCCGACGATCTCACCCCGTTTGATTGCCGCAAGAAGCTTTCGCATGGTTACAGAGTCAGGAACGTCCTTGGTTTTCGGGATACCTTTTAACCAGTTCAGAAGCATCCTTGTGATTCTGTATCTGAAATACTCGTCGGATACGACGTAACGTATTGGTCTTGGGATGAAATCCGCGATCATAAACGGGTCGAGGAAATGGGTGTGATTTGCCAGGAGGAAGGCCGCCTGACCCTGAGAAGGAAAGTGCTTCTTTCCAGTGCTTTGCACGTGGAAGAACCATCTCAAAGGCGGTCCTACGAATATCTTCACCCACCACCAGAAGATGTCCCTCCAAATGAATGAGAGATATTCGGACGCCATATTGTAAGAGAACGTAGAATTACGCAAATGTCAACGTCTTGCCTTACGATTAACTCACTGGCTTAAAAGTCAACTGGACATACTATCTTCTTCGTTTCTCATTACGTCCATCTGAGTACTATAGTGGTCGGTTGAGTCAGGATAGAATATAGGAGTTAACAGTTTTAGCGTGGAAAACCAAGGTTTAATGGATCGGCAGTTTACTGGTTAGGTAGTGCCAGAAATACGCGGATTGTCCGTAGAAGGTAAAACGATATGCGTTTCCGTTACTGAAGAATTCAAGCCTGTGGTTCCAGGCGATATTGGTGCCTTTCATTTCGGAAAGGTGGATGTCGAGAAGCCTTTTCCTGTCGTGGGAGCGCGTAAAAACGAATCTGAAATCCCGGGTTAATCTGGCTGATCCCTTACCCACGTATGAGTAGTATCGTCCTCGCTCGGATGAATAGGGAACAGACCACATCTTTGCAGGGATAGAAATCAGAGGGTCCTTGTTTGAAGTTTTTAGTTTCTCAAGCGTCGGTATGGTTTGGCGGTCATTGTAATGCGCCCAGTCAATGTATCTTGTGAAGTTTTGTGAACGCGAATCCCATAAAGCGCCTCTTTCTTCAAGTATGATAAGACCATTACCTTTTATCTGCCAGGTTGCCCCACAACGTTTACATGAAAGATGGTAGCCTTTTGATTTAAGAGAGAAAAAATTCATGCAATGCGGGCAAAACCACAACCGGAGTTCAAGATTTTCAGCTATCCTACGATTGCCGTAATTATGTCTGGTGACCTCGGGGTCTTCAAGTTCACTGTAAAATAATCTCTTCTTTATTGCTTGCGTAATCAAATCTTCGTCGTCAGGGATATCTTTCTGGTTTTCGTATAGATAGCTGAACGACAGCATGATTCTTCCACGTCTGGGAGTGCTTGCCCAGCGAGGCCATGAAAGGTAGGCCCCTTTTACCCTGATGCAAATTACAGGCAGCTTCAACTTCTTTATAAGTCGGGGAAGGGTTCGATCCAAATTCAGGGTTTCCCCATCCCAGTTACGTCCACCTTCAGGGGCAAGTCCGATTATCTGGCCCTGCCTTGCGGCTTCGAGAAGCATCCGCATCGTTTCCGAATCGGGCATGTTTTTTGTCTTGGGGATGATTTTAATCCATCTGAGGAACATCCTGGTGACCTTCGCACCGAAAAGGTTGTCACCTACTACCCAGCAAATCGGCTTAGGAACGAAGGAAGAAACAATGACAGGATCGAGAATGTTGGAATGATTGCCGATCACGAATGCCGACTGCCCAGGGGAAGGGAAATCCTTCCTGCCCTCGCACTGGATGTGAAAGAACAATCTTAAGGGTAGGCCGAAGAATATCTTCAACCACCACCACAACAAGTCACGCCATAGGAAGGAAAGCCTTTTTTTAAAAGTATTAATGATAGGGTTAGTTATCATTAATGTATTAGTGTACTTGATTGTGAGGCTCATTGTTTGCCCTGGAGTGTGAGGATAATTCTAGTCTTGAATTCGTACATGAAAACTCGATCGCAAATGTTGAAATATTAACAACTTTTGCCTTTACATAAAATATTCCAATACGGAATACAGACACCTAATGAAATCATAGTTGAAGCAAACTCAAATTTTCGTAAAAGTCAAGCCGGGAGGTGTATATTACTTTGTTGGATAAAATGTTTACTGGGTGTACTATATGCGTTGCGTTTTGTTTCCTTGAGGAATAGGGAGCAAGTCATTATATGGTCCTTAAGATTCTTGATTGAGGAAGTGTTCAGTTTTGAGTATCTTTTTTGTTTCCTTGGTTACAAAGTGCCAGAAGTAGGCGGATTGTCCGTAGAAATCCAGGCGATAGGCCATTCCCGGCAGAAAGAACTCGAATCTGTTATTCCAGACAACGTTGGGACCCTTCATTTTGTGAAGAGGAATATCCAACAAGCACTTGGCATCAGCGGTTCGGGTAAAAACCATTCTAAAGTCATGGGTGAGCGCTGCGGTTCCGGTTTCCGGTTTCTTGAATCTCCGTTCGTTGCGTTTTTCTATTACAGACATCGACATTCTTGCTGGTACGGTGAGAAGCGGATTCCTGCCCAATTTTTTTCTATCCATTATCATTCGCAAGGTTTCGGAATCGTTGTGATGCGCCCAGTCAAGGTATTGCGTGAAATTCCTTGCCTCGGGGGAGATAGCGTTACCTGGCCTGATTAAAACGAATCTTCCGTCGCCGAGGAATTTCCAGCGCGCTGAACACCTCGAGCAGGATAAGTGACGGCCTTCAGATTTGAGGGCAAAGAAATCCCCACAAAGGGGGCAGAACCAGAATCGGAGTTCCAGGCCCTGGGCAATGTTGAGACCGAAGAATGTTCGTTTTGTTATCTCAGGATCGGCAAATTCGCAGTGACTAAGCTCATTATTTATCATTAGTGCAATTTTTTCTTCGCTTTCGGGAATATCGGCTGGTTCCTTAAATAGACAACTGTAGCGAACGATAATCCTGCCAAGGCGGGGTAAGTTTGACCAGCGAGGCCAGGTGAGATATGCGCCGCGGACTCTGGCACAGATAACCGGCAAGTGAAATTTCTTTATAAGGCGAGTGATCGTTGCGTCAACAGACGGGGTCAGGCCGTCCCAGTTTCGACCACCTCCTGGAGAAAGACCTACTATTTGACCTTCTTTGAATGCCTTTATTAACATGTGTATGGTCGTAAAATCAGGTGTGTTTTTGGCGGTTGGTATAAACTTTAACCAACCAAGAAGGGTGCGGGTTATTGCAAATCTGAAATCATCGTCTGTAACGACAAAACATACCGGGCGCTTGATGAAAAAAGCGACAATAAAGGGATCGAGGGTGTTCGTGTGATTGCCTAAAAAAAGCCCTGGTCGGCCTTTTGGAAGAGAATATACTTCACCCTCCATTCGAACTCGAAGCAGGAGACGTAACGGTAGGCCGATAAATATCTTTAACAACCACCAGAGGATATCTCGCCACAGATAGGATATGCGTTCAGCAAACATGACTAATCAAACATAAAAAATATGAAAAGTCAATACACCTTCTGGTTCGTACTGCGAGAATACACCGTTGGTCCAGTAGGGCTGTTAGATTGGTGCATAATTAGGGTGGTCTGTAACAAAAAACGTTTCCTAATACAGATGATTTTTTAGATAAGGATGCTATTTCAGATATCTATTCCCAAAAAAGATCGAATCGATGCAAGGATGAAGTATGCGATTGTTCCCTAGAATGACTGACTTCTGGATTGCCAGCCTTCAAGGTTTGCAAGGCAACCATCATCCATGATGTAACGATAGGATGGAAGTTTTCGTCGCATGGGAAATCTGCCAATTCAATTGATGAGTGGTTATCTTCGAAGACTTTTAATTCCATCCTGCCCTTGTCGTAGTACTTCCTCCACAATGTGGCCGATTTCATAAATACCGTTTTCTTTGAAATAAAGCTGAAAAAGGGTTTGAGGAAATCGGAAAAATCCCAGGAAGCCGTAACAAGCCCCATCTTGTACGTAACACCTAAAGGATCTGAAGGATCAACATGTTCGATGATTGACTGGCGTAACTGACGTTGATACTCGAAAGGATACCAAGTACCTTTGTGCGCCTGGATTATTGCTTGTGAGGTTTCTTCGGGTAGAGACGCGAATATTCTCTTGGCTTGCGTCTTTGAAAAGGTTAGGTTAACGTATCGGGGATGTCCCATAGCCTGTTGAAAATAGGATAGCGGATCCAAAACCTGATAAGTATAATCAGGAAAAAACTACAAAGGAGGATCCG
>JAFGSK010000074.1 GCA_016934635.1 Caldifarciminota bacterium
AACTTCGTCGTCTTCGTTCGCTGCGACCTGCGCCCGCTATCCTCGGAGACAACTTCGTCGTCTTCGTTCGCTGCGACCTGCGCCCGCAGCTCACGTGCCCTTTGTGGTAAAAAAAAGACTACAGCGGAAGGCTCAAGTCGGGATCAGGAGGTTCTTCGAGAACACTTGCACAGTACCCCCTGTGCCTGAGAGCTGAGGCAAGCTCCCGGGAATAACCGTGGGTAGTCCAGACATGTCTTGGATTGACCTTATCTACGTATCTGAGAAGCTCCCCGAAATCGGCGTGGTCACTGAGGGGAATCTGTGTCCTTCGGCTTCCGTTTCGTGATAAGGCCCAGCCTGAAACCATCGCAAAACGAGGGTTCGCAAGCTTGAGATACCGCGCCTTCTGCGGCGGTATCACCAGTATCCCGGGCACGACCTCCTCTTCCTCGTACAGGGTGTAGGTTCCCAGGTCTATCCCGAACTCTTCATAGACTTTGCTCATCTGGAATACGGTTTTCGAGACGGATACGGGCAGGCGGAAGTCCTTGAGTATGGATAAAAGCTCCTGACTCTTGCCCAGTGAGTAGGCAAGGAACACCGGTGTCTTATCCTGGTGCAGACTGTCCCGTATGAACTTATCAATCTGGTCAAGGATACGCTCGAATCTCGGCCACTGGAAAAGATGGGTGCCGAAGGTAGCCTCTACTATAAGGTTCTCGGCATGCGGGATTTCTATCGGTGCGCAGCTCGAAGGCCTGCGGAGCTTTATGTCACCTGAGTAAAGGAGACTTATTCCTGAACCTTCGATAAGAACCTGTGCAGAACCAAGGATATGGCCCGACGGATAAAGAGTTATCTTTACACCGTCGAGGTTGTACGGTTTTCCGTAACTTAAGCCCTCGCAATTATTGACATTGTAGCGTACCTCCAGGAGCCTCTTTGTTTCACGAGACGCAAGGATTTGACCCTTGCGGACGGTGTGGTCTGCATGTGCGTGGGATACGATGACAGGTTCACCGTTTTTGGCCGCGTGGTCGAGTATTACTGCCGAACTTCCGAACTCCACGCGGCCATCCGGGTAAACCTTCATTTATAATTGTACTATAGCTAGCGGTAGAGGTCAAGCATACAATAGTCATATTATGAACAACGACCCTGGAGAGTTGTAAAGTGAAGTTCCAAGCCGATGGTTGCCAAATTGCGGAGAGAGCTAAGTTATCTTATGTTAATGTCTTGGGTTCGTCACGATGAGAAAAAGTTAAAGGAGAAATAATTATCAGGGGTCAAATCAAGTACACCTCTACTGTTCCTTATTAAATCCTTCCTTATCCATAATATCAAGTATATTTCGCTTAAGTGAAGGTAAGTCTAATTCAATAAAACCCCAAAGGAATTCGAGGTCAACGCCGAAATACTCGTGAATGAGTATATCTCTCATCCCGGCAATCTTGCGCCAGGGGACATCCTTATACTTTTCTCGGAAAGTCGTCGGCAGATTTTTTAACCGCTTCCCCAATAATTTCAAGTCTGCGCGTGACCATATCTTGCAGCGGTATCGAATCTAAAAGATCCCCCTTTGTTTTTCCTTTTGTGTACATTTCGACCAGTTCTATACATTCCAGGATATGTAGAATGAAGACTCTAGGGTCTTTCTTCATAGAACACCTTTTCGTCTCTGAGGATATAATCTTTGAGCAGTGGATGGATGGAACGATAGGTCAAAATGTCTACATCACGTCCCAATAGATCTTGAAGGTCTAGTTGAATACCCGCCAAATCAAGAAGGGATTTATTTTCACTGTCATTGAATTCCACAAGCAGATCTATATCACTATTCTCCGTATCCTCTCCCCTTGCAAACGAGCCGAATACGGCTGCCTTGCGTATCCCGTAGCGCTTGAGTACGGGAAGTATCTTTTTCTTAAGCTCATCAATACTCAATTCAACCTCTCTCGTAGTCTAATCTTGAGGTTGTTGTTGTCAAGGTCAAGTAGATAGACATTCAGAACTTTCAGGAAGTCCAGGGCAGAGATTAGTAGCAGTCGCTGTCTTGACTTGTATTCACTAAACGGTAAACTTATATATGCTGCGGTTGTTACTGCTGTTTCTGGCAGCCCTGGACGTAAACCTCTCCACAGATACACTTAAGCAGGGTGAGATACTTTACATATCTGTGGGTTCGGATGAACCGGGGCTGGTTTCCTTCTATTATCGGGGTGCCCCTTACCACCTTGTACCGTATAACGACAGGCTGGTAGCTATGATAGGAACTTCATACAACACGAATCCCGGGCGTAAGCCGATCCGAATAGTATTCAGGCAGGGCCTGACAGAGGAGGTTCTCGATACCTTCGTATACGTCGTTTCTACCAACTTCCGCAAGTCGGTCATCACCCTGCCGCCTTCGAAACAGCATACTATCGACGCATCGGAGCAGGAGCGCAAGAACAGGGAGTACGAGGAGGTAGTCCAGATTCTCAACGCGCCCTCCGGAACCTTCTACTCGCTTCTGCCTGAGATGTTCCCGTGCGCTAAGAAGATCTCCGGCACCTACGGTGACGAACGCTGGACAAATGGTCGCAAGCTCTGGAACCATTCCGGATTGGACCTTGCAGTTGCCGAGGGCACCCCGATACTTGCGCCTTGCGCGGGTATGGTCGTGATGGCGCGGGATACCTTCATCAGGCAGGGAACCTTCGTTATCCTCGATCACGGGATGGGATTGAAAAGCCTTTACTATCATATGATCGAGCGCTCGGTGGAGGATGGAGACTTAGTCCAGGCCGGGGATACCCTGGGATTCGTAGGTTCGACAGGTATAGCCACCGGCCCTCACCTTCACATGGGACTTAACGTACACGGGGTTCCTGTTGATCCGCTGTTCTGGCTGGAAAGAAAGGAGCCGTTTTGAAAAAGAAGCGTCTTTTGACAATCATTATCGTGTGTTCCGCGGTAGGCGTGTTCTGCATTACCGGTATAGTACTTGCATCGACAGGCGTAGTTCGACTCGTACGCGATCCGCACGGCGAGATCCTTGATACCCTACCCCCCCCTCCTCCCCCGCGAACGGTAACGATCGCCGCAGTTGGGGACATCATGATGGGTACCGACTTCCCGAACGACCGCCTTCCGCCCCAGGACGGAGCTTTACTGTTTGCCGACGCGGCCCCGATTCTGAGAGCCGCGGACATCGCGTTCGGCAACCTGGAGGGACCGATAACATCGGCAAAAGGCTGCGCCAAGGACATCACGCGCCAACACACGTTCGCGTTCCGTTCACCCCCGAAATTGGCAAAGAACCTGGTGACAGCAGGCTTCGACGTGATGAGCCTTGCCAACAACCACTCGAAGGACTTCGGCTACGCAGGCATGGCAGACTGCAAGGGGATTCTAGACAGCCTCGGGATAACCTACTCGAGTAAGGACGGCGAGGTTGCCGAGATGGAAGTGGACGGCCTCAAGGTCGGCTTGATTGCTTTGACAACGGGTTCAGGTCCGCGGTCGATTTTAAGCATCGACATGGCGGAAAAGGAAGTTTCCGAACTGGCTCCGCTTTACGACGTGTTGGTCGTAAGCTTTCACGGGGGTACAGAGGGAACCGCGGCTCTTCATACCTATGACAAGTTCGAGAATCTCTTCGGAGAACCCAGAGGCAACATCGTTCAGTTCTCTCACCGGATGATAGATGCCGGGGCCGACGTAATAATAGGGCACGGGCCCCACGTCCCAAGGGGGATAGAGATATACAAGGACAGAGTCATTGCCTACAGCCTGGGTAATTACTGTACTTACAGATGCATGCAGCTCGTAGCTGAGTTAGGTTATGCGCCGTTGCTGGTGGTGGAGGTCGATTCGGTGGGTCGTTTCCTGCGAGGTCAGATTCACTCGTTCACCCAGACCCCGCCAGGCGGGCCGAAGGCGGATTCTTCCGAGAAGGCGTTTAATCTCATGAAATCACTGTCGATTGCCGATTTCGGCCTCAGGGCTCCCATGTTCTCGAAGAACTTGAACTTCTACCCGCCTGCTGACTCGAGCCTTACCGAGGCCGAGATCCAGGCGATAAGGGATTCCCTGGACGCCCTTGCGATGCTCGAACCTGACTCGACTGAGCCTGAGGTTGCAGGAGAGGTCGATTCGTTCCTTACTAAACTATCGGCTGATGACTCCTTGACTACAGACAGTCCATCGGTTCCGGTTGAGATACAGGATGAAAGCGCCAAAGCCCCTTTGAAAACGCCTGATACGAAAGTAGAAACCGAATCTGTCGAACCTAAGACGACTTCGGAAGAACCGGAGGAAACCGCACCTGACAGCACCTGATTTGAACGCATCCCGAAAAAATGTCACCGTAGTGGGTGGAGGCCTGGCAGGCTCTGAGGCGGCCCTGCAGATAGCAAAGCAGGATTTGCGAGTGAAGCTCTACGAGATGCGTCCTGAGAAGATGACGCCTGCACACAAAACTCACAAACTGGCCGAGCTGATATGCTCTAATTCGCTTGGTTCTATACGGACGACCAGGGCGCTGGGGCTGATGAAAGAGGAACTCAGAATGCTTGACTCGGTGCTGCTTGGGATTGCCGAGGACTGTTCGGTTCCAGCAGGCACCGCGTTGACCGTAGACAGGGCTAGGTTTTCAGCCGAGGTTACAGGAAGAATCGAGGATAATCCGGGGATCGAACTTATCCGTAAGGAGGTTACGGAGATTCCGGAAGGGATTACGATTTTAGCGTCAGGTCCTTTGACATCCCGGGCACTTGCGGAGAGTCTGGGAACCTTCTGCAGTCAGGAGTTCCTTTACTTCTACGATGCGGTAGCGCCAATTGTATCCGCCGAGTCATTGGACATGGGCAAACTACTGAAAGCTTCTAGATATGACGCGGGCGAGGCAGGCTTTCTCAACTCATTCATGGACAAGGTTACTTATCTGAATTTTCATCGTGAACTTATCCACGCGGAGCGGCACGATTTACATGAAGCAGATGCGGACAGATCCTTCTTCGAGGGATGCCTGCCGATAGAGGAGATTGCCAGAAGGGGTGAGCGTTCGCTAGCGTTCGGGCCGCTCAGACCGGTGGGTTTCAGGGAAGCCGACGGAAGAAGACCTTACGCGGTGATCCAGCTTCGATCGGAGGACAGAGACCATACTACATATAATCTCGTAGGTTTCCAGACAAACCTGAGAAATCGGGAGCAGGAGCGCGTATTCAGGATGATACCAGGTCTCGAAAACGCCGAGTTCCTGCGCCACGGCCGGATGCACCGCAACACCTATATCGAAGCGCCGAAGCTGCTTGAGTCAACATTGCAGTGTCGTAAGAGGTCTGATCTTTTCATCTGCGGTCAGCTCTCAGGTGCCGAGGGCTATCTTTCAGCCATTGCGACAGGATTGTTCGCCGGGATAAATGCGTCGCGGTTAAGTAAGGGGCTTGAGCCTTTAGTTATCCCCCCTGAAACCATGCTCGGTGCACTATTACAGAGGATTGCAGGTACTGGAGAATATGCATCCCTTCAGGATCGCTACTCCCCGACCAAACCCATCCTTGCTCTGCTGCCCGGGTTGGATTCCCCTCCACGCTCAAAAGAGGACCGCCGCCAGGCCTACGTCGACCGAAGCGTCACCGTCTTGAAAAAGTTCCTGGACAGCGTTCTCTGATTCAGTGCCGGTTCTTTCAGCGACGGTGTTCCCAGATGAGTTCGTCCAGCCTTTTATCATCACTCAGAGGTGCACTAGCGGTATCCGAATACTCCTTTTCGACTTCTTTCGAGAAGCCTTCGACCTCGTGGGCTCTGAACCTCGATGAGATTGAGTGTCCGTGTTTGCGTAGATAGTCAAGAAGCGACTCGTATGTTTTGTCCGATGTATAGCGTTCGAGGGTGTATCGGGCTACGAAGGTTCCGCAGTCTGTACAGCGCACGTACACCCTGACCGGTTTGCCGGTCTGAACCCTAACCAGGTTCTCCGTCTTACGGGAATGGCATTTTGGGCAATGCTCCACCCTGACTGAAAATTTCTCCATCAAAACTCCTTTACTTTCAACATCAACCTATACCTAAATGCGGCCAGACCAACAATCCGAAAAGCATGATTACACCAATAGAGATGACAGCAACTATCAAGCCCGTTCGGAACATATGCTTGACCTTGAGCTGACCGGAACCGAACGCAATAGCATTGGGCGGGGTTGAAATCGGCAGAAGCATGGAAGCTGACGCAGCCAGGGCAACACCGATCACCGGTGAATTCCCCCCGCCTGCAACACCTATAACTATCGGAACAACCAGTGCTGCAGCCGAGGTATTGGAGATGAAATTGGTAAGAATTACCGTAAGTAGCACGAATCCTATGAATAATGCGACCGGAGGAAGGCTTCCCATACCCAGGGAATTCACGAGCCAGGTATCCAGACCTGAAGCTGATACAGCCTTACCCAAAGAAAGACCTCCACCCATCAGAATCAGCACGTCCCAGCCGAGTGAACGAAAATCCTTACGTCCAAGAAGCCCGAATGAGAAGAAAACGACGAGAGGAAGCATCGAGATTATTGCGTCGGGTATCTTGTGAAGGCTTTCTGTAAGCCATCCGAGGACCGTGATAATAAGGGTTCCGAGAATCATCCAGCCTTTCCAGTCAATCTTTATCGTTCGTTTAATCTCGAGACCCAGATCCTTGGTTTTCGGCTTAAATAAAAGCAGGATCAAAACCCAGGTTACGACAAGAAGAATCAACGTAGGGGGCAAAGCCAGTCCCATCCACTTCAAGAACCCTATCTCGACCCCGGCATTGCGTAACGCGCCTATGGCGATTGCATTGGGCGGGGTACCTATGGGTGTAGCCATCCCGCCCAGATTGGCGGCAAAAGGAATGCCTAAAAGCATCCCTATCTTCATGGGATCATCAGCCTCCATGGAATTTATCAAGGGCAGGGCAACCGCTATCATGAGTGCGGTAGCCGCAGTATTCGACATCCACATGGAAAGAAGCGCGGTAACCCCCATAAACCCGGCAAGTATCGCCCAGGGACGCTTGCCAACCCTGCGTAGAATAGCCGAAGCCAAAACCGAATCCAGGTCGTAACGCTCAAGACCCCGGGCAAGCACGAAACCTCCGAGGAAGAGAAGTATCACAGGCGAGAAGAATGGCGCAAGAAAAGCACTGTAATCGACACCCTGTATATGTTGAGGAACGAATATCGCAATAAGCCCCGCGATTACGAAGGACGTTACGTATAGCGGGATGGCCTCGGAGACCCAGAGCACAAGTGCCAGTACGAAAACTCCCAGGGTTCGCTGTGCACCAGGCTCCATACCCGGTATGGGTATAAAGGAGATGGATGCAAAGAGGGCTCCAGCGATACCGACGAAGAAAATGCGCCAGCCGACTTTCATCCTAGCTCCTACGCAGAAAAGAAGATGTCACTGACTAACGTCCACGCAATAAGGGCGATCACCACGATGAAACCGATATTAACGGCTATGGTCCATGCCTTCTTGCCGAATTGCTTGCGGCGGATCTTTTCTATGGTGAACATAAGGATGCGCCCTCCGTCAAGGGCAGGGATAGGTAATAGGTTAATGATGGCAAGGGTTACGGAAAGAGAAGCGAACATCCCGAGGATGAAGTCGAAGCCCCAGCGACGAAACTGTGACGTGTAGCGTGCCACAGAAATCACGCCCTTGAGCTGGGTTGGTTTTCTCACTATCTCTACCAAAGCTATGCAGATATTTGCAGTAACCTGTCCTGTCCTCTTGACAGGCAGCCACAGGGCTTCGAGAAACGTTACCGGACGGTTAGGGATGTAAGCCGTTACACCGATCCCTACGTATTTATCCGTCAGGAACCTCATCTCAACAGCCTTTGTCAGGGCCTTAACGGTATCGCCCTGATGCAGCCACACCAGCTCGATGGGCCTCGATGTATCCGCATTACTCACTATTTCTGAAAAATCGTTCCAGAAGTTAATCGGTACGCCGTCGACCTCGATAACCCGATCGCCCTTTTTGAGTCCTGCGTCCTCGGCCGGGGTCCTTTTTACCACCCGACCAACCACCGGTCCGGAAAGCGGTTCTGCATCTGCAATAGCCTGGCCTGAGGTAACCAGTTTGATACGTTTTCCAGGGCGCAAAACCCGTACCCTTAATGTCTCCGAATCGGTGAAGTATTCTGCTATTTCACCGACACTCGATACGCTGACACCGTTAATTGCCAGGATGCTGTCTTCCATCCTTAATCCTGCTTCAAGCAAGGAAGAATCCAACGGCTCAACGAGTTTCAGTCCCGAAGGCAGGGCAGCGGGTCTCTTCAGACCAGATGGTGGAACATCTATAAGAAGTTGTTTGACAGGACGGATCACCTGAACGTCCAGGCTGTCCTCAGAAGAATAGGCTGATAAGTCAAAAAAAGTCGCTATTTCTTTGCCTTCAACAGACACCACGCTGTCTCCCACCTCGAAGCCTGACTCCGAAAGCCCCGAATCCTGCGGGAAAACGAGTCTCGCTGAAGGAGTAGCCACACCGAAGGCAAGCCCCATCACCAGATAGGCGACCATTGCCAAAAGGAAATTGAAGACGACGCCGCCAATGGTGGCTACCGATTTGCGCCAGTAGGAATATGCGTAGAATCCTTCAGGGTCGTCGAAATCCTCCCCTTTGAACTTGACGTAACCGCCAAGGGGAATAATCGATAACTGATAGGTGGTCGAACCCCCCTTCCACTTTACGATTGCAGGGCCGAAACCTATGGAGAACTTATCTATAGGTACCTTGGCCAATTTCCCGGCCAGAAGGTGTCCTAATTCGTGAAACCCGATAAGTAAAAGGATCTGAGCCAGAAAAATCAGACCGTCTACAACTATGGAGAGTACTTTTTCCACGTGACTCCTTTTTTTACGAACTCTCTTGCAAGGCGTTCAGCCTCGCGGATTTGAGAAATTGTTGGTCTTACTTTAAACTCGTGCGCCTCGATAGCCGAAGCCGCAACCTCACTTATATGCTCAAAACTCAGGTTGCCTCGTAGGAATTGCTCGACTGCTTCATGATCTGCTGCCTGAAGAACTGCAGTGGCCGTTCCACCATTTCTTAGCGTCTCATAAGCCAATCCCAGGCAGGGGAAGCGCTCAAAGTCTGGTCTTGAAAACTCAAGACTCCCGACTTTCGTTAAATCCAAATCCTCGATAATGTCGGTTCCTCGTTCGGGATAAAGAAGTGCGTAGGCTATGGGCAGTCTCATGTCAGGACAGGCAAGCTGAGCTATGACCGAGCCGTCTCGAAACTCTACAAGTGAATGGACGATGGACTGGGGATGAATAACCACCTCTATCTTCCCCGGCTCTATCCCGAAAAGGTAATACGCCTCTATGACCTCAAAACCCTTATTCATGAGCGTTGCTGAATCCACCGTGATCCTTGAACCCATGTTCCAGGTCGGGTGGGAAAGAACTTCCTCCGGCCTAGCACCTCTATAGTCTTTTTTGTAAAAAGGGCCGCCGGACGCGGTAAGGATTATTTTTTTTACAGTGGAAATGTCGCGGCCGTGAAGACATTGGTGTAGGGCATTGTGCTCTGAATCAACCGGCAAAAGCTCTCCCCCCCATTCTTCAAGTGCATCCATCACATACCTGCCAAAACTGACCAGTATCTCCTTTGTGGCCAGGGCAACCCTCTTGCCCAGCCTTAACGCCGCAAGTACTGCCTCCAACGCGACCGTACCGGTCATTGCTACTACTAATATGTCAAGCTCAGGGTCTGAGGCGAGTTCGGTAAGTGCTCGTGAACCGCAGCTAACCACTGTGTCGGAAGTGGATGGGAGAAGACTGCATCTTTCCTCGTCAACCACCACTACTCTACCGGGCGAGAACTGCTCAATCTGTGTTCCTAGAAGCTCGATATTACGGTTAGCGGCAATCCCGGAAACCTCGAACCTGTCCTTATAAGAACTGATCACTTCCAATGCCATCTTCCCGATAGTGCCGGTTGAACCGAGGATTGCTATTCTTTTCACCACTTAAGTGTCAGGGACAGGTACCCGATGCGAGGAGTTTTTCGGCAAGCTCAAGGTCCTGTGGGAAAGTAATCTTTATGTTTTCTTCCCTTCCAGGCAACACATGAATGTCTACACCCATACGTTCGACGTAACTGGCCTCATCCGTACCTGCGAATCCTTCGTCTCCTGAACTTAGGACGGCTTCCTTAAGTACCTCGAGGGGGAAAAACTGGGGTGTTTGAGCACGGTAAAGCCCATCCCTGGATATCGTCTCTTTAAGGACCTTTTGCTCTACTCGCTTGATGGTATCGGTTACAGGTAACGCATAGATTACAGGGCCTTTCTTCTCAACCAACCGGAAACCCGCGGTAACCTCCTCAGCCTTCACAAACGGACGGGCACCATCCTGTACTGCAACGTAACCTTCATCTGGTAAAACCTTTAGTCCTGCCTTAAGCGAGTCGATACGTTCCTTACCTCCCGGGACAACCGCCTCCACCTTTTCAATCCCCCTCATCCTGATCTGGTGTTCAAAAAACTCCACGTTCCCAGCGTCAACCACCATAACGATAAGGTCGACAGCCGAAGACTGCTCAAATGCCAGTATGCTCCACAGGGCAAGTGGATGACCGCCGAGTATCGCCTGCTGTTTCGGTGCACCGAAGCGTTCGCCGCGGCCTGCGGCCAGGATAAGACCAAATCTCATAGAATGCTCCTTTTCTCGCTGCAGGCGGGAAAAGATTGCAGGAAGAAATTGGTTGGCTCAGATAAAGACAGTTCTGACATCATCTTTGTACCCTTACGCCTTCGATGATACCCGGTCCAGGACGTTATCCTTTGCCCTGGGTATCCTGTAAACCGGAACGAAATCGATGAGTTCGCATCGCGTGCACTCCAAACAGCGGATGCACGCGTTACTCTGAGGATGCAGATAAGGTCTTATACCCATCGGACATACACGGTAGCATAAATCGCACTGGTTGCAGTTTGCCTTGTCTACACGCAAGCGATAAAAACTGACAGGATTTCCGAGCGAGAATATCGCTCCTAGTGCGCAGATGCGGCAGAAAGGCCTCTTGGTAAAGATAGAAAGCACTAAGGTTACGGCAAGGATGGCAAGCTTGGTGGTAAACAACCATCCTATCCTTTCAACCGTGTTCTCTGCGGTATTAAAAAGTACCTGGGGGATTCCTGCGCCAAGGATACCGGCAGGGCATATCTTACAGAACCACACCGCATCCAAGAAATATACCAACACCCCGGCTACCACAACCAGAAAGAAATACTTCAGATAGTGGGTCCAGTAAGGTAAGGGTATCTTGAAGGATTTTATTTTATATAAAAGGTCCTGAAGCCAGCCGAACGGACACAGCATCCCGCACGGCAAGCGTCCTACCACCGCAGAGACGGCAAGCATCGAGCCTGCCGCAAAAAACGGTATGGACCGGGTTTGAATGTGATGCTGAATAGACCCCATGGGGCAGGCGCCGGTTGACCCCAGGCACGAATAGCAGTTAAGACCGGGCACACAGAAAGCCTTCGTCCCCAGACTCTCAGGGGTGCCGTTAACCAGCCGATTGCTGAACTGAACAATGTTAGTAAACCATACCTTTGGTTGTATCCCGAACTTCTTTAAAACCATGTCCACGATTTTGGGTATGTTGAGATTCATCACCAGCCACGCGAAGAACTGAACTATCCAGCGTTTCATGTGCCGCAACTCACCCTTAACCGATACCAATGCACGACTCGCAAAGGGTGGTCGCGTTCCGCATGATGTCCCTCAATTGAGAGCCGTCTGTGTGGATTATACCTACGACGCACGCTGCGACCATCAAAACCAGCAGCGGCAGCCAAATCCAATTACGGATTATGCGCATCATGCGTAAGATTACGTGGAAACAGCCGATTTGTCAACACACCCCTGGCTCCCCGGCATTCCATCTACTACTTAAGCATTATTATTGCTGCAGGGCAGGCACTCCTTTCTATCCTGGACAAACAAGAGCGTTTATCCTACATCGCCGTCTGTATACGAGTTAATGTCCAGATATACGATCAATAGTACGGATCGAGCTTAAGGTAACTTAGCGTTAATCATTCCCTCACCTGGTGGAATTAAGCGTGCAACGAAGAGACAAGGGAACATAGTTAACATACTATAAATATTCTTGGAAAGTAAGTCAACCTATCCGCCAGACCCGCCCGACATCACCACGGCCAGGAAGTCCATGACCAGGGCCACCGACCAGTGAAGAAACACCCCGGGCAGGAAACTTCGTGTCCTTAAGGCCAACCAACCAAGAGCGATAGCGGCGATGAAGGAACCGTAGGCCTCGAGTTCGGGTTTACCCAGGTGAAGGATGGCAAAAGGCACCGCTGTTGCAAGGATAGCCCAGTAACCCATCTTCTCTTCCAAAGCGAAAAGGAGAAACCCCCGGTTCAGGAACTCCCAGCCGAACATGTGCAGAAGATGCAACGCCTCCCAGATTATGAACCAGAGGAAGCTTCGCTCTGCGATCTTGGCCAGAGGGTACATACGAGAAAAATCCTTCTGGAACACGGCAAAAACCACGAATGGGACCATGATCCCTAAGAATATCACCGAATCCCGCCACCCGATCCATCTACCTATCCTGAAGCCGTAGTCGGAAAACCGGTACTGGGGGAAGGCCTTCCTGGCGCCTTTGGAAATACAAGGAATTCCCCTGTTTAAAGAAATGGGAACCAGCATACCAAGCGAGTCAAGCCAGCAGGCACGTTTCCGGGGTAAGGGGCGGTGTTTCCCCGAACTCTGTGGCAGGACGGTCAACAGTCGGATCATGGCAATGGCAATCAGAGGAATCAGCATGTACCAAAGTCCTCGCAGTCCCATAACTACAGGGAACCATTCCTGAGAACCGACGGCTGTTATATCAAGACCAAACAATTCAAAGACCCAACCGTAAAACCTCTTCTGAAAAAGGATGTGATGTTCGCGCTCGAATATCAGTACGAAACTGTAGATAGCTGTTACTATCAACGGAGTGGCCGGGGTAAAAAGGGCCTTTAATTGACCCCAATAGTACCCGAGGAAGCGGTTGTCCTGATCTCGCGTCATCTGATTCTCCTTCTTGAATATGTCTATTTATACGAGTTTATGGAGAACCAGAAATGTGTCAAGACTTGATTTTTTCGACCCAAGATGAATCTGTCTTCATCAAGGGGTGTGGGGAAAACGGTGTAAAGCGGGTACAGGGGTTGCTTTTGGATTGAAATAGACTAGGATTATGCAAATACAATTCAGGAGGATACTATGAGAAAACATGCAAAATTGCTGGTCATATTCACTGCACTCATGGTTATCGTCGCCGGATGTTCAAAGGCCGTTGACGAAAAACTGGACGAGGATTACGGAGTATCGAGGACCGAAGTGCAGGCTATGGTCGGCAATGTGGAACTACTGGCGGAGAAGATGGATATTGTCGTTACCGAGCACGCCCATCAGGATGAAAGGATAACCCGATACGGTCCACCCAGGGGAGAGGACTTGAGGATGCAGGAAAGACACGTTGCCTGGTTTATAGAGTTCGAGCCAAAGTTTTCCCAGATTAAGAAATGGATTGACGATGCAAATGCCACCTTAGCACTCCACGACTCGTTAGAGGAAACCCACGACAATGCCCCATCGAAACAGATTAAGGCCGATCATAAAAAGATGGCGGAGGAGTTGGAGATACTCAAACCGAAAGCCCAGGAATACAAGGAAGCACTCGAAAACGCGATGGATACGACCTCGACCTTCTTCAAAGATCACGCTTACCTAAACAATAAGTACAAAGTGCCTTCAGAACACGGCCTAAAACCACCCACATCAAAGTAGATACAGACACCAGATTCAAGGAATGCAGGCTAGACAAGCCGATGAGTTAAAGAATCTATTCGGAGACAGACTTTCCCTCGAGGTCGAGACACTAGAACGCTACTCTCGCGACGAAACCAGCCATCTTCAGGCGATGCCCGAGGCGGTCGTATTTGCAGAAGATACCCAAGACATAGCCAGGCTCCTGCGATTCTGCACCAAAAATAACGTATCTGTAACCCCGAGGGGGCTTGGAACCGGTGTGTCCGGAGGAGCCTTGCCTGCCCGGGGCGGGGTGGTTTTGAGTATGGAACGCATGAACCGCATCCTGGAAATCGATACTGACAATCGCATGGCAGTCGTGCAGCCCGGAGTTATAACCGGCGAGCTTCAGGAGGCGGTTGAGGAAAAAGGGCTTTTCTATCCACCTGACCCGGCATCACTGGATTCCTGTTCGATTGGAGGCAATGTTATTGAAGGGGCGGGAGGGCCTCGGGCAGTGAAGTACGGCACCACCAAAGACTATGTGACCGGTCTGGAATTTGTGATCCCGACAGGAGACATATTAAGGGTTGGCGGTAAGCTCCGCAAGAACGTGACAGGATACAATCTCATCGGGATTATGATAGCCTCGGAAGGAACTCTGGGCGTGGTTACGGAGATTACCTTAAGGCTTCTGCCATTGCCCGCCGTACGTACCGACCTCCTCGTGCCGTTCGAGAGTTTCAGGAAAGCAGCACACGCGATTAACGAGATACACAAAACAGGCATAACCCCGGTAGTCATCGAGTTCATGGAGCGCCGCGCCCTCGAGATCGTCGAGACATATCTGGATTCAAAGCTGCCCGTGCCGGGTGCAGGGGCGTATCTCATGCTGGGCCTTGACGGGCCGGATCCCGAAACGATCGAGCGAGACTACGAAAGGGTGGGCGATGTTTGTTTAGAGAACGGTGCAGTGGACGTATTCGTGGCCGAAACCACGGACATGAAGGAGCGTCTGTGGAAAACACGCAGGTCTCTGCACGACGCACTACACCATCTTTCAAGTGAGATGGAGCGCGAGGACGTAGTCGTCCCGGTGGCCAGGATAGAGGATCTTTTGATGGAAGTAGATAAAATAAGGACAAAGACGGAGGTTGAGGTTGTTGCGTTCGGCCATGCAGGCGACGGCAACGTACACATCAACCTTCTGCGCGGGAAACTCGAGGAGAAAGTCTGGAAAGCTGAACGAAAAAGGATCCTGGCTGAACTCTTCAAGCTCGTGATTTCACTCGGCGGCACGCTTTCTGGCGAGCACGGCATAGGCCTGGTCAAGAAGGAGTTCATGCCGCTGGTCGCATCTTCGGCGGAGCTTGAGCTTTACAAACGTCTGAAACAAGCGTTCGATCCTGCCGGGATTCTTAATCCAGGAAAGATAATCTGACCGCCCCGCGCGAGCAACAAGTTTACAGTAATTCAATTGCAGTTAACGTTATTGTTTCTGCGATCTTTTTGAGCGTTGCTCAAATAAGGAGCATTTATCAAGGGTTCCCGCAAAACCGTTCCACGTTTTTGTGGGGTAAAAATAAAGCCCGACGTACCGTCGGGCTTTAAGGTAGGTATCATTTTGCTTGATGCAAAACCCACCCACATCAAACGGTATATTATTGTAGGATGAAAACCAGGCCGGTCAAGTGAAATCCGGTTTACTTTTGAAGATTTTCATGATTCTTCCCCTGGAACAAAGCTCGGTTACTCTTCGAGCAGCTCTTTTTCTATCTGGCTTTTCCGCTTGCGCTTGCGTTTGTATGACGGCTTATCTTCCCTGCGCTCGGACCAGCGCACACCCTTTAGGGGCCTGGGGTGCTTCGGCCTTTCTTTGATTACCTTCTTCTCGACCGGTTTCTTCTTGCGCGGCATTCTATGACCTCAGGAAACGTCCACCTCTCCGGAGTAAACGATCCCGGTCTCGCCTCCCAGCATCAAGTTGGTGATACCCGATTCCGAGACATCGAAGGCAACCTCGAGCAGCCCGCCTGGGAAAGAAAGCTCAATCGGCGACACAGCCCCTTTGAGTTCGTGAATGATGGCTGCTACGGCCACTGCACCTGTACCGCAGGCCAGGGTTTCGGCTTCCACGCCGCGTTCATAGGTTCTCACCGATATTTCATCATCGGAGTGTATTTGAACGAAGTTGGCATTGGTGCCGGCAGGCGCGAAATAGATGTGATTACGAATCTTTCTACCGACTGAATGCACGTCGATTGAAGTGATATCGTCGACGAATTCTACTACATGAGGAACACCTGAGTTGACGAAGTGAAGTGGAGAAGGTAATCCCTCAATCTTCATATCGAGCTGGATATCCTCAGGATCAGGAAGGGACACTGAAGGTTTGCCGTCTGCAACCAGGCCCTTATGCTCCCCAATATCGGAAGCTAATCTCATCTGATGAGATGCTATGCCTTCGATGTATGCGTAGAGGACGAGTGCCCGCGCCCCGTTTCCGCAGAATTCCGCTCTGGAACCGTCTGAGTTGAAGTAAACCATGCGGAAGTCGTGACCCGGTTCACGGCGTACGAGCAGTATTCCGTCTGCACCTATGCCCTTACGCCGGTCGCAGATGGTTGACGCGATGCGCGAAAAGTACTCGTCTTGTTGTTTTGGATGCGCAAATACGATGAAGTCGTTACCTGCGCCGTGAACCTTGGTGAAGGAAAGCTTCATAGAGAAATATATCCGTGAGGTCTAAAGAGTCAAGGGTGTCCCTCAGCAATTACAGGAACAAATTCGACCCTTGCAACCTAAGCGTACTCGGGTTTCTCAAATCTTTTGACTCAAAAAGTCGCAAGTCTGCTTCTCAGACAAGGATGTCACGCCTTGATTATCTTATCCCGTCCTTCTTGTACATTCTTCGTCGCGTTGCGGGTATCCACGACGAGCTTTGCATGCTTGACGAGGGTGGAGTAGTCCACGTTATCGTGGTCGGTGGCTATGAGCACGACGTCGTACGATGAAAGGTTTTTGGGAGTCAGCTCAACGCTGACCATGTCGTATTGATAACGCCTTGTCGCAGGCATCTTGGGCAGATAAGGGTCGTGGTAGTCGACCGAAGCTCCCTTCTCTAAAAGCAGTTCGATTAAGCGAAGGGAAGGTGACTCACGCATATCGTCCACGTTCTTCTTGTACGCAAGCCCGACGATGAGCACCTTTGAGCCGTTAAGGGACTTACGGCGGTCGTTGAGTGCGTTCATTACCTTGTCGACCACCCATCGCGGCATCGAGGTATTTATCTCGCCTGCAAGTTCGATGAACCTGGTCGGGATCTCGAACTCGCGCGCCTTGTATGTCAGGTAGAAGGGATCTATGGGTATGCAGTGCCCTCCGAGACCCGGCCCGGGGTAGAAAGGCATGAAACCGAACGGCTTTGTGGATGCGGCACGGATGACCTCCCACACGTCGATGCCCATCGCATCGAGGATGACCTTGATCTCGTTGACGAGGGCAATGTTCACCCCGCGAAAGGCGTTCTCGAATATCTTGGTTGCTTCGGCAGCCTCGGCCGAGGATACGGGCACCGCCTTATCCAGTGCGGCCTCGTAAAGCGCTACGGCAAGCTCCAGACTCTTCTCTGAGTTAGCCCCGACGACTTTCGGGATGTTCTTTGTGTTAAAATCCGGGTTGTTGGGGTCCTCCCGTTCAGGGGAGTAGGCCAGCCAGATGTCGGAGTGAGCGGTAAGACCCGAGTGCTCTTCGAGTATCGGCCGCATTATCTCCTCGGTCGTGCCGGGAAAGGATGAGGATTCGAGCACCACCAGCTGACCATTCTTGAGATAGGGACCTATTTGTTGAGAAGTCCCTGTGATAAAGGAAAGATCAGGCTGCAGATGATCGTCAAGCGGAGTAGGCACGCAGACGAGCAGCGCGTCCGACTCGGGTATCCGTGAGAAATCGGAGGTGCATTCCATCCTTTTCTTGACTGCTCCTTGAATCCTTTCGGATGAGATATGCTTGATGTAGGTTTGTCCTGCTTTGATCGCGGAGGCTTTTTTCTCATCTATATCGTAACCTATGACCTTGAATCCTTCCTCCGCGTAGGTCAGGGCTAAGGGAAGTCCTACGTAGCCCATCCCGACGACACCTATGACCGCTGTTTTCTTATTAATTCCTTCAACTGTCAGCATCCACAACTCCTTTCTTTAGGTAAGTGCTAAGCTTATTGCAACCGCGCAAAAAGTCAACGGCCGTGTTAACACCCTGAGAGAGTATCCTTCACACGTCAGCAAACTACTACCGGCGGTAGTACCCAACCCAATTTAGGATTAATAATTCGCATTTTGACAATGCGCGGCGCAGCCGCGCCTCTGTGAACTCTGTGGTCAGAAACCTCTTGACTTCGGCAACTTCTCTGCTAGAATGCACCAAACCAAGGAGGCTTAAGTGAAACGAATTTTTTGGGTCGTAATACTCGTCTGTTCGACATTTATTTCAGCTGCACACGATCCTTTAGACGAGGTTCTAGAAAAAGGCGGATTAACTCGCGAGGACGTGCACTTCGACCGACCGCTGATGGACCTTTACGGCGGCGGTCCTTATCGGTTAAGGATATTCGATCTGCTTGTAGACAGGCCACTGGATATTCCTTACTACAACGAGTTGTTCGTTCACCAGCTCTTTACCGGAGGTGATAAACTCTCTAAAGGAGTATTCTTCGTGTCTTTAAGAACCGATGCCGCGGTCAGGCGTGGGCTCATCCAGCATCCTTACACGGCGTTCAAGGAGTCGTTGGCAGACGAAGACGACAAGTTCTTCTATGCCCTTGACGAACTCAACCGGGTGGCAGGAAACGAGAACGTTCTCTACGATTTCGAGACCCCTGCCTGGTCTGACGAGTTCGAGGAGGAGTTCTCCGTCCTGCTTCTTGCCTGCGCCCAGGCAATCGAGTACAGGAACCTGGCCTTCCGTGATTTCTCTGGTGATGAAATGGATCGGTTGTGGAGTAATGCCCTGGGATACGCCGGGGATGATACGACCATGACTGACGAGGATTATTACTTTATTGAAGATTGCATCGCAAGGGTGGAGTATTCTTTACTCTATACAGGTCTCGAGGATCTGGCGATGGTTCTCGACACCCTGATGCCTTTTCTGGATTCTGTGTGCGGTGAACTCCCGATAATGGAATTCCTAACGCCCTTCGGTATGGTTAAGATAGCGGGCCAAGATGACGGCCTCTACCGGGATAAGGATTATCTCTTACTCATAGAGACCGGTGGCGACGACTCCTACGACCGGGCGGGCGCGACTCCTGATGCGGATCATCCGTTGAGTATCGTTATCGATCTCGCAGGTGACGACGGGTATATGAACGATGGATTCCAGCCGGCGATAGCTTCCGGTGTGTTGGGTGCAGGGATTGTTGTTGATCTGAGAGGAAGAGACCTGTATCTGTCCAATGGTCCAGGTATAGGAGGTGGCCTTTTCGGTCTGGGTCTCTTATACGACAGGGAAGGCGACGATAATTACGACGGCTTCGCCAACTGCCAGGGTGCAGGTGTATTCGGCGGCGGGATTCTGGTCGACGTTGAAGGTAACGACACATACCGCGGCTTCCGGGGTATCCAGGGCTACGGTTTCACGAAAGGATGCGGTTTGCTCCTGGATCTTTCCGGAAATGATTTCTATATCGCCCGCAACGACTCCCTGCCTTTCCCCTCCCCCCAGTCTCAAGAACACAACGCCAACATGGCCCAGGGTTTCGGATTCGGAAAAAGAGCCGACTTTACCGACGGACGCTCCCTGGCAGGTGGGGTAGGCGTTTTAGCCGACGGAGGCGGTGACGACATCTACGATGCCGGAGTATTTGCCCAGGGCACAGGATACTGGTACGGTGTGGGTATGCTGACAGATATGGGTGGAAACGATATCTACTCCGGTATCTGGTACGTGCAGGGATCAGGCGCTCACTTTGCGGTAGGGGTTCTGAATGATGTGGAGGGGAACGACGAGTACACTGCCGAAAAGAACATGGCCCAGGGCGCTGGGCACGACTTCACAGTCGGGTATCTTCTGGAGGAAAGTGGCAATGACACCTACAATGCTCCGAACCTTTCCCTGGGCGGAGGTAACGCTTCGGGCATAGGTATCTTCTGGGACAGGCAGGGTGACGATACCTACAATGTAACCGCAGGGACAACCCTTGGACTTGCGAACACAGGTTCGAGAGGTGGATTGCGGGACAGGCTTATCTGTGCCGGGATATTTTTGGACACCGGCGGCGGTTCCGATACTTATCCTGCGGACAAACCGGCCCGGAACAATCGCTCCTGGTTCCAGCCCGGATTGAATACCGACGAACCTCTGGATACTGAGGTTGGCGTTGGACAAGATCGGTAAAGTATACTAAACCGCAGATGACATGGACAGGGGATAATATCAACAACAGTCGATACTCAGAACATAAAGGATGGCTTGCAGTTAATGACTGTGAGCGGGCGCAGCCCGTTCATTTTGCATTATGCAATTTAATATTTGCAATTTGCATTGCACGGTGCAGCCGCATCCACACGATCTATCCAAGACAGACAGGTTTTAATAAAGTAATCTTATCCTTTTTGATCCTCCAGCTCGTTCTCGGATGCACTCCACGGGGCACCGAGGTTCCGGTGGACGTTCAAGGTATCGAGAAGCACAAGGGAGACAGCACCCTCGCTCTTGGTGAATACTGGAACGCCCTGCCCTACTACAGGCACGCATGGGCGTTGTCTGAGACGGAAAGCCAGAGGGCTGAGTTAGAGGCGAAACTTTACGAGGTATTCTACCAGGCCCGCGAATGGGACAGCTGCGCCCTGTATGCCGAGGAACTGAGATATACTCCCTTGTTCGATTCCCTGAGATACAAGGGGCTGGTCTACTGGAGGTTAGGTAAATACGAAGATATACTGGGAATAGCCGATGCCTCTCCCCTGCTTCGGGCCGAGGCAGCCTTAAGGATGGGACTTCGTGATTCGGCGCGCACTCTTTACTCGGAGGCGGAGAAACTTCTGGACGAGATTGCTCGAGGTCGTCTTGCCGAAGTTCATGCTGACATGGGTAACGAAGACAGCGCATTAGTTCTCCTGAAATCATTGAAACATCCGACCAATACCCAGCAAAGACTCCTTGTGGAGATTATGTTCGAGCAGGGAGACTACTCGGGACTTGAGGTCGCAATTGAACAACTTCCGTCAAAGGCCGAAAGACTGACCGCGTTAGTAAGGTTTTACGGCCTCTCCGGGAACGCAGGGATGAAACGCAACTCTCAGATCGAGTTGCTTAAAGAAGCCCCCACATCCTGGGCCGCACTCCAGGCCGCCAGGGAGATCGCTCCGCAAAACGCTGGTGAGTACTTCTCCGTGGCGATGGCATATTCATCAATAGATAAGGATTCTGCACTGGCCTTACTCACCCGGGCGCAGGAGATGGGTTACCCGGCTTCTTCGTGCCGATGGGAGAGCGGCCAAATACTCTACAGGCAGAAGGCCTACGAAGAGGCCGTAAAAGAGCTTCAAGGACTTTCCGAGACAAAGGCACGCTTCCTTTACGTAAAGGCACTTCTACAACTCGGTAGAAAGAGCCAGGCGCTTCGAGTTCTGGCAGACGTTGCAGAAACAGCTGAAGGAAAGAAGGACAGGCAGGAGGCCTGGGAACGCCAGGCGACCATCCTTCAGCAGGACGGGAAGAATCTGGAAGCGGCAGAACTCGCCGCCCGGGGAGCGGTTGAACTTGAAGACGAGGAGTTAGGACATCGGGCGCTGGTTCTGTGGCTCGCAGAAGGTGATACCGTAAGCGCACGCAGGGCTATCGCAGGTGATGTTCCCCTTGATTGTGACGTTTCTTTGTTCTTTCGTATCTGGCTCGTACCTGACTCGGCAGATTACCTGACCACACTCCTGGATGCACACAATCCGTTCACCTACTACTCGTTGGCGGCAAGGGGCAGGCTTGCAGAACCACCGCCCCTGGATTCCTGGTACGTTTACCTCGGGGATACGAGCCGTTCATTGAATCCTCGTGATTCGGTAATCGAGAAGGGAGCGTGGGCGCTAGCAGAGGCTGGTTTTTTTGACCAGGCGTCATCTAGCTTGAGGAAGATTGAAGATGCACCGATACCGGTGAAGGTCTGCTGGGCGCAGAGATTTTCAGACCTTGGTGCGGATAACGTCGCAATTCACTGGTCCGAGATGATCCTCTCCGAGGCTCGCAAACGTGGTGTAAGTACCCGGCCAATGGAGATTGTAAGGCTGCAGTACCCGCCGGTATATGTCTTTCGGATCGAGGAAGAGACCGCTGATCCCGCTCTCTTCCTTGCACTCACGCGCCAGGAAAGCTGGTTCCATCCACAAGCAAAATCATCTGCCAACGCATATGGACTCTGTCAACTACTTCTCTCTACCGCACGCGGGATCGATACCACCGTAACCGTGGATTCCCTGTACGTTCCTTCTGTGAGCATCCGACTCGGCGCCGAGTTCCTTCGCAGGATGCAGTCCAGGTTCGAGGACAGGAAGGTTGCCTACCTGGGGGCGTACAACGCGGGACCTGGAGCGGTGAACCGCTGGCTCGGATACCTTCCGGAAGACAACGCTTTGTTCGTTGAACTGATACCGTACGACGAAACCCGGCGCTACGTGCAGCAGATACACTCAGGTGAGGTTATATACAGAACCTTACTGGGTCAGATAAAACCCGTTCAGATGGGAACCGCTAAAAGTTACAGAGTCACAGATTAGATTCACAGTTGTCTGCACCTTTTTTCAAGATGAATTCATTGGATTCCCATAAAAACACGCAGTGTTTTTTAAGGGTTTTAATACATTACCTCGAAAGGCCGGGGATGGAGGGATACATTGAGTATGTAGACGCTGTCATCACTCGAAGCCTTGAATTCGACCTTTACAGGTTCAAAACCCTCGGCACCGAATGCGATGATGTGTCTGCGGGATTTGGCTTCGGGAATGACGTAGTAGCCAAGACTGTCGGCGGTGTAAAACGTATCTGCGTCTTCCTCAACAATATAGGCCCCTGGAATCCCTTTACCGGTACCCAGGTGGGTTACCTGACCTTCAATCCTAACAGGTGGTCCACTGCAGCCCGGGATCGATGCCAAACTGGCGAAGAACAGGAAAGGAAGTATCTTCTTCATGCCCTTAGAATAGGGATAGTATCCTGAATGTCAAGGTGTAATGAGGGTATTGTATAAAGGAAAAGAGGCTAACGAAGTCCCATCACGAACATGACGCTGTCCGCGACATCAGGTCGATCGGTTATTATACCGTCCACACCCATCTCAAGGAACCTTCTCATATCCGCCGGATCGTTTACCGTCCTGACGTGAACCTGAATATCCCTGCGAAGGCAGCGACGAATCAGACCTTTTGTCAGAACGTGTATAGAGTCGTAGTACTCGGGTATCTGCATGGCCTGCATAGGGGCTTTAGCTAAAAAAGGCCATACTCAACTTGCCCCATATTATAAACTTCCTCAATTCTTTGGTCGCAGCTGATGTTGAAATATCAGGTGCAAGGCTGCGGAACAGGCCTATGGAGGTTTGATGCTCCGATACTACCATAACCTGACTCAAGATACCTTTCTTCTTAATGAGTTCGACTAGAATCCTCGCTGCAGTCTGGGATGTATCCTTTATCTCTATGTTGAAGTTATCCTGAGGGAAAGAATCGACGAGTTCGGCCAAGTTAGGTATACGAATCCCCCTTCCCCGCCATGGAAAGGTTTTGCCTCCTTCAGCGCTGAACCGGCAGCCCGCGTCGAGCTTGCTTAGTTCCTCGTAAGTGAAATCATTGACATATCCTTTGCCGTCGGTGGTACGATCCACCGTGGCATCGTGAACCACAACCAGGCTGTCATCAGCTGTAAGCCATACGTCAAGCTCGAATACGTCCGGATTGCAGATTTCTTTTCACTGCCTCCAGCCCTCGGTAGTGTTTTCCGGGACGATGAGTGCCCCTGCCCGATGCGCAATGATCAAGGGCGGATCTGTTCGACCGATATAGGCAATTGCAGATATGGGGATCACAACAAGAAATATAAAGACCCTTACCCTCGCACTTGATCGTCTCAGCGGCTCTAGATGTAAAGAAACGTGGGGGTGCGTTGCGCTAATCTTCTTCAATTGGAGTAGTCTGGCTTCTTCTTTCCATCAAAGCCTTGGCCAGCTGCTCCAGGGAATCTATGAATATATCCAGATTCCGCGGCGGTATCTCCTCCATGATGCGCCGAAACTCGCGACGCTGTGCATTGATCAGACGCTGAGCTATGCGTCTGCCCCTTACAGAAAGGGTAACATATACCACCCTGCGGTCCTCGTCGGAACGCATCCGTTCCAGGAGCCTCGAGCGGACCATACGATCAACCAGACCGGTAACATTCGCCTTGGAAAGACCGAGGGTCAGGGCGAGTTCGTTCATCCTCATCGCATCTTTGCTCAACAATGTCTGAAGGATCAGAAACTGAGAGAAAGACAGCTCCGCCCCGAATGGGCCAGCCGAGCCGACCAGTTGCATGCCCTTAACCAGAACAGGCCCCAGCTCTTCCAGTTTACGAATATGTTCGTCAATCGAACGTGCCATATTGAACTATCCTCAAGGAATCGGTTTTGTCAAGTGGATTGACTATACTTTTGTTGGACGAAGGATAGTCCGATATAAAAGGATTCAAAACTGTCCGGGTTATTAACTATTAAGCTGCAAACCATTTCGCATCACACAATATCAGACAGCGTTATATAAGAATATACCGCCTGTACTCCGGTGTGGGGATTAAAGCTCGCACGTTATAATGTATGTTAAACCAGATGATGCTGAGCGCAAGCTCATAGTAATAATGAGAATGTCCTGGAAAGGTGTGTTACGGGTGTTACGGGTTACATCTCTACGGGGACCCGGATTCCCAGGATCGCCAAGCCTTTCCGGAGCACCAATCCGGTCGAATGAACGAGCGCCAGGCGCGCCAGCCGGGTATTCTCGTCGGAGGCCTTGAGCACCGGAACCTGGGTGTAGAAACGACTCAAGAGGGTGGCCAATTCGTAAAGATAACCGGCAACGACGTGAGGTGCGTACCGCTGAGCCGCCTCTGATACGGCTTGGGGAAAACGTCCGAGATGCAAGAGAAGGTCAATAGTTTCAGGTTCAGTCATCTTATCGACTGTCGCAGGAATATCCTCCTCCTTCAAAACCTTCATAGGATTCTGTTCCTCAGGCTCGGCCTTCTCGAGTATCTTTGCGCACCTGACTGCCGCGTACTGAAGGTAAGGTGCCGAGTTTCCATCGAAAGCAAGCATCTTCGACCAGTCGAAGGTGATGTCCTTGATTCTGTCCTGCGACAGGTCGGCGTATATGACCGCACCGATACCGACGCGTCGAGCAACCTGGGCTCTTTTGTCTTCGGGCATGTCCGGGTTCTTTTCTTTGACGATTTCCTCGGCCCTTCGCTCGGCTTCGTCGAGGAGATCGTCGAGGTAAACGACCCTGCCTTCTCTGGTAGATATCTTCCCTGAAGGCAGGGAAACCATCCCGAAGCGGATGTGTTGGCAGATTCCTGGAAAGCCCAATCGTTCCAGGGCCTTGGCTAGATTGACAAAGTGCAGGTTCTGCTCGGTTGCTACGACGTAGAGCAGTTTGGTTACCGGTTTGAATTTCTCGATCCGTTCAATGGCCGACGCCAGGTCACGGGAGGCATAAAGGGTGGTACCGTCGGATTTCTTTGCTACCAGCGGTGGATTATCATCATCGGAGGTGGTGATGATGACGGCTCCTTGTGAACGTTCGGCTATCCCTTCATCGAGTAGCCGATCTATCAACTCATGCGCCTTTTTCTCGAAATCGCTCTCGTACCAGTTGTAATCGAAACAGACACCCAGTCTTGCTACTGTTTCCTCAAAATCCGCAAGACTCGCTTTCCTGAATCTCAACCATAATGCCCTTTCTTCTTCTCCTCCCTGCTCAAGTCGCTTGAAGCAGTCGCGGGCTTCATCCTCGAGGGATGGGTTTACATCAAGCTCGGCGTGAAAGCGTACGTAAAGGTCCACCAGATGACCTATCGGGTCTTTCTCGAACAGATTCTCATCCCCCCATTGGTTGAAAGCGTAAAGCAGCTTGCCGAACTGAGTGCCCCAGTCGGAAAGGAAGTTAATGCCTACGACCTCGTAACCTCGTGCCTTGAGGATATTAATGAGCGCCTGTCCGATGATCGTTGACCGCAGGTGCCCGACGGTCAAAGGCTTGGCTATGTTGGGTGAGCAGTAGTCGACGACAATCGTTTCCTCCTTTTGCCGGTAAGTCCCGTAATCTTCACCTAAAGCATTAATGTCTTTAAATATCTCTTCCAGCAACATCCTCTGATCTGCAAAAACGTTTATGTAGCCCCCTGCTGGCTCGAATCTCGTGATAAGTCCTCCGGCTTTTAATCCGGAATTCCATCTCTCAGCAATCTTCTCGGCAAGCATTACCGGGGTTTCTTTCTTTACCTTGGCGTACCTGAAGCAGGGCACCGCAAATTGAGCGCCTGATTCCTTGGGTGGACGACGAACCTCAGGATTGGCATCGCCGAATTCCCCGGATACCAGAAGTTCAATCTGATCATAAAGCGAATTAAATACGTAACTTGCCCTTTTCTTTTTTTGATTCAATAATTCTCCTCTATAAAATGAAGTCTAACCCAAGGATAGCCTGATGTCAATCCAAGCCCAGGAATTCCAAGCAAAGAATTTACGGAATGAATAAAAAATATCACTGCAATTATCTAATTGGATAATTCCCCGTTGTCTAGAAACAAAGCTTGAAAACCTAAGTCCCGTGATTAAATCACTTAACTTCGCAGTAAAAAACTGGCACGATACTTGCTGTACGTATTAATAGAAAGGAGAGTTAAGTGAAGTTACGCATTGAACAGAAAGAAAAGGAATTTTTAAAACAAGATTTGATCCGCAGGCTCGAAGCCACGATAAGACAAGCCCAGGTTGCGGAAGCTGCCAGGGAATATTAAACCTGCGGGTGGGGCCTCCAAATGCTCGTTTCCTTACGAAGCGCATCGTTTGGTTAAGCAATCTTTATACTCATTGGGAACGGGAGGACAATGTATAAATGGGTCGACAATAAACGACCCATTTATTATTTTCACCCCTTGACACCGGTCTACAAACCTTTATAGTACAATCGTAAATAACAAAAAGGAGATCAGGTGAAAGCCCGTTACTTGTGTTCTCTATTAATCATGTTACTACCTGTTATTGCACAAGGAGGTGTGGATTGGTCAGGGATTGACCTTTACGACCCTGAACTTTTTGTGCAAGGGCATATTGCGGTTCGTTTCAGTCAAGATATCGATCTTGACGCGATGCATTCCTCTCTTGCAAAGACGGGAGTCAGAGAGGTTCGGCGTCTGGAACAGCTAAACGCTGTAGAGTTCAGTCTTCCGGAAACCATGAATGTAGGCGAGGCAATTGAGCGCTTCGAGGTTCGCCCCGACGTGCTTTACGCGGAACCCGTAGCAATCAGGCGGGTTTTCTGGACCCCGAACGATCCCCGGTTTTCAGAGCAGTGGAGTTTCGATCCGGCGCACCTTGATATGCCGGCTGCCTGGGACATTGAGCAAGGCTCCTCGGAAGTAATCATAGCGATCCTGGATTCAGGGATCGCCTACGAGGACTACGCGATTCCTTCCTACGAGCTCGGTGAGGTAATCTCCGCGGACGGTTACTACCATATATGCCCCGACTTTGAGGCCTCCCAGTTCGTTGCCGGATACGACTGCGTTCACGACGATGGCCACCCGAACGACCAGAACGGACACGGCACCCACGTCGCCGGTACGGCTGCCCAGGCAACCGACAACTGGATAGGGGTAGCGGGCATCGCTCCAGGATGCAAGCTAATGCCGGTGCAGGTTATGAACAACCTGGGTTCAGGCGACGAAACCACCATTGCCGCGGGGATCATGTGGGCCACAGATCACGGCGCACACGTCATCAACATGAGCCTGGGCAGTTTCCTGCCCTGGTCACCCCCCTCAGAAATAGAGCACGATGCAGTCAAGTACGCCTATGACAAGGGAGTAGTCATAGTGGCGGCGGCGGGTAACTTCTTGGGTTGGGATGAGGTGAGCTATCCGGCCCGGTTCGAGGAGTGCATCGCAGTTGCCGCAACAGACTACTGCAACGATCTTACAGCTTACTCTCAACATGGTGAAGGCCTGGATATCTCTGCTCCAGGGGGAGATGAAGACGCTGACTTGAATAACGATGGCAATCCCGATGGTATTGTTCAACCGACATTCAGACTGATGGGGGATCTATTCACGGAACAACAAGCCACAGTGGACGAATTCGAGTACAGGTTCCTGCAGGGAACCTCGATGGCCACACCTCATGTATCCGGACTGGCCGCATTACTCATAAGCCACGGGATTACGGGCGTGGAAAACGTTAAGGCAGCCATCTGCGCGACTGCCGACGATTTAGGAGAAGCCGGATACGATACTGAATATGGCTGGGGACTATCCAATCCCTTCGGTGCACTAAACTATAACCCTTATTTAGTAGAAGATTCTGATCAGGCAAGAGGGATCGTGTTGGATAAATCACCCGGCGTATTCACTCACTCAACCAGCATACGATACACCCTTCCCGAAGATACACACCTGACACTGACCGTATGGGACGCTGCCGGGAGATGCGTGCGAACCCTGGTTGACGAGTATCAGTCTCAAGGCGATTATTCAGTATGTTGGAACGGCACGGACGAGCAGGGCAACCGATTATCAGCCGGGATTTACTTCGTAAGGATTTCCACAAGTTCCTACCAGACATCCAGGAGAATGATACTCCTGGATTGAAGCACCGGGGTCTCTGCTAAAGGGCAATCAAGTGAGAGAAAAGCGTGGAGTGAGCGTTGAGCAAGTCGCATATCATAGAAGCCTGGAAGCAGATGACATAATATATGCCGATATACTTGACTTGACTGGGGTGTGTGGCTATACTGAGGCGTGGTTGATGTTTACCTTTCCCTGCCTTCATTTTTGACCATGGTTTCGGCGGCTGCCGAGCTTTTCCCTGACGAGACCGTGGGTTATCTTGTCGGATACCCGATAAAGGGACGCTTCGTGGTCGAGTACGCGGTGCCGTTCCAGGCCGTCATGATCGACGAGGAGTTTGCCTGGATCGACGAAAACCGCACGGCCCGCATCAACCGGATAATCAATCGATTTGCAGAGGGGATGGAGATAGTAGGGACATTCCATTCTCATGCAGGAAAGGGCAAGAATAAGGCCGTCCCTCTTCCCTCGCCTGCGGACGTCAACCACGTTCTGCCCGACGAGGTCGAGTTGATAGTAGCATTGAACAAAAAACACAAGGAGATGGCGTGGAGGGAAGGACAATACACGATTTACGGAACCGTGGACTCCTATCATGTAGAGGTCGGTGGATTCGTAAGGACAGACGCGGGAAGGGGATGGAAGAGGGTGCACGTTAACTGTTCAGGAGTAACCGGGGTTGTACCGTGAAATCCAGGCGGGCATTCGATAAGATATCCCCCTACTACGACATCCTGATGCAGGGAATAGCCTACCGTGAGTGGATAAATTACACGATGGAGCTTTTCGATCTTCTTGGGCACAAACCACACAGGATTCTCGATCTTGCCTGCGGAACAGGGTCGGCGAGTATCGAGCTTGCCCGCAGAGGATTCGAGGTTACAGCCCTTGACCGCTCTCCGCAGATGCTTGAGATATTGAAAGGTAAAAGGAGAGCGGACAAACTAAAGATCATCGAAGGAAATATGGTGAGCTTCCGGCTGGATCAACCGGTCGATGCAGTAACCTGCTTCTTTGACAGCGTCAACTATCTGACTGAGGAACGAGATCTCGAAAAGTGCTTTCATTCCGTGTACGATACCCTTACTCAGAAAGGAGCCTTCATCTTCGACATGAATACCATCTACGGATTGGAAAAGGTCTGGGGTACAAATACCTTGATTCGCGAATACGACGACATATACTCGGTATGGAAATCGGTTTACGACTCCACAAACCATGTATCTACCCTTTACCTTACATTGTTCATACACAACGGTTCTGCCTATAACCGAATAGATGAGGTCCATCAGGAGCGGGCCTATCCAATGAATCAGATAAGGCAGCTTTTGGAAGAGGCAGGTTTCTCGAACGTGAAGATGTTCGGTCACATGACGAAAAGCCCTTTCCTGGATATCTCCTCAAGGGTTATGATAATTGCTGAGAAGGTTCCGTGAAGATAATCGCCGATCTGCATCTGCATTCCCGGTTCTCGAGGGCGACCAGCCGGGATATGCGTATACCACAGATGGCGAGGATCGCGAAACTCAAGGGTATAGGCCTTCTGGGTACTACAGATTTCACCCATCCGGGATGGCTGGATGAACTCAACCGCCACTTAATGGAGGCGGAACCGGGTCTTTACACCTACGAGGATGTGAAGTTTATACTTGCTAGTGAGGTTTCAAACATTTATACACGGGGGGGTGCACTAAGACGCATCCACAACGTGATATTCTCTCCTTCGTTCGAGGACGTAGAGAAGATAAATAAATTCCTGGGTCGTTTCGGAACCCTGACCTCGGACGGCAGGCCTACCCTCGGGCTCGACTCGGAGGCGATGCTCGAAGGTATCCTCTCCCTATCTCCCGAAAGTTTTATCATACCCGCCCATATCTGGACCCCCTGGTTCGCACTTTTCGGTTCAAAATCAGGCTTTGATTCAATCGAGGAGTGTTTCGGAAAGTATTCAGGTGAGATATTCGCGGTCGAAACCGGACTTTCCTCTGATCCTCCAATGAACTGGCGTCTGTCTGCCCTCGATCGCATGACCCTTGTTTCAAACTCAGACGCCCATTCCCCTGCCCGAATGGGCAGGGAGGCAAATATCCTGGATATCGAACCATCTTTTTTCGAGATCAAGGATGCCTTGAAGAAAAAAGACCCGAAGCGTATGCTGGCCACTATAGAGTTCTTCCCGCAGGAGGGTAAGTACCACTACGACGGCCACCGCAACTGCAACGTGAGATTTACACCAACCGAGTCGATAGAAAAAAAGAACATTTGTCCTGTCTGCGGCAAGCCCTTGACACTGGGTGTACTGCACCGCATCGAAGACCTTGCCGACAGGCCCGAGGGATATCGACCGGAAAACGCAATCCCCTTTTACTCGATAATCCCGCTGGCAGAGATAATAGCCGAGGCCAAGGGAATAGGACGCGATACTGCAGGCGTGGCCAAGATATACGAACATATCTGTACTTCTCTGGATGGAGAGTTCAACGTCCTCTTGTGGACCGATCCGGAAGAGATTGCCAAACTTGCAGGAAAGGAAATAGCCGAAGGCATCGAAAGGATGCGCAAGGGTCAGGTTAAGGTCGACGAAGGTTACGACGGTGTGTTCGGTAAAATAAGTGTTTTTGCGGAAGATACAGTCGATAAGAAACCAGAGACTACTGAAGAAGACGACAAGCATGAGCAGCTTTCCCTGTTTTAGAAATTTCCGTACTGTGAAGGGAACCGACCGATGAAAAGACTTTGGGCGCCTTGGAGGATGTCCTATATCCGCCAGGCATTGGATGGGGAAAACAAGGGCGAGTGCGTCCTATGCAAGATAGGCAAAGCCCTGCCTGAAAAGGACGAAGAGAACCTGGTTTTGGCTAGGGGGAAACATGTTTTCGTGGTCTTAAACAGGTTTCCCTACTGCAACGGACACCTTATGGTCACACCTTACGAACACACCTCTGATCTGGCCGATCTTTCAGACGAAATGATGGTGGAGATGATGCGCTACACACAGCGTTCCATCCAGACCCTGAAAAGGACGGGGAATCCTGACGGATTCAACGTGGGTGCCAATTTCGGCCGGGTGGCGGGCGCAGGTATAGAGACCCATCTTCATTATCACGTTGTTCCCCGCTGGTCAGGTGACACCAACTTCATGCCTGTCCTGACCGACGCCAAGGTGCTCTCCCAGGCTCTGGAGGAAACCTGGCGCGAGCTGCTGGAACACTGGAAGTAATCTTACCCGCAGATTAGATTGAAATACGCTTTTTTTCGTATCAAGACGTCCTGAGAGAAGTATATTTACCAGTTGAAGCTTATCCCGCCCCCCAAGTTCGGGAACCAGAAGTTGACGTCCTGTCTCCACATGTTTTTTACCGCGAGTCCCATCTCCAGGTCAATGCGAAGAAGATCCGCCCTTTCGATGTCCCTGTTTCTCATCATGAGAGGGGCAAAAGAAAGCCCGGCAAAAAGACGAGCTCCAATAACCTCACTGGAGCCGTCTTCCCCGGTCATCCCTGCGCTGATACCCACGAGCGGGGATGCCCAGAAATTCTGATTGAACATGAACGCGCCGCGAACACCTAAGCTGTGCCAAAACGAGTAGCTTGTTAGGACGGCAACGCAGTGAGGGGCGATGAAGAAATCTGTATTATCGGAGACGGGAAGATAAAACTTGAACTCAGCGCCGCCTGAAATCAGCCCTCCGATGTAGCCGCCTGCCCCAAAGCGATAAGAAGCATTTGCCGTGGCCGGCACAAGTAAAAGGATCACAATCAGCGCAAAGGTTGATTTTTTTATCATCTTTCCTCCTTCACCATTAAATTACTGAGATTTTCAGGATTGTCAATCCTTCCTTTTCTTCAAAGGCCTTAGGGACGACGCATCGGGGCTGTGCCAAAAGTCAAGAAAACCAGACAAGGGGTTTAAACCCCTTGTCTGAACCTGGCTGTTAGCTACGTATTGTGTTGACTTACTA
>JAFGSK010000011.1 GCA_016934635.1 Caldifarciminota bacterium
AAAAGGATCGGAAGCCTTTCACCTTATAATCACAACCTTTTCCGAGACGCTTTCGCTACCTGTTTCAATAACGGCGAAGTACACCCCCGAAGGGATATCCACCGCCGTCCACTCACCTTTATCATGGATTACAGCCTCCGCTACCCGGCGGCCTGCCGAGTTGTAAAGGATGAGCTTAGCTTCGCCGGGAACATCGTAGGATAACCTGTTGAGGGAAGTTTCGAGCTTGATATGTGGGTGGAAGGCGGGAAGGGCTTCCTTGACTCCGACCATGTCCCAGTCAGTGATTACGGCCCATGCCTCAAAGATGGTGTCCGGGTTGAAACGCGAATACACCCAGACCAGTTGATTGTCGCAAGCTGCAACCGCAGGGGGTTGTACGTTAAAATTAAAGTCCTTCCCTGCGGTATCCGCACCGTAAGGTGGTGAGTACTCGAACAGTGCAGTCTGCATACGGGGTTCGTTGTCCTCAATTGCCCCCAGACCACCCACCTGGTGATACCACGCGTCAAAGGAAGAATCGTTAAGTATTACGTAACTGCGGGTGTGGGACAAGGCAAAATGCCCATCAGAACGCAGGGCGCTGCTGAACCAGCCGTGGGATGCGCCCCACTGAGATGACACCGAAAGAGAATCCTTCCTGTAACCGTCTTCATACAGGTCACAAACCGGATGCCGTGTAAGGCCTTTATCGCTAAACACACGACCTACCAACCACCCGGCGAACATATCCCCCCAGAAGGTTACGAACCGGTTTTCGTCCAGCCAGTGTGCTTCTGAACGTGAGCCGTCATATGGACCCCCGTCATCCAATCGACGGCCTTCCGGCTCCCAGGGAAGGATAGATGAGTTCTGGGCGTCGAAGACCTGGAATTTAGGATAAGTTTCTCTGCTTATTCCAAAGTTCAGCCATGTCACAAGCAGATCACCTTCGTCGTTCAATGCCACCCCGGGAAGCATGTAATCCGTTTCAAACTCTCCGTGTACAAGAAACGGTTCACCCAGAGGTGCACCTTCGGCGGCATAACGCTGAACCCATATTACTCCCATTCCACAAGCCCAGGCAACCGCAAATTCACCCTGGCTGTTCCGGCTCAAGGCAACGGTTCTGTCGTTGGGGTAAACAGCCGCATCGTCTACCGTATAAGATGAATCGAGCGTAATCCCATCCCGGTCAAACAACTTGATCCTTATGTGTCCATCCTCCCCCCATCGGTTCCTGGTTTCAGCCCAGAGAAGTACAGTATTTCCTGCGGAATCCATGGCAAGGTCGGGCCAGTATATGCGGTTGGTGTCCGCGACCTTGGTAATCTTCCGTGCCTCGGTAAGCGGGTTCCCGTCCTCCTCAAAGAAACGCACGTACATCTCGAAATCGGCAAAATCCGGGGAGGCCGCGAGGTTCACCAGGCTGTCTATCCAGGCTACTGCAAACCTGCCGTCAGGCGCCATTACCGCCCTGACCATTACCTGGTGATGGCCGGGCTCCGCCTCAGCTATCCTGAAGGGCTCGACCAGAATACCGCTGGATATAATCAAAGTAATAATACTTGTATAGAACATAATAACCTCCTTGCAGGTATTATGAATCGTCCTCAGGTCAATGTCAAGGGGTAACCCTGGCAGGGTTACCCCCTAAGCTCAGAGCCGTTTATAACGAGAGGTCTGTTAGTTCCGCACCAATCTCCAGTATCCGTCACCAGCAGTGCACTTCACGTCTGAGGCCCAGGTCCTTGTCCATAATCCGGTACCTTGATCTGGATCACCAGTATAGTCGAAGTAGTAAAAGTCTATGTTTGTACCTGTGTCCCACGTACCGCGTAAATAGAAGCTTCTGTTCGTGCACTCGGCTGTCCAGGTTCCAGAGCCTTCCTTGGTTCCGGTTTGGCCGGTTTCTTTGGTGCCCAGATATTTCTTGTAGCTGCCGTAGTCGACGAGTTCGATTAGAAGACTGTCTATAATGCTGCCCATCCGGTCTCGAGAATAGAAGGTAGCAACGTAATCACTTACGTACGTACCGGTGAGTGAATCCACATTGGCGTCGTAGGTCCAACAGTAGATGTAGCTCCCGCCAGCGACTGTAGCGTGGTCAAAGGAAAAGACTGTATCGTCGTAGGTTATGGTTGAGTTATTAACACCATCTGAGAATATGTTACCGACCCACTCCTCGGTGTAACCGTAAGCGCTGCATGCGGCAACGAGCATCACCGCCACAACGATGATGAGTAGAGGTTCGCTTTTGTTAAGCATCTTTCCTCCTCGGTTGTGTTGTTTCCCCCTGAGGCTTAAAGCGTTCCTCGCACACTTACCCCAGAGGTTGCCCCATTATACGCAAAGGGGGAGGGGAGTATTGTCAAGTCTATTAAGGTTGATTAGATGTAAAAATGATTATAGCATACGGCATAAACAACGCAAGCCTCGCAGAATAGCGGCTTATTTGGTGTTGCTTTACGTTATCAATCGCTAAAGAAAACTCTTATAATTTGACAATTTCTGCGGGGTAATGCCCGCTTACCTTTCAATGTCGACCGCTCACCGCTGAGGGCTTACGGCTTACGGCCGACAGCCGAGCAGCCCGCATTTTGAAATGAAATGAAATGAACAGGATCTCTGGCCCGTTCGAAAAACAAACATAGATTAGAGAGGATTTGCGATTCGCAAGCATCTGTGCCGCGCAAACGCCACGCTAGAAACAGTGTTAACAATTGACAAATCCTATCCCGCGGATAAAATATAACATGAAGGGTCTTGTGATCATACCTACATACAACGAACGGGAGAATATCGCCCCTCGGTCAGGGAAAGGGCGTGATTCGACGAAGTTCGGTATACTGGATGCGGTACATCACTATCTTCCGGAAGCGGATATACTGATAGTAGATGACGCATCTCCTGACGGTACGGCCGAGGTGGTGAAGAAGAAGATGAAAACCGACCGCAAGCTTCACATCCTGGAAAGGGAGGGCAAGCTCGGACTCGGAACCGCATACATCGAGGGATTCAAGTGGGCGATTGCACACGGATTCGACTATGCATTCGAGATGGACGCTGACTTTTCGCACGATCCGCGCGATCTCCCGCGATTCGTTCGTGAAATAGAAGATGGTGCGGATCTTGTTATAGGATCACGGTACGTTGAAGGCGGGGCGGTTGAAGACTGGCCCAGAAAGCGGATGATACTTTCACACTACGCCAATATCTACGCCCGGCTGGGGACTTCAGCGCCTATAAGAGACCTTACCGCAGGCTACAAGTGCTATCGTACCGAGGTCTTTTCCCATATCAGGCTGGATGAGATAACCACCGACGGCTACGGATTCCAGATTGAGATCGACTATCGAGTGTGGAGAGCGGGGTTTAAGGTAAAAGAGATACCGATATGTTTCCTGGACCGCAGGGTAGGGGTTTCCAAGCTGAATCGCCGCATCGTCTGGCAGGCGCTCTTCCTGGTGCCCAGATTGTGGCTGTGGAACCTCTGGCGCTAGGGGCTTTTCTGAGATTGAACCACAAAGAACACAAAACGAAACTTGATCAACCCAAGAAAGTTACGTTTATGGTCGAGCCAAAAACTCCTCGCTCTCTGGATATCTGGGTCATCTGATATGGAGCCGACCTGCGTTATCTGCGGACTTACGGTGTCAAATCGCCCTTTGGTCGGCGCTATGCCTCGGCATCAGACCTCCTCCTGGTTCCGGTTACGTGAATCGAGCGCCTGAATCCGGCATGCTGTCAAGAGTCAGGTCCCCTGCCGTTTCTGTCATTGTTCCTTCCTACAACGGAGGGAAGCTGCTCATAAGGTGCGTGGAATCCATACCATCGAGAGATACGGAAGTCATCGTTGTAGACAACGGCTCACGCGACGGGAGCATCGAGGAGGCCCGGAAACGCTTCCCGGGAGTGAGATTCATCTCCCTATATCGCAACACCGGGTTTGCGTTTGCCTGCAACCGGGGAGCGGAGAAGGCCCGGGGTAAGATACTTCTCTTTCTCAACCAGGATGCGGAGATTGTCGAGGAAGGATTCCGAGCTGCAGTGAAGATGATTAGGGATTTTCCCGGTAGGGCAATTGCCACTGGAAAGGTCATTTACCCTGACGGCAGGGCGCAGGAGATACTCAGGCGCTTTCCAGGATATTTCAGTTTTTTCTTCGGCCGCAAAACCATCCTGACGAGGCTTTTCCCGAATAATCCGGGTTCAAGACACTATCTCTGCATGGATATTGACCTGTCTAAGCCCCAACGCGTCGAGGCGTGTGCAGGGATGTGTATGCTCGTTCGCAGGGATGTGTTTGAGATCTTAAAGGGATTCGATGAAGGCTTCTTCTTCTATACCGAAGACATCGACCTGTGCAAGCGAGCGGCCAATGCCGGATACGAAACCTGGTTCCTGCCCCAGATCTCGGCTATTCATCTTCTGGGAGAAAATGTGCCCGGGTCCAAACGCGCTTACGTCAAAATGCAACATTATAAGGGGATATACCGATATCTGGTCAAACACAAGCATCCTCGACCGCTGCTTCGGTTTCTTCTCTGGCTGGCAGCAGGTCTCGCGATAATCTGGTATCTCTTTTCTCTACGGCTTCGCTGAGGGAATCGCGGTAAACCTAAAGAAATCCCGTTAATTCTACTTTCGAGTTCAACGAATTTTGCCTCGAGGTTTCCAATATGACGCGAAGCGTTTTATTAGGGTGCTAATTCACTACTCGTCCGATGCGCTTCCACTTCGTCCGGAGGATGCGTGCAAACAGGTTAGGGCCGTCGCCCAGCGAGTAATATGTAACCAGGGGTGAGCCCTTCAGGAGGTCAACGGGTATGAACCCCCAGTAACGGCAGTCCTCTGACTGGTCACGGTTGTCTCCCATGCCGAAAACCATGCCTTCAGGCACCACGATCGGGCCGAAGTTATCGCGCATGTGAAAGTGCATGATATATGAAGCGAAGTGAAGGCTGTCCATGTCAGGCAAGGTGTCGAATCCTGTATCCAGGTAGAGATCGTTGTAATAGGAGCGCAGGTCAACGCAGTCCTCGGGCGGCAAAGGCACTTGAAGATGATGCTTGTTCAGATACTGAAGGTAAGCGGGATTCATATAGAAGTTCATCACGTAATCTTCGAAGTGAATCCCCGGGATCCGGTCGGTGAAGAAGAGCCGGGTGAAAAGGCTGTCGTAGTACCGGCGTATATCGGAAAAATTTAACCCATCGAAGTTCTCGCGGCTTATGTAAACCAGGGTATCGGAGTAGTGCAGGCTGTCTGTGAACCGGAAGGATACTATATCCATCCATTTCTCGTGAAAGTCTTCCTCAGGCACCAGCCTGGGATACATCTGCGGGATCTTGTGAGTGGCCTTTCCTTCCTCCTCGAACGGCTTGGAGTTAACGTACACCCTTTTGTCTATTACTTCAACGGTGTCGCCCGGGAGCCCTACGCACCGTTTTACGTAGTTCTGGGGAGAGTACCAGTGGAACTTGTGCTCCCAGCGGTCCCAGAAGATAGGCAACAACGGAAACCACTTCGGGAAGAAGCGCGCATAACGTTCCTGGGGCTCGGGCCAGCGCGAGTTACGGGGGTAGCGGAACACGATGATTTCACCCCTGCGGGGCATTCGACCGTGGATAATATCTTTGTTTGTAAACGGAGCCTTGAATCCGTACACGAACTTGTTGACCAGGAGGAAGTCGCCTGGCAGGATGGTGTCTTCCATCGAGCCGGTGGGTACGGTGAACGCCTCGATCACGAATGCGCGTATGGCCAGAACGACGAGTATTACCGTGCCCCAGGAGCGAACGAAGTCCCACAACCTTCGACCGAAAGGTTTCTTCTTCTTTTTCCCTTTCTCTGAAGTCTCGGCCTCGGAAGGCTTGGGGGTTAGGTGTTTGCGTTTCTTCTTTTTGCGCTTGGCCATAAGAAAGGATTATAAGTGGGCTTGGCTTCAAGTCAACCGTTAACGGCTTGCAGCTGACAGCTAACGGCTTACAGCTCACGGCTGAGATTGCTTCGTCAAATCGGCTCTTCGAGCCGCATTCCTCGCAATGACACCTGCTCTTCGATCTTGGGATCCTCCGGTTCGCAAACGTTACTTTTTTTAGGGAAAAGGAGCTAAGATTATTGCACTACCCGACCGATTCTGTCCCAGTGGGTGTTTAACACGCGCGCCGGTATGGAGCGCTTGTTGCCGAACCTATCCGTCTCGTCGCCTAAGGAGTAATAATATACTACCGGCGAACCCTTGAGCATCTCAGTCGGTACAAAACCCCAGAATCGGCAGTCGTTGGACAGGTCCCGGTTATCACCCATCCCGAACACCACCCCTTCAGGAACTACTATCGGTCCGAAGTTGTCGCGCATGTAGTAATGCAATATATAAGATGCAAAGAAGAAGCTGTCGGTGGCAGGCAGGGTGTCGTTATACCTGGCTTGGTACAATTCATTGTAGTAGGAACGAAGATCAAAGGTTCCTTCGGGAGGAAGCTCGATGGATGTCCGGGTAGCCTCCAGGTACCGGGAATACTCCTGGTGCAGGTAGAAGCTGGCTACGTAGTGTGAGTAGAACTCCTTTCCCAAAAGACCGTCATAATAAAGCGCATTAAAAAGACTGTCGTAAAACGAACGCAGATCGTCGAATCTTACCTTGCCGAAGTTGCGGCAGCTCCTGTACACCGATGAATCCGCGTAGTAGAGGCTGTCAGAGTACATGAACACCATGAGGTCCATCCATCGGCGCTCGAATTCATCCCTCGGCACGAGCCTGGGGAAGGACATGGGGTCCTTGTGCACGGCTTTTACTTCGTCCTCGAACGGCTTATTGTTGACGAACACGAGCTTGTTAAGTACCTCCACGGTATCGCCTGGAAGCCCTACGCAACGCTTGACCCAGTTCTCGGGCGCGAACCAGTGGAAGCGTTTTTCCTTAGTGTCCCAGTGTATTGGCAGGAGGGGGAATTCCCTGGGGAAGATGGTCTTGAACCTTTCGTAAGGCCTTGCCCAGCGGGGATGGCGGGGGTAGCGGAACACGATCACCTCGCCTGAACGGGGCATACGGCCACCGAGAATATTCTTGTTGGTGAAAGGGGCCTTGAATCCGTAGCAGAACTTGTTAACCAGGACAAAATCTCCCGGAAGGATAGTGTGCTCCATAGAGCCTGTCGGCACGACCATCGACTCGATTCCGAACGCCCTGATCGCAAGAACTATTACGATAACCGTAGTCCAGGAGCGCACGAACTCCCAGAAGCCTCGCCAGAATGTTCTCTTGGGCTTTCTTCCCTTTCCTCCCGACTTGGCACTGGTTGGGTGGGTTGCGGGTGTTACGGGTGTTACGGGTGTTACGGGTTTGCGTTTGGTCATCAGGGCAAGTATACGATCTTGTCTTGGCAAGTCAATCTCAGAACTTGATGACCTTTACGCCCGGGCCGGGCGCATCATGCAAACGGATAAAGTAAACCCCTGCTTCTGCCGGTGAGCTGTTAGACGTATTCCCATCCCACATGTAAGAGATGTTACCTGCGTCCAGATTGATGCTTCGAACGTTACGGCCAAGGACATCGCGTATCTCGATTTCCGTATTCCGCTCAAGGGGTGAGGAAAACCTTATTTCAAGTTTGTCGGTAAATGCAGGGTGGGCGATTGAAATCGTGGGGTATCCTAAGAATGGTTCGGAAGGCTCTTCTACTCCTGAGTATTCCAGCGAATCCAGTATCTTACCGTAGATGTCCCAGTCGCCTGAACGGTTGTCGGCCCAAACCAGAAGGAAATGATTGGAACCGAAGCAGATCGCCGGATCGCGTTCTTCTCGAGGTCCCGCGTACAGAACGCCTTCATTTACGAGGGTTGCAGGGGTGTCGATCTCTGTACCCCAAAGGGTTTGTTCCCGGTTTGAGTAATCACCTACACTTATACCGGATACAGCTACGAAACGACCGTTGCCGTATGCCATATCAGTATGCCTATACCAACTCAGATCCGCCCCACAATTGAAAAATAACGGTGTTCCGATAACAGGATCGCCATTTTTATCAATCAGATCAAAGTAGAATGTAAACTCATCTAGATCGCATCTACCTATCATACCTATCCGATTATCCATCCGGGTCATTGCTATAACCAGGAGATCTTCTGAGACATAGGTTGAGTCCCACCCAAGTTCATTAGGATTGCGTGGGAAAAAATACCCGCTATGATCACGATTAAGATTAAGGGTATCCTCTAGCCAGATATAGCCAGCAGAAGTTAAGCAGAGCAATCGCTCGCCGTTCCAGACTCCTGTTCTGGCAAAAGATGAATAGGGAAAAATAGATATATCGCCGGTTACAAGAAGAATCTGTTCATACATGCCTTCGACTAGAAGTCCAACTTCTCCCTCCATCGGGAATTCGATGCCGTAATTCCATCCCCAGTTCGCAATTACTGCAAAGTGGTCTCTGCACATTACTGGCGTTATCGGTCCGGCATCGTAAATCCTTTCATAATAAATGTCTTTAAACGCCGAACCCTCTTCATCCAACAAAACATAACAGGCTGCAGGGAGTTCCAGTGATGTCCAGACATCTGAATGAAATGTCAGACAAAAAGTGTCGGTTCCGCAGGCAATCAGGGGGTCTCTCAGGTTACCGTTTACGGCAAAGACTGAAAATGGTTCATCTGATAATCCTGATTCATCAACCTTCGCAGCGTAGATTTCAGAAAGCTCACTTCGTCCATCCTGCCACACCACCCAGAAGCTTTCACCGTCCCAGCATACGTCAGGATAAAGCTGGTTACCAGATGCATTACAGATGGGGAACTCTACTGAAGATATGATAGATAACGCGAACAGTAACATAATCATCTCCTTTCGCGTACTAATCCATAAGTCATTATAGATAAGTCTGTTGAACTGTCAAGGTTCCAACCCCCCGGTTTCTTGACAGAAACATTCTTGTCGAATAAACTCACAAGAGATGAAGCAAAACCTCTTAAGATCGATAGAGTCTTCGCTCGGCATAGCGCTTCCCATAATCCTTTCCGCCTACTCGATAGTCGCCATGTTTACCGGCCACATGTCATTCAAGCAGTCTACCCTTGTGCAGGGGTTCTGGCGCTTCTGGGTCTGGCAGATAGCGGGGCACGTGGTCTCGGCCTCAGGGGTGCTTGCCTATACCTGGCTCATCAAGCTGACCTCACTCAATCTTGCGTACGCCATATACGGAGGGCTGGGGTTCGTTGTAATCCAGGTGTTCGGGGCCTGGCTCCTCTATAAAGAGAAGATATCACCCCTGGCATGGGTCGGCACCGCGCTCATCTGTATAGGTATCTTGCTGATAGCCCTCACTCGCCAGGGTCCGGTAAACAACTAATCTGGCACCTTCAAGCCATCGTGTTTTTTTGGTCCGTGGGAAGTTACAGTGAAACCTTGTCTTAGTCAATCTAAGAAGGTGCAATCAGGGCAATCTGAGCTTTATTCTTCCAATTCGGTTACAGGTTGACTTCCTTGTTATCTTGGCTATCTTATAGTTCAAGGAGGAATAACGTGGAAAAAGAACTCGATTTCACCGGAGCGCCGGAGCCGGTTGTAAAGAAGCTTTCCGGGTACCTGAAGAATCTTGTCGCCAAGATTGGCGACGGACTTGAATCCATTGTAGTCTACGGGTCTGCCTCATCAGGCGAGTTTGACCCCAAGAGATCGAATATAAACCTTGTGATAGTTGTCGATAAGTTGAATCTCGAGTTATTGCACCGTGTTCAACCCCTGGTCAAGCGCGGTGCGCGTAAGGGTATAGTCGCCCCTCTTTTCCTGACCCATGAGCATATGAACACATCGTCGGATGTATTCCCGATTGAGTTTCTGGATATGAGCGACTTCCATAAGGTGATTTTGGGCAAAGATCCATTTGCAAAATTAAAGATAGGTACGGAGAATCTGAGGCTGGAATGCGAGGAAAAGCTCAAAGGCAGTCTAATAAACCTGCGCCAGTCTTATCTCGAGATAGCCGATCAGCGAGGTCCTATGATGAACCTGGTTGCGTCATCCATCATCGGCGTGGTTTCAATCTTTCGCGGGCTTATCCGTCTGGCAGGCAAAAAGGCTCCAGCTTCGAAGAAGGAGGTTATCGCAAAGACGGCCGAGCTGTATCCGGTTCCACCTAACAACTTCTCTTTCGCCCTGGAGATAAAACTTACCGCTCCGCGGATGACCCGTGAGGAGATGGATGCGTTCTTTGCCGCATACATACGCGATCTGGAGGAGTTGGCCCTGTACGTTGACAGGATGGGAAAGAAGGAAACCAAGGCTCCGGCGAAGAAGTCAGGGAAGGCTCGAGCCAGGAAAGCGTCACCCAGGAAAGTAGCCAAGAAACCTGCCGCAAAGAAGATTACGAAGAAGTCTGCAAAACAGAAGAAGACCACTCCTAAGAAAACCCAACCGGCTGCCAAGAAGATCAGACCTACGGCAAATAAGCCGACTACCAAAAAATCAAAAACAAAGACTGCAGCACCCAGGAAGAAGTAATGAAACGTCTGACCCCAATCCTTTTCGCGTTTCTCCTTATCTTGTCCGGATGCTGGAAAAAGAAACCGCCTGCTGATTTCAAGTTCCCTGAGCATCGTGGTTACGTAAATGACTTTGCCTACGTTATGTCTCCGGAAAGGGAGTTCAAGACCGAGGCCTTGTGTCAGCTCATCGAGCGCAAGACCGACGTGGAGATAGCTGTGGTGTCCGTTCCCACCATCGAACCGTTTGAGAGCGCCCGGGATTATGCGACTGCACTCGGCAACGAATGGGGTGTAGGAAAGAAAGAGACCTCGGACGGCATAGTTATCCTGGCTGCAATGCAAGAGTCGGAGATATTCCTTGCCCGTGGCGAAGGATACGAGGAATCGTTCGATAAGGTTCTAGATAGTATCTATGCTAACGTGATGCGGCCCTTGTTCGAGCAGGAAGACTACGAGCAGGGTCTTTACCGAGGTACTCTGGCTTGCGGTGAGGTGGTGGCCGGGATGAAGGGGATTGTACTCGATGAGTACGGAGATCTCGAGGAAGCCGAAGAACCCGAACCGGAGGAACCAAAATGAAGCTTGTCGCTTTCCTTTCACTAACAACGTCCCTTTTATCCGCTGAATATCCTCCTCCTCCGGATATATATAACTACTCCTACGTGCAGGATCAGGCAGAGGTAATAGACGATTACCACGAGTTATTGATAAACGATCTGTGCTGGGAAGTTGATAAGATGACTACGGCTCAGATGGCCGTTCTTACCGTTTCAACAACCGGAGGCCAGGACATCTCCCTCTATGCAACCGAGGTAGCAAACGAGTGGGGGGTAGGTCAGGAAGAAGGGGATAACGGTCTTCTCTTAGTGACGGCCATCCAGGATCGCCAGTACTTCACCGCTACAGGTTACGGCATGGAAGGGATCATTCCCGACGCAAAGGCGGCCAGGATACAGCGTCAGGAGCTTGTGCCCTACTTCAAGAGCGGTAACTACGGCGAAGGAATCTTCAGAACCTTCCAGCTTTATGCAAAAGAAATACAAGCGAGCTACGATGTAGAGTTCGAAGGCACGAAGAATGCTCCTAAGCTAAAGAAAAATTTAAACATAGGTGGTTGCATAGGCTGGTTTTTTCCGATAATCTTTGCCATAATAGCCTTCATTTTCAGCATCATCCGTCGAGGAGGCAAGGGGACCGGAACCGGATTCTGGGTAGGCGGCGGAGGATTCTCTTCAGGCGGCGGTGGTGGTTTCTCAGGCGGCGGCTCGTTCGGCGGCGGTTCATTCGGAGGAGGTGGCGCCGGCGGAGGGTGGTGAGAGGCAGTAGACCTCCCGAGTCGGCGGGACTGGTACAAACTATCCACAGCTGTACAGATCCAGAATACCTGCACAGATTTATAAAGATAAGCTACTTAATCTCGAATCTTGCCAAGATATGAATTTCTTGTAACTATGTTAATCTGTGTTCTTTCGATGCTTTCACCGATTCTTGACGTAGAGTATTTTTGAAAAATCACCGTTAGGTGGTTCCTGTCTTAATCACTTCTTAATCACTTTTAATCACTACATCTAACCCACAGAGTGCGAAGGTTGTTTACACCAAGTTGTTAGCCTTGCGACGGTACTAAAGTCCCGCGCTACAAGTAACCATAATGACAAAAAATCGTCGATATTCATATTGATTAAACGGTCTCAGTAGGATGAGCAGGTTGGAGTCCGCACCGTGCCTGCTCTCGATTAGCAAGCCAAAGATCGTAACAATTGAGTACTGTTTTCCGTCTACATAACTGATGGAGGAAAAATGAAAAGATTTTTTCTTTGCCTGGTAGTTTTTTCTATGACTTTGGTTGGGGCTGATTTTCCTCAGGCTCCCGCATCAGGCTACTACGTAGCGGACGATGAAGGCATAATCGACTCCAAGTACGAGTCCTATATTAACACCCTGTGCCGGGAGGTGAATCTTGCAACATCGGTGAACATGTCGGTCGTGACCGTTTCCTCGGTCAGTAACGAAGGAATAAACATCTATGCCGACAGGTTGGCTGAGAAGTGGTATCCTGATCAGGCTGTCAGGGATAAGACCCTGGTAATAGTAATTGCCGAAGACGACCACGAGGTCATAACCAGCGTAGGTGCAGAACTCGAGAAGGTTCTGACCTCCTCGAAGGTCGATCGCACCCGGAGAAACATCATTATCCCGAACTTCAAGAATCACGAGTACGGCAGAGGCGTATACTGGGCGATGCGTACCTATGCCAAGGAGATAGAGAAAGAGTACGACGTGGATTTCGAGACACTTGAGGACTCACCCGGTTACGAGGGCGATGAGTTCGATGAGGACTTTGATGAGGGCTGCTGGAGCTGCTGGCGCGCGTTTACCTGCCTGGGATGGGTGCTATGGTGGGATTCACACTGGGACCACTGGCATTACAAGCCTCAACCACCTCACAGGCCGCACAGACCGCATAAACCCCATCATCCCTGGTAACGGGAGGTCTCGATAAGCTGACACATTATCATTCATGCATATCGTCCTTTCTTTGATTCACCTCTTATCCATTAACCCTCAGTCTTCCGGTGCTACTGACGGCGCTGTCCTAACACTAAATCCTGTTCATAATATCAAAACCGCTGCGGAAAGAGGAATAAAGCCGAACGAACAGGATCGGAAACCATCGATATCCTCAATCAAGATAAACCCCAGGATACTTGCCATTGCATTTATTCTGGCTTTTTGGGTATTCTTTATCATAAAGGCGCTGTTCAACACCTCAGCGCCCTGGACTTTCCGCTCAAGGTTTCGTAACTCGGACAAAAACGATGGAGAGATATGGTGGAGGAGGTCTTCGAGTTCATTTTGATTACAGGGACACGATCAATAAGGGCTTGAATTAAAGGTCTTTCTGATTATCATTATCAAGTAAAAATCAGAGGTGCAGTAATGAGTAATCGTAGAAATCACGTAATAATATGCATTTCACTGGTAAGCTGTGGGGCGCTATTTGGGATCGAGTACCCTCCTGCACCGGTTGGTTCATACGTACTCGATCTTGCAGACGTGATCGATGCTGATTACGAATTAAAGATAAACCAGCTCTGCGAGGAGGTTGAGGATTTGACAACCGCCGAGATGGCTGTATTGACAATCCAGTCGTTCGAGGGTGAAGACCCTTATTATTACGCCACTAAGATAGGCAACTTATGGGGGATAGGTCATGAATCGGAAGACAACGGACTTGTGATGGTTGTAGCAATCTCGGACCGGCAGGTGTTTACTGCCGCCGGCTACGGGATGGAGCAAATCCTTCCTGATGCCAGGCTGGAGCAGATATACCGCAGCATCCTGGTTCCCAGGTTCAAGAGGGAAAGATACGGTGAAGGTATCTACGAAGCGGTTCAGCTTTATGCCTGGGAAATCCAAAAGTATTACTCGATAAAGTTCGAGGGGACCAGGGGAGCGCCCACCATGCGAGAGGGGTGGCATAGATTCTGGCAAGGTTTCAAGGAATGGTTCTGCGTAGGAATTGCATTAATCGTAATCATAGGCTTTATAATACTTGCCTGCTCAGGCAAGGGCAGTACCGGATCAAGTTCGAGCCGCTCATCGAGCTTCTGGTCTTCCACCAGCTCCAGTTCGTCGAGCTGGTCAGGGTCTGCTTCCTCCTCGTCTTCGAGCTTCAACTCAGGCGGCTTCGGCGGCGGCTCGTTCGGCGGCGGTGGGGCAGGCGGAGGATGGTAGACGTTATCTCAAAGACATTCAACCGCATGTGCAGGACTATCCTGGAAATTCTCAGTGTACGTGGTTGAAGGAATGGAGGTTGGAGATAGCGGAGAATATCAGTATAATCGGGAAATAAACCAAGAGGAGAAATGAAATGACACCGGTTAATCCAGAAGTTCAGGAGCCGATGGGGGCACCCAGGGATAATAAGAGAAGGGGATGTATCAAGTGGGTAGCGATCATTGGAATCATCGCGGTGATCGTAATCGTTTTAGGTTCGTTCGGTGGCTGTCTGGTTAACAGATACAACTCAATGGTCGGGTTGCAGGAAGATGTGAAGAACAAGTGGGGAAACATCGAATCCCAGCTCCAGAGACGCGGAGACCTTATCGGCAACCTTGTGGCCACTGTGAAGCGCTACGCGGAACACGAGGAGGAGGTATTCATAGAGGTGGCAAAGGCCCGGTCCAGCCTGAACAATGCGGCTACCCCGGATGAGTATGCCCAAGCCTCGGGTGAACTGAGCAACGCCCTGAGTCGGTTGATGGTGGTGGTGGAGCAATATCCTGAACTCAAGGCCAACCAGAACTTCCTCGATCTTCAAGCCCAAATAGAGGGGACAGAGAATCGCATCAACTACGCCCGAATCGAATACAATGAATCGGTCAGGATATACAACACCTATATCAAAAGATTCCCTGCGAATATCATTGCCAAGTGGTATGATTTCACCGAATGGCAATTTTTCGAGGCCGAGGAGGAAGCCCGGGAAGTGCCTGACGTAGAGGAGCTGTTCGACCGTTAAGGCGCAACTCCTCACTCACCGAATATATATAGGCCCTCCGGCGTGTCCAACGGAGGGCCTAAGTGTTGGTAGTGACTCTCCTTACGCGATGCGGAGGTATGACGTCTCACATCTTCACAGTGGAGCGCCACATGCGATTCTCTATATTTACTATAGGAAGGTTTTGTGCTCCGTCAAGCATTGATGTCCCACAAAAAATCCTGCGCGTTTTTATGGGCACCCTTTATACTCCTTTTATGCTACGCGGAAAAGTTCGAAATTTTTTTAATTTTTTTGACCAGCTACCAAAATGTCGGCTAATCCGAGGATCAATACTCGTAATCAATAAAGGCGGTGTCGCCGGGTATGGTTACCTCAGCCTCGTCGCGCTTTCCTGCGTGGAAGAGCTTTATGTTCAAAGGACTGGTCGAATCCGTAGTATCCGTCTTGACAAATCCCGCCCTGATATGGTCGGTGTCTTTATAAGTCTCGACCTTGTAGGAGGCCCTGGTTACGCCGTCTACCTCGGTACGAGCTGTATAGTCACTTTCGTAGTAGCCTGTAAACTCCACCGTCTCGTCGTCAGGGTTCGTAATCCTCAAGCCGGAGTTGCCGGTCTCACCGCAGCCGGTCAAAACGAAGGCCGTCAAGCCCAGGATAACGAAACCTTTCAAAGCCATTTCTTCATCTGTTGTTCCTTCGTGTTACTTCGGTCTTTTGTTCCGCAGCACGAAAAGGTATTATTTGATTTTGTAGTCTATTATCGCCGAATCACCTGGCTCCGTTACCGTGATATTACCGTGAACTCCCCGATAGTAAAGCTTCACTGTCAATTCAGAGGTGCTGTCGGTCGGATCGGTCTTGGCGAATCCTGCTCGGATATGATCTGACTTGGTATTGACCTTTACCTTGTAGCTTGCGGCGGTCACTCCGTCAACATCCTGTCTTTGCATAACCTCGCTCTCGTAGTATCCGGAGAACGCAACCGGGGTATTGCCTGGGCCTGTGATCTTTATCCCTGCCTCAGGCGGCAGGCAGTTAACCAGAAAAATCAAACCTGACACAAATAACGCAACCGGCATCAGTTTCTTCATCGAACCTCCTTGCTCGTTTTCGTTGTAATCAAGGACGGGAAAGCCTTGGCAAAGGTTACAAGGGGAGGTCTTCGGTATCGAACTGAGATTTGTTTTAGTACAGAGAATACAGAGATTTAAAGATTGAACGGGTATTACGCCGTAGGAACTTATAACCATAGACGGGCCACCGATAATCGACATACTATAAAAGCATTATTTAGCGATTAATAACGTAAAGCAAAGTCAAAATAAATTACTATTCTGCGAGGCTTGTGTTGTTTATGCTGCATGCTATAATCGTTTTTACATCTAATTTACCTTAGTAGACTTGACAATACCCCCCCCCCCCCCCA
>JAFGSK010000075.1 GCA_016934635.1 Caldifarciminota bacterium
GATCCTCCTTTGTAGTTTTTTTCCTGATTATACTTATCAGGTTTTGGATCCGCTATCCTATTTTCAACAGGCTATGGGACATCCCCTATGCAATCTGAACTACCACATTTAAGTAAAAGTGAGAGCGAGAGATTTGTTATGGAGCAACTGACTTTAGCGCTCAAAGAAAAGGGATATGAATTCGTTCATCATTTTCGCTTTTTATATCCGAGAGGGAGAATCTGTTATTTGGTTTTTGTGACAAAAGCGTTCATAGGTTACCATAAGATGAAAGAAATCATGGCTAAGGAAAGTACATATTCGTCAGAAGGTGTTCCATCTTATGAGTACAATCCGGCAGATAAGTGGATGCAACGCTTAGATTGGGGGGATGACCTTATTGAGAAACTAAACCAATCTTTACTCAAAGAATACTCGGGGCAGGAATTAACTGTGCTGGAAATATATGAAAAGCACAGTGTCAATCGCAAATATATTCTCAAGAATTACAAGGATGGGTTGAAAAAATTGGAATCCCAAGATATAATAGAGACAAATCCGCCAGCGGACGAGCGTCGAAAGAATACAATGGCGGATACGGTAAAAATTAAATTTCCCCGAAAGGGTCAGTGAAATGGTAGATGCCTCGAAAATTGAGTGGACGGAGTCCACGTGGAATCCGATAACCGGCTGTACCAAGGTAAGCGCGGGCTGCGCCAACTGCTATGCCGAACGCATGGCGAGGCGGCTCAAGGCGATGGGCGTGCAGGCGTATCGCAACGGTTTCACGGTAACGACGCATCCCGAATTTCTCGAGCTTCCCTTGACCTGGCGCAGGCCACGCGTAGTTTTCGTTAATTCGATGAGCGACCTTTTTCACGAGGATGTGCCCGTGGAGTTCATCCAAAAAGTTTTCGGCGTCATGTGCCGGGCGCGGCAGCACACCTTTCAGATTCTAACGAAAAGGGCCGAGCGGCTCGCTGAGATGAGCAAGGACATCCGCTGGCCGTCCAACGTATGGATGGGCGTCACCGTTGAAGACCAATCCTGCATTCAACGTATCGACTCTCTTCGTTCCACGGATGCAAAGGTCAAGTTTCTCTCCCTTGAGCCTCTTTTGAGCCCGCTTCGCGGCCTTAATCTTGAGGGCATTCACTGGGTCATCGTAGGCGGCGAGTCAGGTCCCGGCGCGCGTCCGATGAAAAAAGAGTGGGTTGTAGATATCCGGGAGCGGTGCGCTAAAGCGGGCGTTCCTTTCTTTTTCAAGCAGTGGGGAGGTTTCAACAAAAAGAAGGCGGGTCGTGAACTAGACGGCCGCACCTGGGACGAGATGCCTGAGGCAGTTCCACCGTTGTTCGCAGGCGCATAGGCTCGAACATCCGCTATTTCCCTCGAAGTAGTCAGCAGAGTGTATTCCGCGAACAGTGAATAATCGAGGGCGAGGCAGGCCTCGCCCCTACGGATATTTCCTTAGTTCGAGCTGATAGACGGGTTGGAGAACCCGTCCTCCAGGGTCCCCGCGGAGCTTCGTTGTAGATTGGCTTCGCCGCAAAGCGTCGTGGGGTGATTATTTGGGGTGTGCTTTACCAGTTTTCCGCTAATAGCTCGAAGTGCGCCTGGGGATGGGCGCAGGCAGGGCAGGTCTCAGGGGCTTCGGCGCTTTCTTGCAGGTAACCGCAGTTGCGGCAGCGCCAGACAACGGGTCTGTCGCGCTTGAACACGCGTGCGGCCTCGATGTTGGCCGCGAGTTCGTTGTACCGCTTCTCGTGCTGTCTCTCGGCCACGATTACCGCCTCGAACACCTTGGCGATATTCTCGAATCCTTCCTCCCGGGCTGTATTTGCATACCCGGGATACACCTCTTTCCACTCCTCGCGCTCGCCCGCTGCAGCGGCCCTAAGGTTCTCGAGAGTAGATCCGATGACGCCTGCCGGAAAATTCCAGGAAACCTCGACCATTCCGCCCTCCAGGAACTTGAAGAAGCGCTTTGCGTGTTCACGTTCCTGGTTGGCGGTCTCCTCAAATATGTCCGATATCTGCACGTAGCCTTCCTTACGTGCCTTGGAAGAGAAGTAGGTGTAACGGTTGCGCGCCTGGGATTCGCCTGCGAATGCGGTCAAGAGGTTTTTCTCAGTCTGTGTGCCTTTAAGACTTGCCATCTCTTCTCCTTTTTCTTTTGAAATTTCTTCTTACTTTACACGAATAATACGCATTTGCAAGTTCGTGGCGCAATTCATCCCTGACGAAACGTGTAGTACACCCCTTGAGATTACGCCTTACTCCACCCTGGGGGACTTTCGGACGAGAAGCTGCGAAGTCACGCGAAGCGACGAAGTCGATCTGTAAAGGCTGTTGTTCGGATTTAATCGACGCCTTCCTGGGGATTCATTAAGAATCTTTGGGAAGGTGAGGATTCCGAAAGCAACCTAATCGTATAAGGCTTCGTCTTATTCACTAGTTAAAACTCAACATAGGAGGACATGTGAAACGTAGAAGTGTTCTAGCTGTTGCATTACTTGCATTAGCCCTTATTCCTTACCTGATATCGGCGGAAGTTTACCGGCCTGTCTCCGTAACCTTCATATACCCCTTGTCTACCAACGGCTTTGGAAGCGGTGACGTAGTCTCCAACTTTTCGTTGAATATCCTGGGCGGCTACCTAGGTTCGGTGAAGGGCTGCGAGATCGGCGGGATATTCAACATAGAAAAGAACCACGCAGCAGGTCTGCAGGTTGCAGGCGTTGCCAATATCGTTGGGGAGAACGTCGTCGGTCTCGATATTGCAGGTGTTGCCAACGTGACCGGCAAGAACTGCGTCGGACTACAGGTAGCGAGTGTGGGCAACTTTGTAGGCAAGAACGTGAATGTCGGCCAGATTGCAGGTGTTGCCAACGTTGCCATGGGGAGCGTTCAAGGCATACAGATTGGCAGTGTTGCCAACATTGCGGGCGGTGAAGTAACCGGTCTACAGGTCGCTGGTGTTGCGAACATAACCCCAAGAGACATTCTGGGCGCTCAGGTTTCCAGCGCCTTAAACCTCTCGGGCGGTCAGTGCCCGGTGCAGATCGGAGTGGTTAACATCGCCCTGGGTCAGAACTTCACCCAGATAGGTATCGTGAACATAGCCGGACACGCCAAAGGACTGCAGGTAGGTGTCGTAAACATAGCCCGGGACCATACGGGTGTGCCTATCGGTCTTGCATCAGTAGTCAAAAACGGCCAGTTCCATGTCAACTTCTGGACGGACGAGACGGCAGTCCTGAATCTGGGCTTGAAGTTCGGCTCAAAGACATTCTACAACGTCTGGACGTACGGGATTCAGCCCCTCGCCGACCGCAACAAGTTCGGCGTAGGTATTGGTGGAAGCATCCCGGTTCCCGGTCCGTTATTTGTCGATATCGACGCAGTCCACTACGCGATCTACGGGGGTCTCGTACCTTTCCGCGATCCCGATGGAGATTACAGCTACAACGGGCTGACCACGGTTCGTTTCACGGGCGGGATTAAGGTCCTCTCGAAGCTGGCAATAACCTTTGGTCCCACAGTCAACGTGTGGCACGGCGAGGACTGGGACGGCGATGAGTTGAGATACTTCGGTGTCAGTATGCTTGAGGATACTCGCCGAGGATATCACACCGACATCTGGCTCGGCTTCCAGGTGGGACTGCAGCTCTTATAGTGCTTTTACCCTTCGGGTAGAAAGATCGCATAAAAGCTCCGCCGAAGGCGGAGATCAGGTCGGCGGCCTAGGTGCGCTGTTAAAAATCGGGTTTGACTGATTCCTGAGTCAGCCGTCGTATATATATCCAGGAGGATCGATGATTTTCAGTCGCGTTCTGGTCGTCGCAGTTACCTTATCGGCCATTGCAGTACGCTCAGGTACGGCTGAGATATATCGTCCGGTGTCGGTGACCTTCACCTATCCTTTGTCCACGAACGGTATCCAGGCGGGTGAGGTTGTCTCGAACTTCCCGGTGAACATAATCGGTGGGTATCTTGGCAGCGTGGAAGAATTGGGGTTGGGTTTCTGTTACAATATCGAAACCTACCACATGTACGGATTGCAGATTTCAGGTGTAGTGAACGTGGTTGGGCAAGACATAAGGGGAGTGCAGTTATCCGGAACCATCAACTACGCCCTGCAGGTTGCCGGCGCCCAGATAGGTGTCGTCAACGTGGCCGGACATGTTCGAGGTCTGCAACTAGGTATAGTAAACGTCGCCGGGAACCTCGAAGGTGTACCAATCGGCCTGGTCAGCGTTGTAAAAAGGGGAGCCGTTCAACGTTAATTCATGGGCGGACGAGGTTTCAGCGGTGAACGTAGGGATAAAGTACGGTTCGAGGTACGTCCACAACGTATTGGAGTACGGCCTGAATCCGACCGGTGACTACGCCAACAACAAGACGGGATTAGGCTTAGGCGGACACGTACCCCTGGGTCGTTTCTTTACCGATATCGATGTGACCGGATACGCGATCAACGAAGGTTATCTGCCGGTGACCGAAGAGGGAAGCTCGAACCTCCTGACAAGATTACGTATTACAGCAGGTTTTGCGATCACACCCGGGATTGCCGTCTTTGCAGGTCCCTCCCTGAATTTCCGATTCTCGCCGAACTGGGACGGCGCGAATGTTTTGCTCTTCGGGTTGCCTTTGGCTGAACTCGACGGTGCCAACTACAACGATTTGTGGCTGGGCTTCCAAATCGGTATACAGATTCTATAGTGCTCCTTTTACCCCTTCGGGTCCACGCTTGCGAACCGGAGGTTCACGCTTGCGAACCGGAGGTTCAAAAGATCGCAAATCCTTCACCCACTCGCTAACCCTCGTCAATCAAGGGGAAGGTACTTTAAGCCCCGGATGAATGTTCCTTTCGCCCACCGGCACTTCGCATCCTCCGTATGCTCGAATTGTCACTTTTCTACTGAACAGGTTGGAGAACCTGTTCCACATGCTCTGGTATTCAGCGGAATTCTCTACTGCATGAAGTCGATTCCGGTTATCTCACGGCCAACACCCGCCTCCAGGCACCGGTGTTCGTACGCCTCGCGGAACAGCTCGATCTGAGCCTCGCCGGTGCAGTGGCAAGGCCCCACATATGAAACGCCCATCTGTTTGAACTCCTCTATTATTTCTTTCACTTCCCTCTCAGAAGCCCCGCCGAGGTGAAAGCCGCCCATCACGGCGAGTATCTCCTGCCCGGTCAGCTGTTTGGCTTTCTTAACGATTTCCACTATCCCGGGGTGGGCGCAGCCTGTTATAACCATCGCACCTTTGTCGGTTGTGATAATCAGCGATTGTTCCTCGATAGCCCTACCCATGGTGCCGGTGGTGTAGATGCCGGTGCATAATTCCTCCGGATCTGAAACCTCGTGAAGTCCTGCGCCTGCATCTCTCGCCATCTTCTTAACCTGATTAGGGAACGATTTCAAAACGTAAACCACGACATTCGAGTTTCGCGCCAGAAATCCCTCGAGTCCGCCTACGTGGTCCCAGTGTTCGTGGGAAAGGGCGATCATCTCGATCTTTCCGGGATCCAGTCCAATGCCGTCGAAATTCGCGAGGAGGATTTCGCCTTTTGAACCTGTATCGAACAGTATCTTCTTACCGCCTGCATCTATCACGCAGGCGAATCCCCAGTCTGAACGCAGTTCGGAGAAATACGCGGTGTTGTCGTATACGACGGTTATACATAGCTGGTCCAACGGAACTTCTTCGATCTCTAACTGCTTCACTTTCTCCTCCTTTGCCGGGTTTCCTCTGGCACAACCCGTAAGAACCAGGGCCAGCAGTAAAGTTGCGAATCCTGCTTTCATTATTACCTCATGTCCTTTGTCTTCTAGATACCCTTGACGAGCCGCTTTTCAAAGTCCGCCACCTTCCAGGTCTTGCGGGTTTTGTCTATGGCGTGTCCCTCTTGTTCGAGTCTTTCCGCCTGTGCTTCCATCCCGCCCGGGTACTTCGGGTTGAGTGCTCCTTTGGTTTTGAGTACTCGCCAGTAGGGGGCTATCTTTGAGACGCCTGCGGCGCGTTCCTCCTCGGCAGCCTTTGCCACTATGTTAAGAAAGATACCGGTCGTCATCGGGCAGGCAGCGTCGGTCTTATACTCTTCACACAGCCTGTCCATTATCTGGTTCACTGTGGCGAGCTTGCCTTCAGGAACCTTGCGCACCATCCCGTCGATTATCTTCGGCGTTGCGATTATCATCCTGCCGGGTCCGAACCGGTCTATCATCTTACCTTCTATCTTTACGACCATCGGTTCCTGGGGTTTGTCGCGCTTTTCTCTCCACGATTTTGCCATATTACCTCCTTAGATTATCCAGCTCGTGGTTATCTTTCCTGTCCATCTCCCATTTACCTTAATGAATTCCAGTTCGTTGCCGCCTCCACTCAAATAAAGTATTTTTGAGTCTTTGCCCTTAACCCAGTGAGTGCTTGTTGAGATTCGGACTTTCGTACTGTCTATCACTGGGTCGGAAAGATAAACGGCCATGAAATCGCCCTCTTTATCGGCCTTTTGCTGTAGTTCTTCACGCGTCATGAGAATCAGATTAATGCCGCGTAATTCAGGAATCAGTTTAGGATTCACCTCAGTTCGAAAGAATATATTAACTGTATCATCGCTTAGATTCCAGTCGGAAACTCTGTCTTTTTCAAACTTCAGTTCTAGGGTCTGTTTAACTATCTCTGCAGTGTCCTGTCTGGTCAGAAATTCTATCGGCTCTCCGATTTCTTCCTTTTGCTTTCCAGCATATCCTCGGCAAGATAATTGGACAAGCAAACCCAGGCTTAATAAGACAAGATATTTCTTCACTTCTCCTCCTGGAACATTATAAATGATGCTAGTCAAGGATCGCTGCTTGTCAACTCGTGGGAATGTTATTCCATCACTTCTTGGCTTCGCGGTAGCGGTATACCCTTTCGGCTCGCCACTTCCCTTTCTCCTTGACCACCCACGCCTCCATGTACTCCTTGTCATTGGAATGAGGTGGCTCCCACTCGTAGTGGATGGTCAGCACTGTTGCCGTATCACGCTGCTCGATTTCCCCGATTCGGTGGTACATGAAGTCGCCTGTGCGGCGCGCTTTTTCTCCAAGCTTTTCTGCATCCATAATTATAAAGTGAATCCCTTCGATTTCAGGCAGCCACGCATACCTGACGTTCGTATCTGAAAGTATCACGGTCGAAACGACATTCTTCGGCCAGAACTCCTGCTTGAGCGCGACCTGAATTATCCCTATGGTGTCAAGAAGAGTAAGTATTGTCATGGTGGTGTCCTCAGTTGTGGTGTCCGTGATGACGGTGTCTAAAAGGGCAGTATCTTCGAATAAGGTATCGATAGTCAGGCTATCAGACAGAGGAGTATCCGACTCGATTGAATCCGTGGGAATCTCCGGTATCTGAGGTTCGTTTGAGTCTTCGGCAGTTAAGGGTAAGGCCGGCAATGATACGGTTAAACCAACCAGGGTAAGGGAAAGTAATGTTCGACCTTTAATCCTGCCAGAGGTTCTGCAGTTCATCGAACAATCCTATTCGCCTCGGAGTAATTGTCAACGGGAAGGGAATATTCGAGGCACTCTCTTGTATAACCAAGTAGATGTAAACATAACCTTAATCCTGCCCGTCTTGTATAAGGGATTAAGAGCATGTGCTAGACTGGCGGTTAAAGCGTGTAATCTAGGTCAGGGATGGGACTTGACAAAAGGTCAAAGTGCCTTATACTTTTGCTAAAGCATCTCCAAAGGAGGTATGATGAAAGATCTGATTAGGTTGGTTGATCCGACCTTTAGTTGGGTAATGACGTTGATCTTGGTTCTCTCGGTTCTCTCTATCGCTTTAATAGTAGAGAGATTCATATATTTCGCCAAGCGTCGCGTGCGTGTAAGTAAGTTTTTCGAGAAGGTCAAGGATACCTTCCAGACAGGAGGTATCCCTGAAGTGTTGGCTCTGGTGAAGAACTACGATGTACCCATTGCGCATGTGGTGCGCGTTGGCTTTGAGAACTACAATCTTCCCGACGATATGATTGCCGAGATGATGGAATCGGAGATTCTCAATCAGAGGAACAAGATGGAGCGATTCCTCGGGGGTCTTAACACCCTGGGTAATGTTTCTCCTCTGCTCGGTCTTTTGGGAACGGTTCTCGGTCTTATTGAGGCCTTCTTGGCAATCAAGGAAAGTGGTTCAGGTGGTCCTGCCGTAGTTGCAGAAGGAGTGGCGGAAGCGCTTTATACCACCGCTTTCGGATTGATAGTGGCAGTGCCAACTGTATTCGCATTCAACTATTATGCCAAGAAGTCCACCGATACAGTAGATGAGTTGGAAAATTACATGCGTAAGCTTCTGAAACTCATCTCCCTGTCGAAAGGTGGTTCGTATGAAAATCCGCAGGCTTAAGGGTAAAGAAAAAAGAACTAGTGAAGCGCAAGTAACTTCGTTGGTTGACATTGCACTTAGTCTTGTCATATTCTTTATCGTGACCCTGCCCGCGCTCCTGGAAAGCGGAATATTCGTCAAGGCTCCAGGCGTACAGAATGTAGGCGGTTCCGATCCAGGTGACGACGTCAAGGTTAGTATCTACATCCGTGCAATGCCCGACGGACAGACAATCTATGAACTGAACAAGGAAATTGTGGACATTGATGAGCTTGATGGATACGTTGAGGCTCTCCTGGCTCGCAGCGCCGATCGGATAGTAATGGTTCGCGCGGATGGAGCCGTCAGCCACGGTGATGTAGTGAGGGTACTCGACATAGCCAGGCAAAAGGACGCCAACAGCCTTGCGCTTTTAAGAGGCAAGCCTCTTGAAGAGGAATAATTATGCCTGAACATAAACAACAAAGGTCGTTAGTACTCCCCATTATCCCTATGGCTGGCGTAGCACTCATTATCGTTTTGATGATGATGATTACCGCCCAGGAACTTATGGCTCACGAAAATACAGAAATGAACGTACCTGTTGCCCAGCCCCATGAAAGATCTCGTAAGACTGAAGACAACGTTACCGTTGCCGTACTGGAGAATCCTACCACAAATGTTAAAGAATACTACTATAACGATGAGTTGATGAGTTTGGAGCACTTGGAACTAAAGTTGAAAGACACCATTCAAAAGGCAGAACCCGGCATGCTTGTTGTACTGCGTGCCGATAGCAGCGCACCATCGCAATGGGTATTGGAACTCCTATCAAAAGCGAAAGATGCAGGGGCGCAGCGCGTCGCAATATCTACGAAAGAGCGCAAAGAAGAAGAAAACAAAGAAGCCGCCGATTAATAACACAAGGAGATAAAAATGGCCAGAATACTAGGTTACGAAGTGACACCCAGGACTTGGGGAAAGACCTGGGCACTGGCTTTTGCCAATACAGGCCGCGGTTTCGTGGAGATGTTCTCCGTTCCGCGTCTTTGGATCGGAATCGGGGTTTCTGTAGCGATACATGCCTTATTTTTCCTCTTCACCTCCGGGGTCTTTACACCCAAGGGTGGTGCCGAAGAGGGAGAATATGAACTCGAATACGCCGTAGTGGATGAGTCCTTACCCCCCAAGGCTCAAAAGCTTCTTCAACAGCAGACCTCGTCACCTTTAAGTTTTTCTACCACCCAGGAAAGCGAAATCATTGATCTGGAAACTAAAAGGGCACCTACTCAAGCTCAGATACGTTCCGATGAAGAGTTCGATCTTAGTTACAGCGCTGGGGCTGCCGGCAGTGACGTAATTCGTATTAACGAAAGCTCACAGCTGTCAACCAAGGATATTCTCAATGAAGCTACTATCTCGTTGAAGAAAAGTACCCATGCTTACGGCGGTACTCGTTTTGAGGCCCTGGCTGCAGGGGGAGGTCCTGCATTCGATCTCAAGAGTGCAACTACGGGTAAGATCGGTGAAGCAGAGGTCATTAAAACGCCGGAAAGTCAGACTTCGGGCAAGGATATCGCCGAAAAGGTCGGTTCAGGCCCTACTCAATCCTTTGATCTCTCCGGTGATTTAACTGTTGCAGACATCCTGAGGAAACAGTTGCCCCAATATCCCTCATGGGCAAAGGAAAAAGGATTTTCAAAGGTGAGAATAATAATCAGTTTCTCAGTCGATGCTTCTGGTACAGTGCAACCCACTATGGTAGTAAGAACCAGTTCCGGTTATACACAGTGGGATAATCAAGTAAAACAGGCCCTAAGGGGCTGGAAATTCAAAGAAGCCCAAGGGCCGGTACGTAAAGGCCAGATTACGTTCTGGTTCATATTGCAGTAGGAGGCTAAGTTGAAAAAACCGCTTATGATTGTGGTCGCCGGATTGGTACTAACTTCCGGTATGTTGCTGGCACAACCAAGAACCGAAGAAGATCTTGGAGAAGAGGTCGTCACCGCCAAGATAGATGTAGAGTTCAAGCCGATGGCTTTCTATTATGAAATAGATCCCTATCTTCCCATCAAGGTTCTTCTGGAAGGTTCGGGGTTTATCCTTGATCCTGAACTAGGTAAGCAGGTGGAGAAGGCGGTCGGTCGCAGTGCATTCATGGCCGACCCTGATCTTCTGCGCAAGCCTGTTCTGGTTTCTGATGTGTATGATTTGGACCACCAGGCTATCGATCTCGATGTCGAACGATACCAGCAGAAAGGCATCGCATCCTGGGAAGTTCAGATCCTGGATATGTCCGGTATGAACTTCCGTACCCTTACCGAAAAGGGTTCCCTGCCGGCTCGAGTTCAATGGGACGGACGCAATGAAGACGGAGATGTCCTTTCGGTGGGGGATGTTTATACCTTTAACGTTCGCCTGACTACCAAGGCTGAAGCGACGATTCGTAAGGGCGGCGGCACAATCGATGTAAACGGCATCGCCTACGAAAATGTGGTTGCAATAAAAGAAGCGGAGATGGATGTCGGAAGCATCTACTCTACCCAGGTATCCCGCAAGGTTGCCGATTACTACCAGATGGTTCTCAATCGCTTCAAAGAGGGTGGTTACAGCAGGATGGTAATTACTGCTTCCGAGAGAACTTTTGCCGAGGCAGCCAAGGATTACCTTTCTGAACGGCTGGTTAACGTCGATGTGGTTGTTCAGGAAGATCCGGAATACCCCAGGGTGCAGTTCGTATTCGAGTAAGGTGAGGGGGGGATAAGGGGAAAGCGGCATAGCTTCCTGGACGGCATGTAAGGCTGTCCAGCAGAGTCGGCGCAGCTTATAAAGTCACCGATAAGCCACCGAGATAATCGGTTATAAAGAGCTTTTAGGGTGTACCCCAGTAAGCTTGCTAAGGCATCTATGTTGCCGAAGGAGGTTATCATGAAACCCTCGTTAATATGGGTTTTGACGGCGCTCTTGCTTGTCGCCGTTCCGTTTACAGTTTCAGGTACTCAAAAAAAAGTAGAAGAACTTCCGGATGTAACAGTTCCCACGACCTACGATGTCGAGTTCAAGCCCATGGCTTTCTACTACGAGATAGATCCCTATCTTCCAATAAAAGTCCTGCTGGAAGGCAGTGGTTTCGTCCTCGACCCCCTGCTGGGCAGCCAGGTGGAAAAGGCGGTTGGCCGCAGTGCATTTATGGCCGACCCAGGTATCCTGCGTAGGCCGGTGGTTGTATCCGATGTCTACGATCTAGACAACCAGACCTACGATCTTGACGTAGCACGCTACCGTCAGAAAGGCGTCGCTTCCTGGGAAGTCGAAATACTCGACATGTCGGGTATGATCTTCCGTATCTTGCCCGGCAAAGGATCCCTGCCTGAATTCATTGCCTGGGACGGGCGCGGCGAAGACGGCAAGCCCCTCTCGGTCGGTGACGCCTACACATTCAACATTCACATGACGACCAGGGACGAAGCTACCTTGCGTAAAGGCGGCGGCATAATCGACGTTAACGGCATTGCCTACGAAAATGTGGTTGCCATAAAAGAATCCCAGATGGATATAGGCAGCGTCTACCCTGCCCAGGTTTCCCGTAAGGTAGCCGACTACTACCAGCTGGTACTCAATCGCTTCAAGGAAGGCGGCTATTCAAGGATTGTCATTACTGCGTCGGATAAGGAGTATGCCGAGGCAGCCAGGGACTATCTTACTCCAAGACTCGTAAACACTGTTATCGTTGTCCAGGAAGACCCGGAGTTCCCCAGGTTGCAGTTCGTGTTCGAATAAGATGAGAACACACACGAAAGTTTAAGAGGCCGGCGCTTGACACAGGCCTCTTTTTCTAATATAATTTTCGCTCATGATTGTCGGGAGTGAAGTTTAGGAAAGAACGGAGCCGTAGTTCAGTTTGGTTAGAACGCTAGCCTGTCACGCTAGAGGTCGCGAGTTCAAGTCTCGTCGGCTCCGCTACCCTGGGGCAAAGGTCTCGGCTTTTGCCCTTTTTTCGTATATGTGGCGAAGTTCCTAGTTGTTATCTTTTCTTCCGCTCCGCTCCTACTTTCTTCGGACGCCTCTCGAGCCACTTGGAAAGACCCCACAGGCAAGGCAGCACGATTGCTGCAGCCAGAAGCCCCCACCAGCCCAGAAGAACGAACGACGTGACGATGATGTCCGCCGTCACCACACCCACGCATACCGTGGCGAACGATTTCCACGGGTTCATCCGCAGCACGGATGCTATGAGTGAACCTGTCCATGCCCCGGTAAAAGGCAGGGGAATGGCAACGAAGAGAAACACACCCAGATACTCGTAGCGTTCTATCAGGCCGCCCTCGCGCCTTGCCCTTGCTAGGAGCCAGTCGAATATCCTCTTAAAGAACCTGATTTTGCCAAGAAGCCTCATTACGAGGTCCAACAGGAACAGTATGGGTATCACCGGCAAGAGATTGCCCAGAAGGGCTATAAGGGATATGTGCCACCACGGGCCCTGGTAGGTGGGGATGCCTATGAGTACCGCACCCCTTAGCTCGGAGATGGGGAGTATCGACATAAGAAAGGCTACCAGACGAGGATCGAGGTTGTGATCGTACATCCAGGCGGCGATCCTTTCCGAAAGGCCTGGTTTCTTCGTCCCCTTCGCTGCGAGAAGCGTGTCTTCATGATCGATTAAGGCTTCGAGAGTGGAGTCAGTGCTTGAGCTTACGGCTGAATGCACGGTATTCCCAACAGCCCTTATTATGGAAGGGATAACGAGGATGATTAACAGCCCTGTCAGGGCAAACCTATTCTTCTTCTGTACCATATCTCCGCGATGAAGCATAATCCAACCAGGATTACGATGAACGGGGTTCCCATTGGTTTGAACTGAAATCTTTTTGTCCTGGGCAGCCCTGCAGCAAGGTCAGAAAGTTCGCGCAAGGCGATGACCCGGCCTTTGCTGGAGGCGAGGTGGGCCATCAGGGTATAGTTTGCACCTCGTGACGGTTTTTCAGGCTGTGCCGGGGTAACTATAATCTTGCCCTTGGGTCTGAACGTATTTCCCCTCCACATCACGTTCAAGGTATAGGAAGTCAGGGTGTCTGTTCGACCGGCAGCGCTAGCGGTAAGGCGATGAGTGTTCGTGCTCAGTGGAACCACACTCAAGGGGATGGAGTCGGGTTCAAGCCAGGCCCCGAGATCCTCAAAACCCTCCTTCAGGTCAACCTCGGATAAAAGGGTCAGATCTATGGAGGCTGTGGTTGCTTCATTAACTTCCAGACTGAAGGGGAAACCTTCCTGTTCTACAAGGTAGGCAAGGGTGGTCTCGAGGAACTTACCAAAGCCATCCCTGTCCAGTCTTATTGCCTCAAGCAAACCGGGGAACTCCACCGCGATGCTACGGACATCTTTGTTATACTCGGCCAGGTAGGTTATGCTTCCCTTACCTAACAGTTCCTTGGCTCCGGCACCAGCTGTAAAAGCCCCGGTGCCTTGCACAGCGGTTGACGGGTCCCACTCAGAAAACATGAGCTCGGCTCGAGGGGTAAATCTCAAGCTCCCTTCACCGTGATAAGCCTCCGGCCTTGTTTCTCTTAGCGGGAAAAACGTCTCGAGTTCCTGAGGTAGTGTGCCCGCGGCTGAGACAAACAGCACAGGGATCCCTTTTCTGGCCGCACCTTTTACTAAATCTAGCATTTGACCGGAAAGTCCTCTTCTGAGAGGAGCAACAATAACGGCATCTACAGTGCCAGGAAACTGGCCTAAGGTCTTACCAGGAGAAAGTTCAACATAGGTGGAAAGAGAAATCCGTGGTGCGACTTCGAGGGCATTAAGCAAGGCTTCGGTTTCTCTGGTGATGTTTGCCGCAATGAAAAGAACATGAAGCTTCCCTTTGGAACGAGCAGGTCTCAAGACAAACGTATTGTTGTCCACTCGATCCTCATCGGGTAAAGAATCAAGCTCGATCCTCCAGGTGCTTTTGCGGAAAGTACTGGTTAACGGCTCAACTACCTCTGTTATTCGATTAGCTTCTAGATGCAGCGTTCTGTCTGCGTCCTTTTGTCCGTCTCTGTAAAACCTGAGCTTCGTGACGACATCATCCAGGCCGGTTGCCCTCAGTCTGATTCGGAGATGAGTGGAATCATCTATGCTGACATCTTCGATGCTTATGTCTGGTAAGTCCTTTTCACCAATCACATAGGTCCACAGAGGTAACCTGAAGCCTTCAGCAGTAGGAGGGGCAGGACCGTTGTGGCGTCCGTCACTCACGAGTAGGCAAGCTTCGGCCTCTCCTAAGGGAAGTTCCTCAAGTGCCGATTTGATGTCGGTTCGTTGACCATCGAATTTGATCGAGCCCAGGTCGTGAACAGGAACCAGAGAGTCCGAGAACGTGTAACTCTCTATTTGTAATTGAGTTGCGAGCTTCTCTAGCTCTTCACGAAAATCGTTCCATTCGGCTTGCTTTGTTTTCTGACCCATGCTTGCCGAGTTATCGATGAGAAGGACTATCCTTGGACGTCGACCAGGTAAAGGAAGATTGATCGTCGGAACGAAAAGCAGAGCCAAACCAAGGACTGCCAGCACTCGCAGCAGCCAGTTTAAGAACTTCACCTGAAAGCCTGGAAGATTTGGTCTACGTCTATGGGAGCCAGGAGTGGCTGAGTCTTTAGATGTATTGTATCGGCAAGACTAGAGATTACTACACTCGTTTTCTCATCGAACCAGTAGTCCGAATCCGGGTCGAAGTAGGCGGTTACTGATAGTTGATCGGCGGCATGAAGGGTTACCTGAAACAGCCCTGAGGTGTCCGACTGAGTAAGAGCCAAGAGACTGTCAGATGTCAAAAAAAGAAGCAGAGCGCCATAAGCAGCACCGCCCGATGAGGTTCGTATATCACCCCTTAACTCAGTAAGTTCGAGTGAAGTGTCTGAATATACGAAAACAGAAAGTCCCATGGTTTCTCTGTTGCCTGCAAAGTCACGAGATCCTGCTAAGAGTACTGCGTAAAAAGGATAGCCTCTAAGAAAAGTGTCACTGCATTCAACGGTTAAGCGAGTTAGCGTTGGATCCCATTTACTTACAAGGTTTTCAGGCATGGCAAGTGGAGCACTCAATACCCTTATTCTCCTGCCCGTGTCAACAGGTTCCGAGAACTGGAACTTGACCGCGTACGGGAAACGGGTTTGGGGAAGGTCCGGATATGCCAATACGCTCGGACCGGTCGTGTCCTGGCGGGTCGAAGCCTTGAACGAGGCCTTTATCAGTGAAGCGTTATCGTTGCGGTCAAAAACCAGTGCAGAGATTTGATAAGTTACATCGAGAAGTGGAGAGGTCAAAAGATTATACGTAGTTCGATCGCCAGGATCTACGGTAATGAATCGAATCTCTGCAGTATCGAGAGGAGATGTAATGAAAAAGGTATTTGGCAGCAATGCATCGGCGCCGAGTTCTTCGTCGAAACGCAGATTGACCTGTGTGCGGTTGACTGAGGTTGCGTTCAAAAGGTGCGGTGGAAACCGATCTGGATTGGGTATTGCGCCCTGACGGGCACAAGCCAGTAGAAGTACATAAATGCTAATCAGATTCAGGAATCTCAACATATGAGAGTTTATCCTGCCCTGGCTGACTGTCAAGCGGACCGTAACCCACATACCTTATACCTTTTTCTAAGTGTACTGAATCAGACCGTCAGTCGGGAGCTGTCATTCGTAAATTGTCCGTGGTTTCCTTGTTTTTTGGAGGCAACTCCGTCGCCTTCATTCGCTGCGACCTGCGCCCTTCCGATGGAGTCAACTCCGTCGCCTTCATTCGCTGCGACCTGCGCCCGCAGCTCATGTATGGGGTTGACACGCTCTTTTCTCTTTCTATACTTACCCTTAGTGATCTTTAAGGAGGTTGAGAACATATGCTAAAAAGAATCACGCTGCTGCTGGTGCTGGTTGCAGGTATCCTCCCGGCGGCTAAAAAACGACCGGGAGCTGTTTTTCTAATGATTTGGCCAGGCTCCCGCCCCACAGCACTAGGCGGTGCATTCACCGGTATCTCGGATGACGCATCCGCCGCATATTATAATCCCGGGGGTTTGGGATTCCAGGATCAGGTAAACCTGTCGTTAATGCACGTAAACTGGTTACCTGACTTGTATCCGGGTATGTATTACGAGTTTCTTGCTGCATCGGCTCCTTTCACCAAGGTTGGCACATTTGCATTCAACGGGGTTTATCTTACTACAGGTGAAACGGTTGTTAATGATGGAAGCGGTAATCTTATCGGTACCTACACAACCTTTGATTTTTCCCTTGGTGTTGCATACGGTCGAGAACTGACCCCAAAACTTTCAACCGGCGGCGGGATAAAGCTCATCTACTCGTTCCTCGTACCTGAGTGGGTATTGAAGAAGTTGCCTGAACTCGGAATGACTCAAGGAGGATCAGGTCTTAGCTGGGCCGTGGACGCAGGTCTTTTGTATATGCCTTTTAAGAATCTGAATCTCGGTATAGCCCTACAGAATCTGGGTCCCCCAATATCCTTCTACGCCGAGTCTGACCCTGATCCCTTGCCCTTGATGCTGAGGACCGGTGTTAGTTTTAAACCGCTCTCCATCCGGACCAAGGATACAACCAAGGTCCAGGTCGAGATTGTCGGATTAAGGCTTACGGGTGATTTTACCAAGGTTCTTGTAGGGATGTTTGCCCTTGATTCTCCGGAACACGACTCGATTCCATTCGGAAGAGAGTTGGGTCACGAATTCGGTGATATGTGGCGAAGCATGGGGATGGAAGTCTCGGTTTACGACGAGATACTTACCTTGCGCGTTGGATACTTTTTCGATAAGTCAGGTGCACGTGGAGGATTCTTCCTCGAAGACGAGACCGGCAGTTGGGAACATGTGGGATTGTTTCCCTTCCTCTTCGGAGATGAGGAAGGAAAGCTCAAGAAGATAGGAATCACGTTCGGTGCAGGTATCAAGTACAAAGGGTTCCAACTGGACGTCGGGATCGATGAGAACATATACGATTTTCCTGTTGATAAAGGGAATCGGAAATTCTCACTCAGTTACACGTTTATTCCACTTTGAACAGCCTTGCCCTTATAGGACTTCAGTGGGGAGATGAAGGTAAAGGCAAGCTTGTAGATTGGCTTTCGGCCCGCTTTGATCTGGACATACGCTATCAGGGCGGGCCGAACGCAGGCCACACCGTGGTCGTAAATGGGAAGAAGTGGGTTTTCCACCAGATGCCTGCCGGTATCCTGAATCCAGGCATCAATGTTGCAATCGCCGCAGGTTGTATACTTCACCCGGAAACCCTTTTTAAAGAGTGGGAGGAGCTTGATGCCGACGGGGTTGAATATCTTTCCCGGACATTCATCGATCCAAGGGTTAACATCATCCTGCCGCAGCATCGCCTTCTTGACAGGCTTCGTGACGAAGCAAGGGGTAAGAACAAGATAGGTACGACCGGCCGCGGTATAGGTCCTTGCTACGAAGACAAGCATGCCTACTACGGCCTCAGGATAGGTGATCTTTTCTCCGCTTCTCTCGACCAAAGGTTGGAAATAATCGTCGACCACCACAATGCCATTATCGAAAAGGTATACGGCGCTGACGGGGTAGAAAAAAAGACGGTCCTAGAAGGGCTTGAGGTCGCGGCTGAACGGATTCGTCCTCTTGTGGCTGACGTTTCAAACCTGGCGTACGAGTATATAGAAAGCGGTAAGAAGGTGCTTTTCGAAGGTGCCCAGGGCGTGCTTTTGGACATAGATCACGGCTCATATCCATTCGTGACATCGTCCAATCCCGGGGCCATCTTCGTCCCCACGGGCGTCGGGATTTCTCCTAAGCTCGTAGCGAGGGTTTTAGGACTCACCAAGGCATACGCTACGCGCGTCGGGGCAGGGCCCTTTCCTACCGAGGCCTCGGGCGAATTAGAGGCGAGACTCCAAAAGTTAGGTCAGGAGTTCGGCGCTGCCACAGGTCGGCGCAGACGGTGCGGTTGGCTGGATCTGCCCCTGCTTCGCTATGCGGTGAGACTCAACGGGGTCGACGGTCTCGCAATAACCAAACTCGATGTCCTGGATTCATTCGATCGGCTTAAGGTCTGCACAGGTTACCGACAGCCCGACGGCACCGTCAAGGGCGAGATAACCCCACGCGATTTCGATCCTGGAGAACCGGTCTACGAGGAGATAGAAGGATGGAAGAAAACGACTTCTGAGGCGGATAACTTCGAAGATTTGCCATCCCAGGCTCAGGATTACATCAGGTGGATTTCAACTCAGGTCGATATCCCTGTATGGATGGTGTCGGTGGGGCAGGATCGAACGAAAACCATAGCCCTTCCCGATCTCCCTTTCTGACGGTCAGTCTCGATTTACCGCAAAGAACACCAGGGACTAAAGCAAGGATTTAATCGATCAAGATAATTAGGGTTTGCGGTTTACCGGAAACCTGGGTCTTAAATCCATTTCCTGAGTGCCCAGGTGACAAAACGTAATTCTTCACTATAATCCGGAAATGTCAGCCAAGCCCGGAATACTTCTTCATATCTGCTGTGCGCCAGACGCCACCTCGGTCTTTGAAAGATTGAACGCTCGATTCCGGGTTATCGGTTTCTTCTATAACCCGCAGATCGAACCATACGATGAATACGAGAGGCGATTGGCTGAAACTCACAAGGTCGCAAAGGCTATGGGATTTGAGTTGGTCTGTGGCGAATATGATCTTGACCGGTGGATACAAGCCGTCAAGGGTTTGGAAACCGAACCTGAGAAAGGCAAACGCTGTGAGGTATGTTATGCGTTTAGGCTTGAAGAAACAGCCAGACTGGCTCGAGAGAAAGGCTTTGAGTATTTCACTACCACCCTGTCGGTAAGTCCTCACAAATCCTTCGAATGGCTGAAGGATATGGGTGAGGCGATGTCTCGCAAGTACGATGTATCTTTCCTAGCCGAGGACTTCAAGAAGCAGGACGGTTTCAAACGTTCGCTCGAACTCTCAGAAGAACTCAACCTTTACCGCCAGGATTACTGCGGCTGCCTGCAATCCCTGGAGGCAAGACACAGGTTACTTAGAGAACAGGACGAATCCTTTCAGCTTTTTACAGATGAGATTCGTTCCTGCAGACACTGTGCGGATTTCCTTGAACCCGGGGTGGTTTTTCAGGGTGGAGCGAACAGGCCTTTGATGATAATAGGTCAGGCGCCGGGCAGGCACGAGCTTAAGAACCTTATGCCTTTTTCAGGCCCTGCAGGAAAAAGGTTGTGGCAGTGGTTCGGTGATCTCGGTTATACTGAAGATTACTTACGCTCCAACGCACATATTACGGCTGTTGCCAAGTGCTATCCAGGCCTCGCCCCGGGCGGCAAAAACGACGCCCCGCCATCCACACAACAGCTACGCAACTGTATTCCCTGGCTCGAGCAGGAGTTTTCCCACGCCCGACCAAAACTCCTGATTCTGGTTGGCTCGCTTGCCGCAAAGACCTTGCTCGGCAAGGATGCCGGGATGAAGCTGGTCGGCCAACGTATCGAGCGCCGCATCCGGGAACGCAAGGTAACTGTCCTTGTACTGCCTCACCCTTCAGGCCTAAACCGATGGCCCAATATGCCTGCCAATAAGCCAAAGTTCGAGAATGCCTTAGCCCTTCTTGGAGAGGAACTCAGACTGACTCTTTGACCAAGGGCACGGCATCAGGTGCCCTGCGTCCATGATTCTGTATATTGAGAGCGAGGCATGCCTGGACCTACCGGTCTACCTGTCGGGACTGGGTCAAAACCCCTGTTGAGCCGCTTTTAGCCCGACAACGCAGAGTAAATTTGATTAGTAAGTCGCCTCAATACGTAGCTAACAGCCAGGTTGAGACAAGGGGTTAAAACCCCTTGTCTGGTTTTCTTGACTTTTGGCACA
>JAFGSK010000076.1 GCA_016934635.1 Caldifarciminota bacterium
ATAAAGGTCTGGGACGGAGTTCTGGTCGTACCCCTTATCGGTATCCTTGACTCCAAGCGCGCCCAGCATCTCACCGAGGAACTTCTCACCTCTATCGCAGCGACTCAATCCAAAATAGCCATAATCGACATCACCGGTGTACCAACGGTCGATTCAGCCGTTGCCAATCACCTGGTCAAGACCATTGAGTCGGTCAACCTTCTTGGAGCCGCCTGCGTCGTCACCGGTATCAAGCCAGACGTGGCTCAGACGGTTATTCATCTGGGGATAGACATCACCAAGCTGGAAACCAAGGCAACACTTGCCGAGGGACTCAAATGGGCGTTCAGAAGCATCGGATTGGATAAAGGAGTATCTCATGCCTAAGAAGAAGGCCAAACCACCGGATAAGGTTGCTGAGCTCGAGGCAAAGCTTGCAAAACTTGGAGATAAGGGAAAACAGGGTATTGAGAAAGTTGACGTTCTTAATCAACTGGCGGGTGTTTCGGTTCGCAAAGACCTGGAACAAACAAAAAAATACGCAGATAAAGCATTGAAACTTGCCTTGCAAATGGGTTATGAAAAAGGTATTGCAAAAAGTTACCTGAATATTGGATTGTATTTCGAGATAAAAAGCGATTACTCGAAGGCATACGATAATGCTCAAAAAGGCCTCGAGCTATCTCTGAAACTGGATGATAAAGAATTACTGGGCAGTTGTTACAATGTACTTGGAGGAATCTATAAGAATAAAGGTGAACTAGACCGTGCCCTGGAGAGTCATATAAAAGCATTGGAGTACAGGGAATCACTTGGTGATAAGCTGGCAGTGGCTTCATCCTATGGTAATATTGGAACAGTTTACTACCACAGGAAGAATTATAAAAAAGCCCTGGAGCATTTCAACGAAGCGATGGAGATTTTTAAAGAACTAGGCAACAAACCCTTATTAGGTGTTGGGTATTCAAACGCGGGGAATGCATATATGAGCCTGGGAGATCTTGATAAGGCTCTTGATTATCACCATAAAGCTCTGGAGATATGTTATGAAACCGGTGATAAACATGCAGAGGCATTTTCAACCATGAATATAGGTTCGATATACAAGGAAAAAGGTGACCTCGATAAGGCTTTAAAATATCAACTTAAGAGTATGAAGATATTTAAAGACCGGGGTGAACAAAACAGCTTGATCTGGGCTTATAGTGCAACTGGACAGGTATTAATCCGACAGAAGAAATATACCGAAGCCTCTGAATATCTTCATAAGGGTTTGAAATTAGCCCGCGAGATAGGCGCAAAGCAAGGAGAGGCGGATTGCCTTAAATACTTAACCGAACTAAACGAAGCCCAGGAAGATTATGAGAAGGCTCTTAAAACCTATAAACAATACCAGGAACTTAATGAAAAGATATTCAACGAAGAAAGCACCGATAAGATAAACCAGCTCAAGCTGGAGTTCGAGACCGAGCAGAAGGCCAAGGAAACCGAGATTTTCAGACTCAAGAACGTTGAACTGGAGGCAATGGTTGCCGAGCGCACTATAAAACTTAGGGCTGAGGTTGCGGAACGTCAGAGAACTGAGATGGAGCTTGAAGAGAAGCTGAACTTGATTTTGAAGCAGAGGGAAGCAATCATGGAGTTATCCACCCCAGTCATAAAGATATGGGACGGGATTCTGGTTATCCCGCTGATTGGTGTACTTGACTCCAGACGTACTCAGCATCTTACTCGTGAATTATTGTCTTCTATCTCCTCTACCCAGTCGAAGATAGTGATTATTGATATCACCGGTGTTCCTACGGTTGACTCAGAGATAGCCAACCATCTTGTAAAAACAATAGAATCGGTTAAACTTCTCGGTTCGAAATGTTCAATCACCGGTATTCGACCTGAGGTTGCCCAAACCATCATTCATCTGGGTATAGATATCACCCAGCTTGAAACACGGGCCAGTCTGGTAGACGGTCTTAAATGGGCGTTCAGGAAAATTGGGAAAAGGAGTTACTAGTGGCAAAGAAGCAGACCAAGAAAAAAGACAAAATAGCTGAGCTCGAGGCAAAACTAACCAAGTTAGGGGATGAAGGAATCCAGGGTGAGGATAAGGTCGACATATTGAATAAGCTGGCTCGATCATTCTTCAATTCGGAACCTGAAAGGGGTTTAGAATACACCAAGCTGGCTCTGAATCTTTCTAAAAAACTAGGTTACGAGAAGGGAATTGCCCAGAGCTGGTTGAATTTCGGGGTTTACCACCAGACTACCAGCAATTTTGACAAGGCTTTAGAGAACACACAAAAATCACTTGAGTTATTTGAGAAAATCGGTGATAAGGATGGGATTGGCAATTGTTACAGTACCCTTGGAGTGGTAAGCAAGAACAGAAGTGAGCTGGGATCAGCCTTGGAATATCATCTTAAGGCATTAGAAATCAGGGAAGAGCTTGCCGATAAGGGTGGTTTAGCCACGACATATTTAAATATCGGGGTCGTTTATTTCGTCATGCAGGACGCCAACAAGGCTTTAGAGTACTTCCTGGATTCACAGAAGATATTTGAGGAAGTTAACGATAAGCATAATCTAGCGACTTCTTATGTCAATGCCGGATGCGCGTACGAGACTCTGGGAAAATTGAATAAGTCCCTGGCCTGTCACCTTAAAGCCCTGGAAATTAGTGAAGAAATAGGAAATAAGAATGCGGCTGCCTTATCGTACTACAATACAGGCTGGATCTATATGGAGCAAGGCGCTTTAGATAAGGCGTTTGAATACCAGAAAAAGGGATTGGAGTTATTTGAGAGTATAGGTGATAAACGCATGGTTGCGGTGTGTTATAGTGGAATCGGGCGTATACGTATGGACCAGAAGAGATATGATGAGGCACTCGAGTATCTGCAAAAGGGAGTAGAACTGGCGAAAAAGGTAGGCGCCAAGGACCCGGAATTGCCGTGTTTGCAGCTCTTGGCAGAACTCAATGAGGTCCAAGAAGACTACGAAAAGGCTCTTGCAACCTATAAGGAATACCAGGGACTTAAAGAGACACTCTTTAGTGAAGAAAGTACCGATAAAATAAACCAGCTTAAGATGCAGTTCGAGACCGAGAAGAAGGCTAAAGAGGCCGAGATATTCCGACTCAAGAACGAGGAGCTTGAGACGATGGTCGCGGAAAGGACCGCCAAGCTGGAGAAAGAGTTGGCGGACCGCAAACGCATCGAGGAAGAGTTGAAAGATAAGCTGACGTTGATCGAGGAGCAGCGTGCAGCGATCCTTGAGCTTTCCACCCCGGTCATCAAGATCTGGGAAGGTGTGCTGGTCATACCCCTGATCGGAGTACTCGACTCCAAACGATCCCTGCATCTGACCGAGGAGCTTCTGACTTCTATTACCGAGACTCAGTCGAAGATGACAATAATCGATATCACCGGCGTGCCGACCGTGGACTCCGCCGTAGCCAATCACCTCTTGAAGACGGTGGAATCGGTCAAGCTTCTGGGTACGGAGTGTGTTATTACGGGTATCCGACCCGAGGTTGCCCAGACCATTATCCACCTGGGTATAGATATCACCCAGCTACAAACTCGGGCTACCCTGGCCGATGGTCTGGAGTGGGCGTTTCGTAGGATCGGGGTTTGAAAGTGACTAAAGCAAAGAATAGAATTACCGAACTCGAAAAGGAACTCCAAAAGCTTCAACGGGAAGGAGAGGATGGAATCGAAACGATAAGAGTCCTCAACGATCTGTCTTACATACTAACAGGATCTGATCCTGAGAAAGCATTCGATTACGCGGAAAAAGCCCTTGAACTGTCCAGATCCATCGACAACAAGGAAGGCCAGGCAGGAAGCTACATAAACATGGGTATTTCCTATTTCATACGAGGTAATTACGAAGAAGCCCTGAAAAATTATATCAAATCCCTCGAGATTAACGAAGAGATTGGAACCCAGGTAGGGATAGGAAATTCAAATAACAATATCGGTCTAGTTTATCTTCATACCGGGGAGTATGAAAAGGCACTGGAGTATTTGTACAAGTCCCTGGAAAATTATAAACAGACAGGTGAAAAATTCAAAATCGCCATTACCTACAACAACCTCGGAGTAACTTTAAAAAATCTGGAACGATACGATGAAGCCATGGAGTATAACCTCAAGGCCCTTGAAATCTACGAGAGTATCGAGCAGAAACACGGAATCGCAATGGTGTACAACAATCTGGGATACATTCATTCCGTTCGAAAGGAATATGAAAAAGCCCTGGAATATCACCAGAAGGGGATTGAAGTATCCGAGCAGGCGGGAAACAAAAACTGGATGGCCGGTTGTTATCTCAGTGCGGGCAGTGTATATGTAGAGCTGGACCAGCACGAAAAGGCCTTGGAATATCTGAAAAAAGGATTGATCCTGGCTAAGGAAAGTCAGGCTACCGAAGCGGAACTGGCGGTTTATGCACAACTGACTCAACTGTATGAAAACATACGAAACTACAAAAAAGCGCTTGAATATATCAAAAAACACAGCGAACTCAAATCAAGAATATTCAATGAGGAGAACAAGGAGAGAATTTCCAGACTCAAGCTGAAGCACGAAAGCGACAAAAAAGCCAAAGAAGCGGAGATTTTCCGTCTCAAGAACGAAGAGCTTGAGAGGATGGTATCCGAGCGTACAGAGGAATTGGAGAAAGAACTGACAGACCGCAAGCGTATCGAGGAGGAGTTAAAGGATAAACTGAAATTGATCGAGGACCAGCGTGCAGCCATACTTGATCTTTCCACCCCTGTAATAAAAATATGGGAAGGGATTCTGGTTATTCCCTTGATTGGGTTGCTGGATTCAAAGCGCGCACAGCACCTTACAGAGGAGCTTCTTACCTCCGTCTCCTCTACCCTGTCCCGGATAGCGATCATTGACATAACAGGTGTTCCGACCGTTGACTCCGCGGTTGCAAATCATCTGGTAAAGACGGTTGAATCAGTAAAGCTCCTCGGCACAAGATGTATTATCACAGGTATCCGCCCTGAGGTTGCCCAGACGATAATTCATCTTGGGATAGACATAACTGGACTCCGAACGATGGCTACTCTAGCCGAAGGATTGAGGTGGGCGTTCAAGAAACCAAGTTGTTCAAACAACAGAAAAGGGAATCGAGTTTCTTGAATAAAATTGAACCGAACTCAAAATCCGAATTCCGATTGTCCATGGTCAATACATCGTTACCAGGATAGGGTGGATATATATTGAACCACAGAGAACACGGAGATCACGGAGGGTTTTTCTATATGCAGATGACGCAGATTCACGCAGATTTGCTGGAATGCCTGATTTGGTTAAGACAGGAGATGACGATGCAGGCATCGCCCCTATGGTTTTCTGGATTTTTATCCCTGTGCCCTCTGTGTTGAATCAAAAGGGAGTTGGCCTGGTAACTATCTCCCAGCGCACAGACTCGAAGACCTTGACATTGCCGACTTTGTTGCTAATATTAAGGTTATAGAATTCGTACCGACACGAAGAAGGAGTAATACTTGGTAACAATACGTCTGAAACGGTTTGGAGCAAAAAAGAACCCACACTATCGGATTGTTGTAACCGATTCGCGCAGGGCGCGTGATGGCGCGTATATTGAATCTTTAGGCAGCTACAATCCGCGCGGCACACAAACCTTCACTTTTGATGAGTCCAGACTCGAATACTGGCTGAGCCAGGGGGCGCAAATGTCACCTAGGGTCGAGGCTCTTCACAGAAGACTTGCTCGTGGAGAAAAAGTTACACCTAAAAACGCACCTCGTGAAGCAGCATCCGTTAAACCCGAACCTACCGAAGTAGCTGAAGTAACAGAAGTAAGCGATAAAGAATCAGAAGTTAAGGAACATGACTTAAAGGAAGAAGACCTCAAAGAAGAGGAAACAGAAAAATCAAAAGAAACCAAAACCGAAGCTACATCTACTCAAGGAGGCAGCGATGAAGGAACTGCTTGAATACATGGTTAAGTCTTTAGTCGATAACCCTGACAACGTCCAGATCGACGAGATCGCTGGTGAAAAGACGATCATATACGAACTTCGTGTTGGCGAAGGTGATCTGGGCAAGGTGATCGGCAAGGAGGGTCGGATGGCAAAGGCGATTCGCACCATCCTGACCGCCGCTTCGATGAAGAAGGGCAAGAGAGCCCAACTCGAGATCATCGAATAATACTTGCCGATCCGCCTCTGACCTCCTGTGGATTCCCAAGTGAGAACCGGTGAGTCCATGGGACAGACGTTGCTGTTGACGATTCTCTCGGGATTGCCTGACTATCTTGATAGTGCTGTAAAGGTAGGACATCTGAGGATTGCACAGGAACGAAGGGCTATAAAACTCGAGATACGTGACTTGCGGGAGTATGCTCAAGACTCCTACAGGACAATAGACGATGAACCGTACGGTGGGGGGGCTGGGATGGTCTTAAAACCAGAGCCTGTATTCCGGGCACTCGAGTCGATAGGTATAGACCTTAAAGGAGGTGAAAAGGAGCTCGGGAATAAAAAGGCTGTAGAGGACCCGTGGGTTTTATTACCTACGCCGAAAGGAAAAAAACTGGAACAAGACGATTTGGTCCGGTTGAGTAAGAAACGACAGATAGTATTTGTGTGCAGTAGGTATAAGGGGATTGACGAAAGGATCAGGGAATGGGTTGACGAGGAAATATCGTTAGGAGATTATGTAATCGGAGGCGGCGAAGCTGCCGCTTTAGTAATAATAGAAGGCATAACCAGGCTACTGGAAGGGGTGGTTGGTGACGAGGAGTCGATTGAAACCGACTCGCATACCTCAGGAATGTTGTCACCTCCCACCTATACTCGACCCGAGGTATTTAAAAATATGAGTGTTCCGGCGGTGCTTTTATCCGGACACCACGAAAAGATTCGTCTTTGGCGGCGTAAGCAAGCACTCGCGTTAACCCTTGCGCGTCGGCCCGATATTCTGGCGAAGCTTGAACTGAATATGGAAGATGAAAAGTTACTTTCGGAGGTTATAGTTGAACAAACTGGTAGAAATTGAAAAGCAGGAATTGCGATCTGACTTGACGCAATTTGGCCCGGGTGATACGGTCAAGGTCTTTTTTCGTATTCACGAAGGAAAAAAAGAAAAGGTACAGGCGTTTCAAGGAATCTGTATAAAGATGAAAGGCTCCGGCTCAAATCGTTCATTCACCCTGCGTAAGATATCTCAAGGCGTGGGTATCGAACGTATCTTTCCGTTACACTCACCGGTGATTGACAAAATCGAGGTAGTACGCTACGGTAAGGTGCGCAGGGCCAAGCTCTACTATCTTCGCGAGAAGGTCGGCAAGAAACGCCAGGTCAAGGAACGTATCTTAAGCAAAAAGGAAAAGGCTGCAAAAAAAACGACAAAAGTCGAAGATCGGGAGACCAAACAAGCAGCCGAGGTTCCCGCAGAGGAACCCCAGTTAGAAACTCCTTCAGATGAACCCGCAATCAAGGATCCAGCAAAGGAGGACCAAAATGGCAAACCTGTATCTGGACCGCGAGGCGTGGAGGAGGGTTAAGCTACTCTGCGGGGTTGATGAAGCAGGTCGAGGAGCGTTGGCAGGACCGGTGGTTGCGGCAGCTGTAGTCTTTCCACCATGGCTTGATATTCCGGGTGTAAATGACTCAAAAAAACTGACCCCTAAGCGTCGAAATGAGTTGTTCGACGGAATCCTAGCAAAGGCGTTAGGCGTTGGTGTAGGTTTTATTCCGGCCGAGGAGATAGACGAAACCAATATCCTTCAGGCAGCGCTCAAGGCGATGCGCTACGCGTGCAGAAGGCTCGCATTTCGTGTTGAACCCGAGTTAGTACTGGTGGATGGGAATCAGGAAATCCCTGAACTCCCATGGCCTCAAGAACCCTTCCCTAAGGCGGATTCAAGCTCACTTTCCGTGGCAGCCGCGTCAGTTGTAGCAAAGGTATTGCGCGACCGATACATGGTTCAACTTGACCAGACCTATCCAGGATACGAATTCTCTCGACACAAGGGATATGCGACACGCCATCACGTGGAACGCCTGCGCAGGTTGGGACCATCGCCGGCTCACCGCCGAACATTCCGTCCCTGTGCAGAATACGAACCAGTGGAGGTTCACGACATAGAAATCACGTGATAAGTGTTGTTTACAGGGTTGTCTGAGGAAGGGACTGCACTAGGCGACTCGATCGTTAGAAGTCAAATTTGATGCAGATAACGGGATTAGTGTTGACTCAGGTAACTATCGATCGACTTATTCGTTTTCAGTTACCAACTCGGGAACAACGTCAACGTTAGGTTCCAGCGCTTTCTTAGTAGGGCGTCTGAGCCTGGGTGGGCGATATCCGGCGGCCTGATAGCGAATATCTGTATAAGGAATCCTGCGTAAGGGATGTACAATTGCTTTCTCGGGACAGAAGTTAACGCAGCGCTCACACATCAGGCAGCGGTTGCGGAAGCGAGGCGTAGTTAATGACTCGTAGATGTTGGCTTCCGGACAGATACGCTCGCATAGACCGCAGCGGGTGCAGTTCTCTAGTATCCGAAAGTTCCGGGACGCAAGGTAACCGTCCAGGAGATCGAAACCTACCCCGGTAAGCTGGGAGGCCAGCACTTGAAGTGCGTTATTTCTTTCGATCTCGCCCTTGCCTGATAGAATCTCCGAGACAAAAAAGGGAGCCTGAGCCTTCATGTTTTCTATCATCTTTGATGTCCATGGGTCGCAAGGATCGGCAGGTCCATAGTAGATGGTTTCGTTGTTGACTACGAGGAAGGCCCGTGCGGAAACGACGCGATAACCCTTACGTTCCAGGTAGCGTGCTGTAAGTGCTTCCGACCCCCACGAGGATTTCTGCATGGTCGAGAACACGAAAGCCCGTTTGCCTTGAGCGGTGGGGATGCGTTTGAGGAAACGTCTCATGTTCGAGGGAAAACACCAGGCGTATACCGGAAATCCGATGCCTACGATAGAGTAAGGAGCGGTATCGAGATTCCGGGGGACTTGTTCGAGAGCCGCAAGATCGGACTGTACGCCTCGGCGGGCAAACTCCTTGGCGATTTCATCTGCCATGAGCCAGGTGTTGCCTGTGCCTGAGAAGTAGAGAATTAACGCCCGCTCACTCATACCTTGGCAACAAAAACCAGAACCATACATCGATTATATTCACGAGGTCGGTTTCTGCAATGCCAACCAAGAACACCCATGTTAAAAAACCTACTCAACCAATACCACCTTACCCCACTCCTCAAGGTCATCTGCGGTAATCCTCCATAAGTACACACCTCGAGAAAACTCGTTATTCACAACAATCTCACCTTTCCCAGGCCTAATCCGACCAGTCTCTGAGGCAACTTGTGAACCTGTAACGTCGAATATCTTCAATGAGTAATTGGTTGATTCAAGTGTATTGTGCGAAAAGGTCACCCGGTCTCGTTGAATCTGAGGAGTAAATATAAATGAGGAAGGCTGCGGAGAGCGATCGGTGATACCCGAAACATCTATATCCAGCGCCCTGGCCGAGTTCATACGCAGCACCTTTCCCTTGTCGATGGTTATGGTATCGGCACTTTCACAAATCTTATCCCGAACCTGCTTGCTGGTCAATTCAGGATGAACACTGCGAATCAATGCACCCAGACCTGCAATCTGGGCACAGGCAAGAGATGTCCCATCCCTCGGGGTATATTGGTTTCCCGACATAGTCGACCATACGTAACTACCAGGTGCATAGATACCAACGTCCGGTCCGAAGTTCGATGAGGGTGATCGAGCATCGTTACTCTTGGTCCCCCCCACCCCGATTACGTATCCATAGGAGGCAGGATAATAACCCGTAGCATCTTCGTTGTCGTTACCTGCACTGGCACATAAAAAGACCCCCTTGCCGTAGGCGTATTCAATCGCCTCTTCCTCGACCAGAATCGGTTCACGAAAGCTGCCGAAACTCATGTTTATTATCCCTGCCTCTTTGTCAGCCGCGTAGAGTATGGCATTAACCGTGGCATCGGTATATATTGTATCCTGGGTCCCTACCTTCAAAGCCCATATCGAACATTCACCGGCGATCCCGGCAATACCCTTATAGTTATCCATCTGTGCTGCTGCAACACCTGACACGAACGTACCATGGCCAACATCATCCCATACATTCTCGTTGTCTGCGACGAAATTCCACGAGCAGTCCTTATCCAGATTCTCGACTAGATCCTCGTGGCTGGTATCGATACCGCTGTCAATGAAAGCAATAGCAATCCCTGCACCTTTTGATATGTTCCAAGCCCAGTGGGTCTGGGTAACCTGCTTATCAAGTTGCTCTGAAAACAACGAATCGTTCGGAGTATATGGACAGGTATCGTGCGTGAGAAACGAATCGCCATTCTGATTCGAAACCAGCGGTTCAAACACAATCTTTAGATTAGGTTCTATGTATTCCACACCGAAAAGTGTTTTTAGAGCATCAACTGTGCTGTCGTTAACCTCCTCCGGCACACTGACAACCCAGTAGCAGCCGAACCTGGCAAGGACCTCCGATGAAGGTTCAGGATATGTCACTAGAGGTTCTGCAACGAGTCCTGAGTGCTCGACGAATGCGTGTAAGGTATTCGGGGCTTGAGCCTTAACGATATACTCATCACCATAAATTGGTAAGGCAATCAGCGATATCAAAAAAAACAATCTGTACAAATCATTTCTCCTTTATCAATGATATTATTACAAGGATTATCCGGTTTGTCAATACAAAGAAGATATTACCGACGCACAAAAAGCCCGAATCCTATAGATTGTTTAGAAAACCTCGAATAAAAAGGATTCCCTGAAGTTAACAAAGACATCAGTGGCAACGATTAGCCTGAATCAGACTCTATCCTTATGCAGTAGCTTAATCGATATCACCTATCCGGAAAACCCATCTTAGAACCTGTCCGACCGTTGAGCGACTTCGAGAACGTATCTCCCCTCCAACCCCGCTGACTTCAACCGCTCCGGAACGGGTAAGAAGCACCACATCACACTCCTCGGGAACCTTCACTCTAACATCTATCTCCTGGAGTCTGAGGTTATGTAAGAGCAAACCCCAGGTTCCCTTGGGCTCAAGCTCGACGGTTACTTTATTTGGTTCGTGGGCGGTAGATACTGAATATGACCCTTTAGGGCTAACCTTGATATCTATCTCTATTCGACCGCTGTCACCTGACTCTACAATAAGGTGATCAGGATCAGCATCCAGAACCAGACAGGGCCTGTCACCGATCGTAAACTCCTTGTGTATCACCTCTGTTGCCCCAAAGACTACTGATGAGATTAGCAGCAACGTAACTCCCGTAGCTAGCTTAGCCTTCATCAAGCCTCCTGCCAGCAGACTCGCATAAACTTAACAGATCCCACCACTAATATCTTTCTCTACTTTCCAGTCGGCGGCTTAATACCAGGTGTAGGAGTTTCAGGGGGTGTTTCAGGGATAGGTTCAGGTTCCGGTTTTTCTCCGTTATCCTCGCCATTCTCCTCATCACCCCTGGTCATTATGCTTCCCTTTTCAATGTCGATTGACCCGACGTCAGAGCGAATCCGCAGTTTAGGACCACCTACTCCAAGCATCGCGTTAAGATATCGCTCTCCCTTACTGATGACTTTTGTAGGCTTAGGGTAGATGGATACATCACCCAGGTCGGTTTCAGCTTCGATTTCCAGATCCTTCTGTTCACTGAGGGTAACCTTTACCGAACCTACATCGCTTGAGAATAAGTTGTCTTCCCCTTCAGTTATGGTGCCCTCGAAGTCTATATTTCCGACGTTTGAATATGCACGAAATTTACCTGACGAGTTTCGAACCTCGATTCTGCCTGTATTGCTTTCCAAGTCAAACGAACCGGTAGAGTTACCCAGTTTTATTGAACCGGCGTTTACGTCTGCATCGAGTTTTCCGGTGAGTTTATCTACCTTTATCGAACCGTTCGAACTCGAAACCCTAACCTCATTGCCTACATCTTCCAACTCAATGACCCCTGATGTCGTTGTCACCTCAACAATACCGGAAACCTCAGTAACATCGATTCGTCCTGCGTCTGTTGATATATCCAGATCACACTTACTTGGCACCTCTGCGCTTATCACAACCGCATCTTCATCTATTGCGTGCAAAGGAAAAGCAAGCCATCCCATCAATCCTTTATGTTCCAGTTTGATACGTATCTTATCTCCGCTCTGGCTGGTTGAAACCCTGAAGTCTTCACGATCCGGAACCTTTACAGAAATCTTTATCATGCCTGCCGTTCCCTTGTTAACCTCAACGTGTGCCGCGTCGGCCTCCACAATGAGCTTCGGGTAATCACCTACATCAAACTCCTTGGACATCCTGTCTGCAGCCTCCACAGAAGCCGCAATCGACACTATCACCCCTGCAATCCAAAATAACTTAGGTTTCATACAACCTCCAATTCAGATCGATATAAAAGACGCAGAAGCGCAGGATTTTGTTTCCACAGGGAATTCTAATCCAAAGGTTCTGTCTGTCAAACCTGGGGTGATTCAGAACGGAGATGAGACCACCCTGATGCTTTCTATGATGCTCAGGGCGGTGGACAAACCGGAAAGGTCAGGGTACACCAGACCGTTGTCACCGGAGGGGTGACCGTGGCCGATCGGTTCCAAGGTAACCTCCTCGCCCGGCGCGATGCGACCCCGGTAGACTACTGAAGGCTGACCGAAGAAGCCGGGATAGGCCGGGTTGCGATCAGAGTCGTGGTTGAACTCGGCCCAGACGTAACACAAATCAGGTAAGATACCCGGCGGGATACAGATCGGTAGACCCATATAGTGTCGTAGAAAGGATGATCGCTGAGAGATTTGTAGTGCTCATCGGAATAATAATTTTCAGGAAGCGTCGAAGACCAGCAGGGGAAGGAAGCCGGTTTGAGGGAAACGCAGCATCTCCTCCACCAGGATCGGCGTTGCGTAGATTGTCCCGATGTAGGGACCTGAGGTGTCCGTCAGCTAAATCGCGAAGTATGGGGTGGAGGTGTAGCCGATACCGTTTCTGGTCGTATCAAGAAGCCAGTGCTCGCATACCCGGAGCGTGACGGTTATCGTAGCTGATGAATATGGGAGGGCTGTCAAGGGCATCACGAAAAACATATGGACGCGAATGAGTGTAGTCATAATAGGGATTACTGATTAAGGTTCGGATTATTCCAGGAAAGATTATCGAGTTTCCCCTTTTTGCCCGGTGATATCCAGAAGCTTCACATCCGGGTGATGATACCTTGCCCTGTATTCGGTCATATTCGCACCAGGACCGCCAGGACGAATAAAAGGAGGATGGATATTATACTGGATTGCCTGTTTCGGACACCACTGCAGGCAAGCATAACACTGCTCGCAGCGATGCAGCCAGGATGGTCTGTTATCAGTCATCCGGATGTTATTCACAGGGCATACCTTTTCACATATCCCGCAGCCGTTACAGTTTTCGTTCATGTAGAAGTATCTGTCCCTCGAAAGATACATCCTTGAGAGTATGTTATTTACAACGATGGACGAAAGGATCAGATTACCCAACCAGCTTTCTGTATCAGAGAATTTCTCGAAAAGTCCTTCACTTCTCTCTTCCAGATACTTGACTACAACCGGAAGCTTCTCCTTCCATCCGTCAAAAAGCATTCTCTGCTCTGAGGTGCTTATCGCTCCTCCTCCCACTATGTAGTTACCCGGCATCTTCACGGTAAAGCTTGCGGAGAGCGCTCCCCCGCGTTTCCTGATCTCCTTTGACAGTATCTTGAACACCCCGGTGGTGTTCTCAAACGTACATACGGCAAACATGTACTTCGATGCCAGGTTATCCATTTTCTTTACGAACCTTCTGACGATTCGTGGAACTCCGCCCAAATATACAGGGAAAACGAACCCTATCCTGTCCGCGGATGTGGGGTGAGTATTTTTGTTCATTACCGACGGAATGGGTATCAGATCGGACTTGATTTTCCCGGCGATGTCCCTTGCTACGACAAGTGAATTCCCAGTACCTGAGAAATAGTAGATGGCCGTGCTCATGTCGACTCTTCAATACCCGATACCTTAAACATTGCCTGATATTCTATAAGTGCTCAAGTAATCGTCAAGCATAATGCTCTTTTCTGCTCGGGCCGAAGATTCGCTCTGAAAAAGACAAGGGGCTTAAGCCCCTTGTCTGAAATTGTGGAATTTTCTCATACTGAAGTGTATTTCTTTCTGCGATCTTTTTTGCCTACGAGCGCAAAAAAGAGAAATTACTTCATGTAAAACCCGAGTGTTACGGAAGCCGTGTTTAGCCAGTTGTCGGTATAACCGTCACCATAGGAATCTATTGTTTCGTCCTGGCCTCTTGCGCCGCCGCCCAGATAGCGAATATTGATGTAGGAGTCGATTCCCGGTCTGAGGGTGAACCCGTAGCGGGCCGATACGTCGAATATGGCACCCATGAAATCATTAGTCGAACCAGTGATGTAGCGTCCGTCAGCCCAGAAGCCGTCGGCCTCGAGGCCGAACCAGGTGCCGTTATCGAATGGTTCTTTCCATCGAAACTTGAGTATAGGAACAGGACCGATGTTCTGTGTAAGCCGGAGTGAATCTCCGGACTTGGGGGCATAGGAGATGGTGGCGTTGCGTATCTGGAACGAGATGCCTGCGGCTATCTCGCGTTCCGGATCACGCGCAAAGTCGTAGAGATAGCTTACCCTGTAGAAGTCGAACCCATAGCGGAACTCCATCGGGGTTCCTGCCGGGAATAGCAAGCTGTCGGTAACGAGATCGTTTTCAAGGATGTCTTCGGTAACGAGATTCAGGGGCTGGTAGAGAAAGATTAAGTCGTGTCGATCGGCGAACTTAAACTCGGCTGTCAGGCGGTTGAAGAAGAAGAGATTCTTCTGGCCGCCTTCCTCGACGTAGTCGAAAGTGGTGCCGTTAAGACCCAGCTGGATTCGGTGGGAGATGATTCCTACGAAGCCGGTTTCCAATCCTGCCTGGAACTGGTAGGGATTAGCCGGATCGTTGAGTATCTGTGCACCCACCATTACGGGAAGAAGAACTATAATCAGTAAAGTTAAGGATATTAGCCTCCCACCCAACTTCGGATGATTCATCTTGAACCTCCTCGAAAAAGGTTGCTAGCTGATTTACCCTACTATTATAGTATGATTATGTACAGTGTCAAGGATACCTTGACAAGGAGCCGATTATCACTTATATCTGAGTAAGGAGAAAAAAAATCACTAAAGCGAAGGATAGTTAGTATAAAATGAAGCATACGCAAAAAAAATACAAACACTTCAATGATTTGAACGATCTTCACCGAACCAGGGATAGATTGAAAGGTCCGATCAAGTTACTGCTTTTCGACCTCAAGAATCAACCGATGACCAGGATAGAACTAAAAGGGGTGCTCACGAGTTTCATGCCCCACGCTTATAAAACCTCAGGACCGAGAGATCGCGACAGGGGGGAAAAAATCCTAACTGAAAGCCTCGAATACGGATTCGACAACGGCGTAATCGAAGAAAAAGGTGGTCTGATTCATCTAACCCACAAGGGCAGGGAACTTACCGAACACATGGAAGAAGTAATACCCTGGTTTTTTGATAAGTTCTTTTCCACCCGCACTGTTACCAAGGTCAACATGATTATTCACGTGGTGTTATCGGTAATAAAACTGGGAGCAGCGGTACTTTCCGGATCCGCAGGTCTTCTCGCTGACGGAATCGACAACGGCGGGGATACGCTTTCGTCGGTACTGGTATGGCTTGGCATAAGGCACAGGAAAGAGCGATCGACGTCGATATTCATCGTCGCGATGATGTACGTTTCTGCAGGTGGAGTCATCTGGGCTACTATAAGTAAAATTATTAACCCCGAGCCCTTAACTGGAGGCTGGGTTGTCTTTTCGATTTCCGCCATAGCCGGTTTCGTGATGCTCGTCATGTCTTTCTACGAGTATGCAGTGGGTAAGAGGAAACGTAACTTCGCATTAATTTGCCAGTCTATTGACGCGCGTAACCACTTCTGGACATCGCTGATGGTATGCGTCGGAATAGTACTTTCCTTCTTTGCTGAGAAGTTTTCAATACCCTGGCTTCTTTACGGCGATGTCATGGCCTCGGGAATAATCGGAGTGTTGATAATTAAGAGTGCCGTAGAATTAACAATTGAATTAGCAAAACCTGCAGGAAAGCAGTCTTTAGAAACCCATTTCATGGAAAGAGCCAGCAGGAAAGCGAAGGATAAATTTGTTAAGGGATGGCTGGTGGATGAACTCGCAAAAGGCCCGTCCTCGCAGGCAGAACTTGAAGAAAGATACTGTAAGCAGTTTTATCGAAGACCGCCCAGGTTCGTTACCCTTTCAGGCTGGGAAGATTCTATGTGGAGGTCGGAAGAACTGAAACATTATCTCGACAGGTTTGCAGATAAGGGTGTGATTGTTAAGTCGGGGAATATCTATAAACAAAAAGCAGCTAAAAAAAGTTAGGTCGACCTGAGCGGAATCTTTTTTTGCTTTAAACGGAGTAATTAACGGCTACGAATACCGTCAGGCTTATACCGTATTCGTCAGAAAAAAGGCACCCAAAAGCAGGACAATCTGATGGCTAACGGCAGACAAGGGAGCGTACCCCCTCAGGGTGCGAAACGGAGTGATAAAGGACAATCTGACAGCTACCGGTCAACGGCTGACATGGGTGAAGTTCGCTGCGCGAACTTCTAAAATATCGACGAAGTCGATATTAGAACTTCTTACAGTCGTTCTCCTTCGGTAGGGATGCCCTGGGCAAGCTAAAGGGACTGGGTCAAAACCCCTGTTGAGCCGCTTTTAGCCCGACAACGCAGAGTAAATTTGGTTAGTAAGTCGCCTCAATACGTAGCTAACAGCCAGGTTGAGACAAGGGGTTAAAACCCCTTGTCTGGTTTTCTTGACTTTTGGCACA
>JAFGSK010000077.1 GCA_016934635.1 Caldifarciminota bacterium
CCCCATTCATACAATGAGGATAAGGTTCGTGAGATCTTCGCCGAACACGGCGAGATCGCCAGCGTAGCGGTTCCGAAAGATCGCTACACCAATGCCCCTCGCGGTTTTGCCTTTGTAGAAATGCCGAACGACGAGGAAGCAAGATCAGCCGTCGACGCCGTTAACGGCACCGAACACGACGGCCGTGAGATCAGAGTAGAAGAAGCCCGTCCTCCGCGCGAGCGCGGCGAACGCGGCGGCTTCAACCGTAACCGCGGCGGCGGCGGTAACTACAACCGCAACCGCTGGTAAACAACGAAAACCATGCATTCCTCGTTATTCTTGATGAGTTTTTGATTCGAGATCGAAAGAGAGAGTGCGTTAACGCCGGCTGAAAAGCCGGCGTTTTTTCGTCCTCCTTTTCTGCTCGAAGCAGACGCTTGCGAACCTTAGGTTCACGCTTGCGAACCGTTGGTTCTAAAGTTCGGATTTTCGAATCGAAGTAAGGCTAAGGGCATTGCACTGGATCGTCTTACGACTATTCAACATTTGGTGCGATTGCCTAAATCGCCCGAAGGTCGATAGTCCGCTTAGACCCGGAATACACTTTTTATAAGTTAAGAAATAACACGCCTTGACACAACCATCGATTTGACTATAATATCAGTTGGTGGTCGTCGATAATGGCGATCACACAAGGAGTTAAATACATGCGTATATTCGTAGGGAACCTCCCCCATTCATACAATGAGGATAAGGTTCGCGAGATCTTCGCCGAACACGGCGAGATCAACAAGGTAGCGGTCCCAACCGATCGCTACACCAATGCCCCTCGAGGTTTTGCCTTTGTAGAAATGCCGAACGACGAGGAAGCAAGAGTGGCCGTCGATGCCGTTAACGGCACCGAACACGACGGTCGTGAGCTAAGAGTTGAAGAAGCCCGCCCCCCGCGTGAGCGCGGCGAACGCGGCGACTTCAACCGTAACCACAGCGGCGCCGGTAACTACAATCGCAACCGCTGGTAAACAATGAAACCGTGCATTCCTCGTTTTTCTTGATGAGTTTTTGATTCGAGACAGAGAGAGAGTGCGAATGCGCCGGCCGAAAGGTCGGCGCTTTTTATTATCCTCCTTTTTTTGCTCGAAGCAAAAAAAGATCGGAAGCCCATACCTCGAGGTAGTCAGCCTGTTTGCTATGATATCTATAGATACATGCGGTTGATTCTCCACATTGCTTCAGAGTGGAGTTACTCCGAGGGTTTACCTAATTGGTAAGGCAGTCGTTTTAAAAAACGGTAATTCTTCGGGATTTGGGGGTTCGAGTCCCCCACCCCGTTAAATAGCTATGTAAGGGGTCCCTTAAAGTCGCCCCTTTTTCTATTTATTCTGTCGGTGTTTCGTAATAGAATGCTGTTCCATACTTCCTAAAATCTACTTCGCAGATGTAGTCAAATATAACATCCTTGAAAGCACCTATTTGCTGATTTAGTGTATGCAAGTCGTGTTTTGTTAAGGATATTTGACGAGTGAGTTTAACAAAAAGACATTTGAGTTTTAGGTCTTCACTAATAACCTTTGAGACGAACTTTTCGAAAAGTTCATCTTTTCTTATCGAGGATTCTGTCATTCATTTGTCCTCCTTGGCAAAGTAATTTTAGTCTAGATGGCAGTTAGGTCAAGGTTTGTCGGGTTGAAACAAATCTGATAAGGTTTACGCTTGCGGCCCGGAGGGTCAAAAGATCGGAGGCCTGAACCTTGAGGTTATCGGTTCGTTTGAGGTGATATCAGTAGGTCTTTAAAGGCGAGTCAAATGCAAAGCGGTCAGCCAAAGGCTGCCATACTCGCACTACACTTAGGGTAGACATCGAAGTAGTGCGGGAGTTCACTCCATTCGGCGTGCGCTTCGCGTCAATCCCGCCCAAACGAGGTTGTTTGAAGCTAAAAACGTCAACTTATGAAACCCAGGTTGGCCTTCTCAAAGCGAGTCTACCTGCTCTTCTTCCTGCTCTTCTTCCTCCGTTTCTTTCTTGAAGTTGTCGAAAGCGTTCTTGAAGGCTTTCGTCAGATCCTGCCATGAGTTCTCAAAGCCTTGTTTTAGGTCTTCCCATGCATCGTCGCTCGATGAGGCAAGCTCTTTCGCCTTAACCCTGAGTTCTTGCTTCTTAACCTTCAATTCCTCGATATTCTGCCTTGCCTTCTCCCTAGCCTCTTCTTTAACCTTACCCACCTCGTCCTGCAGCCTGAGGATATCGGCATCGAGATCTTCGATCTTCTCCTGGATCTTCTCCAGGAACCTTTTCTTGTCTTCAGCCATTGTCACTCCTTTCGGGTTTGGGATAACTGGCTCTCGAATAACTATAAAAATTCTTTGTGTTTCGTCAATATCTCAATAGTCCCGTTCCCTAGACAAGGGGCTTAAGCCCCTTGTCACAAATCTCTTTGGGATGTTTGCTTTACTTTGGTATCGTCGCGATTATCTTCTCATCCACCTTGTACTTTTGCAAAAACTCGCGCCGCGCACTCTTCATGGTCTTGACCCAGTTGCGGTAGATTTCCATCTTGTCCGTCTTCTCGAAAAAGATAATGGGATTGAGTATTTCTCTAGGGACCTTTTCGAGTAAGGATTTGTTCTCAGGATGATCCACGTCTGCTATCTCGTAGCCGAAGTCCGGGTCGAGTTTCCAGCGTATCTCGCCGGCCAGCATCGCCTCGAGCATCGCCGAGGAGTGTCGGATCTTCACCTTCAGGGCCTTTCCAGCGTCAACGTCGAGCTGGTCGCCGCCAACGTAACCGGTGTTCATCAGCCAGGTCTGTAGATTGAGAATCTGGGTGGCAAGTTCTGCGAACCGGATGGCCTGTAGTCCCATCGAGCGCGGGAAGAACGGCTGGGTAAAAGGAGACCGGGTGCGTCCACGCTCCTTGCCGGCGGCCGAGGTCTTGGTGGTTTCCCCAAGCATGAAGTACGCAGCGGCCTGCTCGGTCGATGTAAACCGAACGATACCCGGCATTGCCGCGTCAGGCCCCTCGTCCCGATTCAGGATGCCCATAGACTGCACCGCAGGGATGTCGTAAAGATCCGCAGCGCCCTGGATCCTGGCCATGGGTATGACTGAGCGCCCGTTCTGGGTCCATACGAGGAAGTCCCACCCGTCGGCAGGGATTCCGTATTCGTCGACCTTGTCTTTGAGCTTGACATCGCCCCGGGTATATGCGTCAAGGTTCTCTGCGGGCGCTCCCGTTACCATCAAGTAGTCGCGCAGGCGCTTGACCTCTTCAGTGGTGAGCGCTTCCTTGGAGAAGTCGAACCCGCCCTCGGCGTCGGTGTACACGTTTTCGAGCCACGCCGCCGGGTCAAGCGAACCCTTGTAGATGATGGGCTCTGACTCTTCCAAAAGACCATAGGTTTTGGCGAACGCGCCGTTCTCGGTGATGGAGATCGTCCCGCCCGGCCATAGGCAGACCATGTCGTCCTGGATGGGCTGGGTCAGCTCGCCCTGCTTGGAGAAGGTCGTAGTCGTCTTGCCGGTTCCGGAAAGACCCATGATGGTCATTGTCAGACGCTTGCCCCCGATGGTCACTGCCTTGGCGCCCGCGTGGAGCACCAGGCCGCCCCGCTGGTAGGCGTAGTCGTTCAGCATCCTGAGCGCTCCCTTCTTGGACTCACCGAAGTAATCTGCCCCGATTACGTAGGTGATGTAATTTTCTAAATCGACGATGATGGCCTGCTTACCCGGCATTGAAGGAAGCGGAAACTCGGGCACCATCACGACACGGATGACCGGCTTGTAGGGTCCTTTGAGTTCATCTTTGGTCTCGACCGCCTCGCGCGGGAACGAAAGCACCTGCTGCATGCCGGCGATGTTCGCGCACGGCATGGTGTAAAGCCACTGAATCGGGAAGCGCCGCTCCCCAAGGCCGTAGTAGCCCTGGATCTCGATAAGCCGACCCTGCATGTGAATGTAGTCCCATACGTCCGATAGAATCTCCTCTGCGCGCTCTTCAGATATGACCTTGCTCGAGTACAGGTGAGCGTCCTTCTCAGACGCGATGATGTAAGTGTACTGTGCTTTCCGCGCCTTGTTGCGCGCTATTTTGTTAACATTGCCGTATTTGGTGACGTAACACGCCGGGCTGTGTTCGAGAGCCATCTTCCGCAGCTCATCCTGCGTCGGGTTGGTGATATATACGACGTTGAAAGGGTGCGGGTCCTCGTGGGGAGGCACCCGCTTGACCTTAGCCATCGTTCCTCCTGGATGGGTTGGTAAGTTAAACTTTTGCCGCTATGTTACTCAAGTGAAAGGAGATTGCAAGGGGAGGACGGTAATTTCAAATATCAAAATACACACGTAGTGACGACGCTTGCGGAGTAAAGTGCAAAATGAGCCTCAAGCGCTTGTAGTGCGAAACGTTAGCTTCGCTTGTGAAACTAAAGTCTCGCACTACATTACATATTAGACAGGCAACTATAAATCTGAAGTTACAACTCCCCAAATTTCACTTGTCTGAAACCGTAATTATGTAGGGCAGGCACCCCTGCCGGTTCAGATTGGACCGAAGGAGAACGACTGCAAGGAGTTCTAATTTTCACCGCAGGCGAAGGTTTTAGAGGTTCGCTCCGCAAACTTCACCATGCCTGCCGTCAGCTGGCAGCTATTAGCCGGTAGCCAACAGAGTAAGCCCTCATGCATCCAGCCAATCCTTCACCCGGCTGCCCATCACTAGCTTCAAGCAATTTTGAATTTTGCAATTTGCATTTTTAAGTTTGAAATTGCGACGAAGTCGCGCCGTGTCCTGCTTTTTAGGGTGTTTTTGTCATACTTTTGTGTAACTTTTTCGGGAGCATAAGAAGTGCTATTTCCCCAGTTTTACCATGTATGGCTTAGCGACCTTCCGAGCGATTTTGAAATTCCCTGCATCCTCTCCAAACATGAAAGTCCCGGAAAAGGTCACCTTTCCGGAGAGTCCATTGTTTTCTACCGAGGGAGGGTAGCAGATGTAACCACCGGGCTGCATGAACCGGAAGGTCTTGGAAATCCCCAAATCGGGGTGGGAAACCTCGATGTTATTCCCGACGGAGACGATCAATCTTTCGGTGTAAAGGTTGCCGAAAAAATAGTTGTAGTCTAAGGTCGGCATGCCGATGTAGGCGGCAAAACTATCCAGGAACTCCTTTGAGCTTCCGACGGTTGACTTACCTGTAAACACCTGACCTATCGAAGGGTCGACCGGCACCCAGCCGTAACCCGGCAGGAGTATCTCAGCCCACTGGTGTCCGGGTCTGTCCAGCCATACGCACGTAACGGTCCTCGCCGGGATACCAACCGATCTGCATAAGGCGCAGAACACTACGCTGAACTCCCCGCAGTCTCCTTTTAGATTGTAAAAAGATTTTTCTGCACCCCGTTCATTGATGTCAGGATATTTATAGACCATGTTGTCTATAGTCCAATCGTAAATCTTACGCGCCTGGTAATATGGGTTGTTTTCGACACCCACTATCTCGTAAGCCTTAGCGCGAATATCATCGGTCAGCTCTATCCAGGGTTCTGAGGCGGTGTAACGCATGTACTCCACTGACGTTGTATCGTAGTCTGCAATACTATCAGGGTCGACATCTGTCCTGACCTCCCATCTTGAAAACACGAAGTCGTAGTAGAAAAGTATGTTTTTGTCCTCGAAGCTGGTTATTCGCCAGAAAACGACCCTGTTACCCGATAATGTATCCTCGATGATCTCTTCTGGTTCAGGACATATATGAATGATCTCGACATCCTGCCCTGGATGATTAGGAGGCAGAGCTATCCACAACATTATCTCAGCTGAATCATCAACAGGTTTAACCTTGTCTGCAAAGAACCAGTACCTCCCCTTTGTGGTCTGCGCCGGTGCAGGAGGCGGAAGCTCCTGGCTGAAAGCCGGGATTGCCGTTATTACCAATGAAACAAGCGCGAGGGTTGCTTTTTTCATTAAATGCCTCTTTTTTTTATTTACGGTATTCAAATTTCTTGACTCAAGTCTCTTCAAAAGGTTACAAGGCTGTCCTGAGGCAGCCTTAAGTCTTAAGGAAGAGTTACTTTTTCTTCCCTGAGCGTTTCTTCTTGGGTGGGCGGAACCGTCCTATCTTAAGTATCCTACCTATGTTGGCACCCTTGTCTACCCTGGGAACAATCATCGGCTTGACGCAGGAAATAAGGGTCGTAACCCCGGGCCCGTGCCCTGCAAGTAAACAGTCCGAGTGGATTATGATGCCTATGGTTACCGCACCCCTGCGCCAACTTCGGCCGTAGACGTTGTCGTGGTCGGTTATGGCTACGAAGTCGCCGAACAAGAGTTTGTCCAGTCCCAGTTCGGCAATCTCGTCGCGGTCGGTAGTCATTATGTCATAGTCACCCGTACCCATGGATAATGAGCCTACCCCCGATCCCATGAGATGACCGGGGACCACCGCTGCAACCGGAACCTCGATGCGACCTTTCCCTACTTCCTTGATACCCATCTTATTTACCAGATTCGGATCCAGGTTTGTGAGGTGGATGTCTGGATAGTCCATAAGCTTCAGACCCTGTCCCCACCCTTTGACCAGGAACTTGTCGTCCATGTTCAGCTTTTCCAGGACTTCGTCGGCGAAATCCAGTATAACGTGCTCTGCGCCCCCGTGATGTCCGGTGACTATCCCTTTCTTTTTCTTTGCATCCCCTGTGACCACGACGGCCTCGTTGCCTACACAGGAGTAGAAGTGATAGGATGTAGTCGCGAATCCGTAGCGCTTCTCTTCGTCGACCAGGGTGGATACCCCGGGTTCAACATGGTCGCCTGCCCAGCCGAAGGCGGGATCACCAATCTTGACATTGTAGCTGATTCCGCCGATGCTGGGCGCTATGAAGGGCTTACCCTCGGCGTCGACCTCGAACCGTCTTGCACCTGCCGGGTAGGCGACTTTTCCCTGAACAGAGAGCTTTACAACACGATCAAAATTTGTCTTTAACATAATTTCTCCTAAGTTTCAGGCTGATTATAGAAATATAAACACCTTAGTCAAACCTCCCCTTCTTTGATACCCTCGTTATAAAAAAGCGGGAGATTAACCGGGTATGTAACCCTGGGACATCTCCCGCTCAGCTTATTAAAAACCAGTTGTCAGTAAAACAATAATGGAAACGATGAGACCGATAGCCCCTCCGGCGAGTGCGATAATAGCCAGCACCCCGGAGATAGTAAAGTAGGTCTTTAACTTCGAGTGGTATTCCACAAGGCCTTCAAGATCGCCTCGTTCGACGTAATCTGCGCCCCGAGAGCCTGCCTTAATCATGATTAGTCCGATAATGATAAACAGAATGCCAACTAAGGCCAAAGCCGTCAGGATTCCGTATATAAGAGTAAGTACTCCAAGAAACTTGAGCCATCCCTTGGCGCTTGCTATCTCTGAACGAATACGTCCCATTACTCCCGCATCGGGAACTACTGCAGGTGTTTGTTCCATTTAAGACCTCCTATACATGATATTTAATTTGGTGTAGGATTATACAATCGGTAACCGAGTTGTCAACACTCAGACAATATATGGGATTTAACGGCGGGATTAACCGAAGAGTACATAGAAACCACAGAGGATCATATATCATACGGCTTGACAGGGTTGGATTTGAGTATATAATCCTTGAGGTAAACAAAACTACTCAAAAGGAGGCTTCTATATGACACCCACTCAAGCAAAAGGAGATGAACTGGACAAGGCGGCGCTTGAGGAGATCCGCCCACATGCCCGGAAGGTGAAGACCTGGATGACCTTTACCGCAATCACCTCCATCGTATTGCTATCCATCGTTGCCTTGATAGTTCTGATAGCCGGGATCGTTTCTTTAGCTACCGGGACTGCTGCTGGACTCATACTAATCCTTTACCTTATCCCCCTAGCGTTCGGATTCGTGATGGCCGTTTATGTGCTTCAGCTGGGGCGCGGAGCGGCCCCTTTCCTGGAAACCGGAGACCTGGCTACCTTCGACCACTACGATGCGGAATGCAGGAGGTTCTTCAAGCGTTGGGGCGTCCTGTTTTTCATTCAACTCGGTGCGTCGGTAATAATAGCAATCATAGCAATAATAGCCTATTCCGCAACTTTAGGTTCATTAATACCCTCTCTTTACTAAGGAGGTAACTCATGGCAGAAATGAATGTATCCGAAGCGCAGGAACCAAGGCACTTCAAGATGAAGGCGATGCCAAAGTGGGCATACTTCTTGGCCATTATGCAGATCGTGTCCGGAGGGTATGTCTGTCTCGTGGCATTGGGATTGCTGGTCGGCTCTTTCATAGGTTTTGCCCCAGGGGCATTTTTCCCTCTGTTTCTTATGTTTCTGATTTTCGGTGGAATCGGCGGTGTTATACTCTGGTTGGGTATTTCAATCCTCAAGGCATCCTTCCGGGCTATCGATTATGCGGCCAGCAACGACGGTAAAGACCTGGTTGCCTATCATGAAAAGCTGGGTGATATGTCCCTGGCATGGGGCATTCTTACCATCGGAGCTATCGGAGCCATTGTGATTGGCCTAATAGCGCTTGTTGTTATGTCCGCCGCCCTCGGTTCAGCCTTCTATTGATCATTAAGTAATTAAGGATTGCTAACCGATAGGCATTAACCTTTAGAACCCGACGCCCCGGGATCGACCGGGGCGTTTGCCGTAATCAGAATTTCATAATCCCCATGAACGAGCCGGTTACGAGTCCCAGTAACGAAAGCGCTATTACCGAAACCGCCAATGCGAGTGCGAGTATCCTCACCACACCCATCAGGGTGAAGAAATGGCGCAGCTTGGAATGATAGGCGATCAACTGGTGTTCGTCTGGGGCCTTAAGATACCGAGATGCCTTCTTCGCGGACTGGTTAAGTAACGCCCCGAGCCAGATAACGATCAAGGTCATAACCACGCCCAGGAAGAGCAGCAAGGCGGTTCCAATTCCCTTTGTGAAGACGAGTATAATACCGCCTACCAGGCATCCTACGCCGGCGAGACAGCCGAGAATTATAAGGATTATCCCGATAAAGGCGGCCCATCCCCTGGTGTTTTTAATAGCTCGATTCAATTGCAGGACATCGATTTCGCTAATCCTTGAATCGGAAGCTGGGTTTTCAGACGGTACGGTGGGGGTAGTTTGTTCTTCCATGAAAACCTCCTAAAACGCCATCTCGGGTGTTATTCCAAGGATTGCGCCCAATGCAACGGCAAAAGCAAGCAGGAGAATCCCTGCCAAGACGAGAGCGATTACGATACCGGCTACTGTAAAGTAAGCTGAGAGCTTTCGGTGATATTTAACTAGTATGTGGAAATCGTCATCTTTAGTGAACCTGCCGGCACGGGATGAGGCCTGAAGCAGGATTATGGCAAGTGCTACGGACATTACCCCGCTTACTGCACTGACTACCAGTTGCAAAGGTCCTGCATAGGGGTTGAACAGGACGTTTAAATAGGTTACCAGTAAGGCAACAGGGGCAATAACTATATTAAGGATCCCTAAGAATCTCAACCAGCCCTGCGTCTTCTTAATCTCGATCCTGATGCTTTTCAAGGTATCGGCGCCGATACAACTTTCCGATATTTGAGCGTTTTCCATTTCCTGCCTCCTGCGTAGTCTTTATGTATACCTTAAACCTACTTATTATGTATAGGCTTGTCAAGTGTCCGTAACTATGCACTTGACAGAAGCCTTCCCAGCGGTATGCTTCACCTTAAATAGAATACGGTTCGTGGATTTGCCGAATTAGAACAGGATTGTTTTGAAACCTTCCAGTGAAAGGAGGGGTAAGTTGATTTTTCTCATATTCCTGGCCTTAAGCCAGATGCCGGATGCGAATGGCGTTGCTGAAGCCGAGATGCCCGTACCGCCAAGGCCGGTGGACAGCCTTAAGGTAAATGATACCCCCAACGACGCAGGAAAAAGCCTAGACCTTGCCTGGCAGCTCTCAGCCGATACCGTAAGGATAGCCAAGTACGTCGTCCTGAGAGCCGAATCACCCCAGGGTCCGTTTACGGAGATTGTTCAACTCATGATTCCTACCGACTATTACACCGACCAGGATACCCTTCTCGAAAACAAGAAGGATTATTATTATCGGGTGGATGTCGTTGATACGGCGGGTCTCGTGGCTTCATCGGAGATTACGGGACCTGTACGACCGATGGCACAGTGGTTCAACACTGCCCGTATCCCGATTCTGGTCGTAACTGTCTTTTACAGCATACTGGTGATTCTTTATATAGAGTTGGCCAAGCGCGATACCGGAAAGATGTTCGTGCGTAGGATAGCCGGGCTCGACGCTATCGACGAGGCCGTAGGCCGCTCGACCGAGATGGGCAAGCCCATCCTGTTTACTTTCGGAATAGGTTATCTTACCGACATCGCGACGATAGCGGCACTGTCGATCCTGCGCAGGATAGCCAAGCGCTCGGCCGAGTACGAGACGCGGCTCATCGTACCCAACTATGATCCGGTGGTCATGGCGGCGGCGCAAGAGACGGTCAAACAGGGATTCGTTGAAGCCGGGCGACCGGACCTTTACAACGATTCTGACATAACCTTTCTCACTTCCGATCAGTTCGGCTACGCCGCAGGGGTGGACGGGATTATAACACGCGAGAAACCCGGAACAATCTTCCTGCAGGGTATATTCTATGCAGAGTCCCTGATCCTCGCCGAAACCGGACACAATATTGGTGCGATTCAGATAGCAGGTACGGTCATGCCGGAACAGCTACCCTTCTTCGTAGCCGCCTGCGACTATACCCTTCTAGGTGAGGAGCTCTTCGCGGCATCGGCGTACATCGACCGTGATCCCCAACTCCTTGGTTCATTGAAGAGCGAGGATATGGTCAAAATCGTCACGGTAGCGATCATCGCTCTGGTTTCACTCGTGGGTACAGTCGGGTTCATACTGGCATCGTACGTACACGGATGGGAAGAGAACATCATCGTGAAACTCTACCAGATCGCAGTAAACCTCTTTACCTCGGCATAGGAGACATGAATGAAACGTAGAGTCCCGCTCGTAATAACCTTCTTAGCCGGGGTGATTATCGTGGTTACCTTTTTTATCCCCCATGAGCCTTTTGGAAGCCTCGAACAGCGCCTTTTGATTTGGGCTTCAATCATCGGCGGATTCGCCGCCCTTCTGGGGATAGATAACCTGATAAAGCATCACCTCTCCAAGCTCTTCCGCAGGGAACGCGGCTGGTTTTACAGCTTGGTCACACTCGTTGGGATATTCGGCACCCTGGCATCGGGTATCGTAACCTGGATAATCTACGGTACACCTTTGGCGCTCCTTTCCGGTCTCAAAGTAGGCGGCTTCCTGTGGGTGTACAACTGGATAATAGTACCGCTTCAGGGTACAATGTTCTCACTCTTAGCCTTCTTTATAGCCTCCGCCGCATACCGCGCTTTCCGTGCAAGGACTTTCGACGCGCTACTTCTCATGTCGGCTGCAATCCTCGTGATGCTCGGGCACCTCAGTATAGGCCTTGTTCCGGCGCTTGTAGGTGCATTGCTTTTTGCCCTGTTGCTTGTCACTTCGGGTGTCTACAGGTTATTCCTCCGCAAGCTTGCCGCAGGTATCATCCTCATCGTCATCGGATTAGCGGTAGGTGTGCTCGCGGTTGTTTACCGCGGGATGATGGTCGACCTGGCGATCCAGGTCAAGGAATGGGTCATGGGCTTCCCCCAACTCGCCGCAAGGAGAGGCATACTCATTGGTCTCGTGCTTGGAGGAATTGCCATGTCCGTCCGATTGATCCTGGGCATCGAACGAACCTACATATCCTCAACATAGGAGCTCTGATGGGATTTTTGAAATGGTTAGCTAAGATCGACAGACGCATCATCTTCCTCGTGCTTGCGCTCGTGGTGCTCGTACCTTTACTCGTGAAAATACCCATTCCACCTAAGGTATCGGAACCGGTCGAAAACGCCTACAGGGCGATAGATACTCTCAGACCAGGTTCGGTCGTCGTGCTCTCGGTCGACTACGATGCGACCAGCGCCCCCGAATGTCAGCCGATGATGGAGGCGATAGCCGAACACGCGTTCCGCAGGGGCCTTAAGATAATACTTCTGGGTCATCTTGTAACGGGTCTTCCGCTCGGACAGATAGCTATCGAGGAAGCGGCGGCAAGACACGGGAAAACCTACGGTACGGACTATGTTAATCTGGGCTACCGCCCCAACCCGATCACCGTGATCGTAGGCATAGGACGGGAGATTCGCGACTTCTACGGTGCGGACTACCAGGGTGTTCCGGTGGACAGCTTCCCCATGATGCGGGATGTCCACAACTACGACGACATCGCGGCGCTTGTGAGCTTCGCCCACGGCACGATGGTGGAAATATGGATAGAGTACGCCTGGGGCAGATTCGGCGAGCAGATAATCGGAGGCGTTACCGGCGTCGTCGCGCCCAATCTCTATCCGTACCTGCAGTCCAAACAACTCGTCGGTCTCCTGGGCGGACTGAAGGGCGCGAGCGAGTACGAGAGTCTTCTCGAAAGGCCCGGTCTCGGGAGCAAAGGCATGCCTGCACAGACGACCGCTCACCTTTTGATCATTCTCTTCATACTAGTGGGCACCGTTGCCGACTTCATCGTCGATGTATACACAAGGAGGAAGAAATGACCTTCGGTACGCTTCTCGGCATCTGGATCGCAGCTACGCTGACGATCGCAATCTTTTCCTTCCTGTACCGGGATAATCCCCTCTACAAATTCGCCGAGCATCTGTACGTTGGGGTCTCGGCCGCCTACTGGGTTGTGACCACTGCGAAGTTCACCATGCAGGACATGCTGGTCGACGTGTTCATCACGAACTGGAAGGCTTACCAGTCGACGGGTTCTTCGACAGCTTTCTGGGAAGCCATGATCCTTATTATCCCGACCATCTTAGGGATAATGATGCTTACCCGCTGGTTCGGGCCTAAGGTCAACTGGATCTCACGATGGCCTATAGCCTTCACCGTAGGTCTGGGCGCGGGATTAGGCATCACGGGTGCTATCCAGGGATTCCTGCTGCCGCAGGTTCAGGCTACGCTTCTTCCGATATGGGAACCCGGCATCTCGGCCGCCGCGCCGATAAGCGGACCACAGATACTCATCATAGTGAGCAACATCGTGCTCATCGTAGGGGTCATCGGTACCTTGATCTTTTTCTACTTCTCCAGACCCCACACCGGGATCCTAGGCGTGGGTTCCAGGTCAGGGATAGTGTTCATAATGATCGGTTTCGGTGCCGCGTTCGGCTACACGGTTATGGCGCGTATCTCCCTTCTGATAGGCAGGCTTGACTTCCTGGTCAACACCTGGATCGGAGGAACCATAAGATTTATTCAAGACCTTGTGAGATAGGTTTATTGAACCACAATATATACGACAGGAGCGACATATACGTCGGCCATACCTAGTAGTACAGTTTATTGAACCCCGGAGTGCGCGGAGAGAAAAATTCGACGAACTCAATATGCATAGAGGCTGTTTACACCAAACACGTTTACGATCTTCTATCAAGCGATCTTGTGAACCTTCGTATCGAAGCGACAGCTTGACAGCTCTATCCGTTTGAGGATACTTAATCTTGGCTGAAATGGAGAAGAGTCTAGCAAAAGCGTCCTTTTGCCAGGAGGCGCGATGTTCACAGGTTCTTTAGAAAAGGCGTTACTCGAGTTTCTATCGTCGACAACAGTATCCTCGGCGATAGTTGAAATGCTTGCACGAAACACTCGCCCGATGCGATTTGAGGATATTCTGAATGAAATAAGGAATAATCGTCAAAAAAGGATTCCACAGAATGCTGTAGAGAGTGCACTCGACCTTCTACGAGAATCCGGTATCGTCGATTCTGCCGAGGAAGGGTACCGTCTCACAGACGTCGGCCTTTTACTGGTTAAGAAGTTAAAAGGTCTCCACGGCTCTTAGTACAATACGTCATCCAAGGGGAACCTATCTCATTCGCAAGGCAATACGCTAAACGTGATCTGATAGTGAACGTAACCTGCGAAATTACTGACTGTTAACCCTTTGAACAGACCTCTGTGAGGAGCATCACAAATCCTACCTGGTTAAAATCAACGGCTTAAATCGAGATATTAAGGCTGGGGAGTTATAGAGGTAGAGGAAGGTTCGCTAAATGCTCGCAGCCTGCGTTGAATGCGGTAATAATTCAAGGTATCGTTCATTGTCAGGGCAACAGTGGCTGCATCCTTCATCTTGGCATACGCCAGTGCAGGTTGATTTAACCTAAGGTATAGATCGGCCCAGTTTTCATAGGCGAAAATCACGAAAGGATTCTTTACATCAGGTCCTCTGGGAATCTCGGTCGCAATCCTTTCGTAGGTTTGAAACGCTTCTTCATAATCACCCTTTTCCGCCAGTACGTATGCCAGGTTTGTTAATATCTCGGTATGAAGAATCGGATCGTACTTCAATTCAGCCGTAAGCATGATCAATTCTCCCTTTTTCAGGATGTCTTCAGCTTCCGAAAACCTGCCCTGTAAGGCCAGCCTCATTCCAAAACTGTTGTAAGCCGACGTATTCTCAAGGTCTTCTCTGATGGCACGTTTATAGAGTCTTTCAGCCTCGCCATACTCCTTCAAATCAAAGGCGATTTCCGCCAGCTTGCAGGAACACTCGCTTTTCTCGTAGCCGAGTCTGTATGCCTTTTGAAACGCAGAATCAGCTTCAAGCAACTTGCCTTGACTTTTGTAAAACGTTCCCAGCTTGAAGTAACTTGAAGCGGGTCTGAAATTGAGGTTGATCGATTCATTCAAGGCTCTTACACCCACATCGTTTTCTCCTATATTAAAAGCGGCGACTGCATAATCCGAGTAAAGCAACTCCAGAGGGAAATCCTTGGAAGGAGCCTTCATCATGTAAAACAGCCCCTCAAAGGCTTCCCCTTCTTGACCTAGGTATCCATAAGTGCGAGCCCTCTGAAATTCAATCCATGGATGATACAGACCGAGGCGAATCGCCAGGGTGTAAGATTCAAGCGACTTCTCATACTCCATACGAAGGTGCTGCACCTCGGCATTGATGAAAGAGCCCACTGCCTTTAAGTCTTCGGACTCCTTGTTTGATACAGGAACCCGCGTCCATAACCCTATAACAACCAATCCGACCACCAGCAGACATGCCGCCGCCGTAAGCAGCCATCTATTGGCGAAAAGCACTCCTGTGAAGAGTAAAACACCCAGTATCGGGCATAGAATCCAAAACCAGGAACCACCCAGGAGAAGGGGCAGGACCACCGCGATTATTAAACCAATAATCCCCCCTGTAATCAGGAACCCTGGTTTGAGTTTGCCCCGTGCCATACTCAAGCCCCCTTGGTGTCGGCTTGTTTCGCGGCTGGGGTTTTGTCTTCAATCATGTAGCGGGTAACCAGCTCGATTGCAAGGAATACCCCCACAACGGCTATAAGAATCCCCAGAGCCTGCCTCCAGGGTACGACACTGAAGGTTCGTTCGGTGGCAAACAAAGCGTATCCGCAGAAAACCAAAAGATAGACACTCACCGCCTTGACCAAAGCCGAGGGGACTAAAAACCGACCCAGACGCAACGGAGGCAAACCCAGAAGCGCTCCAACGAAGAGCGCAACCACTGCAATGAAGAGCGTGGAGTACCCTACGGACCAGGCCAGGGCAAAGGCCAGGATGAACATCCCCCATGCCGCCCTGCGAAAGGTCTTCTGAACATCGGGGGGCGAAGATGGATCAAACCCTTTGTAGATGAAACGAGACAAGGCAACCGTACACAAGCCCAGATAGGCCAGGACGATCAAGGCCACGTAGTCGAAGGGATTTCCGGGCACACCAACCAGAATGCCTCGAAGGTTCAGCCGTGCGAAGAAGAATCCCGCCAGGGTAGCCAGGCCACCCAGGATAAGGTGCAGCGGCTCAAGCGAACGAATCAACAACTTGAACTTCTCACGATTGTAAAGCCAAAGCCCCAAAAGCGACAGCAGCATGAATGGAACTAATATGATAATTACATACTTGCGTGTAGGCGAATTGATGAGACCTCCTGAGTGGTAGACGTCCAGGCCTGACGCTGGGGGGTAATAGGGTATGACGTTCATGAACACCTGGGCCACACCGGCAGCAGTTAAGCCCCCTATTATGACTAAAGGCGTCAGAACGACTGAGAGTATCTTCCTCCAGTTAGGCTTGGCCTTTATACCGCTGTATACCATCACAAGAATCGCCCCCAGGAATCCTTCTATGAGCATGCCCGGGGAGCCGCCATAGGGAAGCTGCGGCCCGAACTTGTAAAAGAGATCGGGGTCAAGGAATATCCAGGGCCGGAATATGACGTTAACGATCTTGGGCAACTGTGTTATGTCGGTGGGGTAGGCCAGACGGAACCCTCCTGGCCTGATCAGGGGGTCAACTATAACCGGGATTATGATTATGAAAGAATAAATCAAGAGGACCCGGGTTATCTTGCGTATATCGTGGCCGGTCGTCAGACGCATCAGCAAGATGATGACGAGAAACAGATACAGCCATGAGAACATGAGGTGCAGAAAGGTCTCCTCCAATCCATGCAGGGTTATGGTCGCCAAACCCAGGATGTGAAGCGATTCGAAGGCCCCCTCCGCGAGATTGCGAACCAGGATGTAGCCTGCGGCAATAAGGATGAAAGTCCCCAGACTCATCTTCGAATCCTCCACGGGCTTTATGAACGTTCTATCCAGCCAAGCAAAAAATCTCTTCATAACCACGACTCCTTATCTGTTAGCCTTGATTACACCAAGGGAAATTATAAGATGCATGGGTGTTATGTCAACAAGATGGGTAATAGTTACGCTGGAAATATTGGATTAAGGGTAAAGATTACCTTTTTGATACAGAAGATGGTTGAATTTTAAAAAAATGTTTGGCTTATTGCTATTATGGAATAATATCTCTCGTCATGAAGCTAAGATATTCTATGGTTTGCAAGGGCGGGATCACAAGGGCTTCCTCTGGATATTGAACTAGGTAAAGAATGGCCGGATTAGCCACCAATCCCAAAGTATTTCTTACTACCTGTTACCGCCGGTTCCGGAACGATTACTGGGATGCAGTAGGCGGACAGGTGTTCGATCTGCCGAGGGTTGCTTCACCGCGCAAGGTCTCCGTCTCCCTCAGATTCATCAAGCAGAACGTTTCCGAAATTGAAATACTCGAATATCCATCATGGAACGAGTACGTAGCTAAGCTGAGAGAGGGCTGGGACATAGTAGGATTCAGTTTCTTTCACCACGATCTGTGGGAGATACTCGAGATGGCCGAAGAGGCTCGCAGACAGGGAGTCAAAGAAATATGGGCCGGCGGTTATGGGGCACTCTCCGACGAATCAGCCCGGTTTGCAGACCGGGTGTTCACCGTTTACGTTGAGGATCAGCTCAACCGGGAGATCTTTGGACGTAAGCTTGACAGATTGCGCCATCCTCCCATCGTCAATTCATTAAATCTCCATGTTCCCCCTCGATTCCTTATAAAAAAATAGGCATCCTTTTCACACAGCGCGGCTGTCCCTACCGCTGCCCTTTCTGCCAGACCCCGATCCACTGTCCCAAGCCTTATCCGATACCACTTGAATCTATCGAAGAGGTGCTCTACTTCTACCGCTCACAGAGAGTAAACGAGGTCTGGATTACGGACGAAACCTTCTACATATTCCCTTCCCATTCGGAAAAGGTCATAGATCTACTGGTCAAATATAACTTTCACTGGTGGGTGATGACTCGTATGGAACTTGCCGCAAAGCATCTCGATTCGTGGACCGAACGGGGCATGGCCCTGGCGGCTTTCGGAGTGGAAAGTGTTCACGAGGAGACCTTGAAGCGCATAGATAAGGATATTAACCTGGAGATGATGTTCGACTTCAGGCGCAGGACAAAGGAAAAGAAGGTCTTTACGATGGGAGCCTACATCATCGGCTACGAGGAGGATACCGTTGAATCCATCCTTGCCGACTATCAGGTGTTGGAAAAAATCGATTTTGATTCTTATCAGTTCTCAATCCTCACCCCAATGCCCAGACTTCCCCTGACCGAAAAAATAGAATCCCTTTACGGTATCTTTGACCGCAATCATCACCATTACAACGCCTACCATCTTGTATGGAACCATCCCCATATCTCACCTCCTATGATGAAGTTTTTGCACCGGCTCGGACAGGCAACTGTCAATGCCTTCAGGCACTACGCATCCGGGTTGGTAAGGATTATACAACGTCGCTTCAAGGAAAAGGGATTACGCCTGTTGTATGCCGATATCCTAAGGCCTTTCCTGCACTCCCTTTACTACAACGAACGCAGTCAGGTTTTTATACCTTAAGATTATCGTCAACCTTATGGGTGTAGCAGACACTCCTGCCTGTCTTGGGCAAACAAGAGTGGATCTTCGATTCGCAAGCGTCTGTCCTACGTTGACAAGTAACAATTATCGGTTAATTTAATCAGTATAACCAAGGAGGCAGGATGCATTTGTTCGTTTTGATAAGTCTTTTAGTCCCGGCCGAGATATACTTTAATGAGGTGCCCATAACAGAACACGGGATCGATCAGTTGAGCGGTTCGGCCACGTTTACCGACTACAACTCCGACGGGATCATCGACTTTTGGGCAGGCTATGCCTACCTCAACGACGGCCAGGGCAACTTCACCAAGCAGACTGCAAGTAATTGGCCTGGAGGCAGGATAGTATGCTTTGGTGATTACGATAACGACGGCTACCCGGATATACTGACTACACGCAGGATCAGCGTGGATTCCCTGAACGATACCTGCTACATACTCCTTTACCGCAATCTCGGCCCGCCTGATTGGGGAGTGGAAGACGTGAGTTCCGATGTCGGACTTACCGATACAATCCTGAACCGAGATTTGGTTGACGTTGCCTGGCTCGACTACGACAACGACGGCTGGCTGGATTTCTATGTATCGAGCTACGAGTTCCCGATGTCGGTGGGACATGAGGACTACCTCTATCACAACAACGGCGACGGAACGTTCACCGATGTTTCACAAGAAGCGGGTGTAAGGGTCCAGGCGGTATGTTCAAGAGGAGTCAGCGTCGGCGATTTCAACGACGACAACCGTATAGACATCTTCGTCTCCGTATATCGCCTGCAGCGCAACCTCCTTTTCGAGAATCAGGGCAATGGAACGTTCTTGGATGTTGCCGATGCCAAGGGGGTAATAGGTGAAGGCAGCCTTGTGTATAAAGGCCACAATATCGGCGCCTGCTGGGGAGATTTCGACAACGACGGCTGCTTTGACCTCTTTACGCCAATAACCCACCACCCGGGGTACCCCGGGGATTCAACCAATCATCTCTGGATCAACCGAGGTCCCCCGGACTGGAAGTTCACAGACCATATCTGGGAGACCGGCATAATAAACGCGGAGATAGGTTCGGCACCTTCCTGCCCGGACTACGACAACGACGGATATCTGGACCTTTACTGGGTGAACCTTTACGGATCACCCGGAGCGCAAGGCTGGCTCTACCGCAACGAGGGCGGCTACCAGTTCACCGATGTCACAGGCGACGTTGGGCTTAAAAACTGGAAGCGCAAGAACTACGCCATCTGGGCCGACATCAACTCCGACGGCTTCCTCGACGCCTACATCCCGTACGAGGGTCAGAACAGTTTCTTCGTCTCAGACGCAGGTAATGATAACCACTGGCTAGTCGTGAACTTGAAGGGCAAAGGCCCCGGGCAGGGCGGATGCAACCTGACCGCAATAGGCGCGCGAGTGACCTGCTGGACAAAGGGGATACCAGTTGTCCGGGAGCTCGCTCCGTCGGCAGGGAACGGCTACGGCTCTCCGTTCAATCCATTTCTGCACTTCGGCCTTGGTACCCACCACTGGATAGACTCCGTAATCGTTCGCTGGCCCTCCGGAACAGTCCAGCGCTTCTATGGTGAACCTGCGGACAGGATCGTATACCTGACAGAAGGAAAGGCGATCTATTCGGTTGAAGAAAAACCCTCAGAACCGCTACAGAAAGTTCGGCTATCGTCGGACTGCAAGCTGTTTACTGACAAGGTTTCATTCGCAGTGCAAGGTTTGGATAACGGCAGAATCGGGGTTTTCGACGTAATGGGCTGCAAGGTTGCCGAGATAGCTCTGGAGAACGGCAAAGGGGAATGGCGGCCTTCTGGGAATGTTTCTCAGGGAGTGTATTTTGTCAGACTCCTAGAGGGCCTCACTGACCAAATTAAGATAATCTACGTAAAATAACGAATCAGGGCGGGGCATGCCTCCTTCTATTTTCTGCGACCTTTTGATCCTTCAGGGGCACAAGCGAGGCGCGAAGCGCCAATGGGTTCCCATATAAGTGTGTAAATCCTCAAAGAACCTCAAAGGGGGGAATGAGGATGACATGTAGTGAGAGTCTTTAGACTCGCCAGCGAACCTGAAGGTTCGCGCTACATGCCCGGGTCTTAGAGGCAAACGACGGCGACTCAGATGCTCTGCTTCCATCTTCCAGCGACCTTTTGATCCTTCGGTCCAAAAGGAGCATCGTTCCTTCGGGGTCCCCGGCGAGAAATCTTTTGATTTCTCGTTGGGGTAAATATTCGGGGTCCCCGCGGACGTACGAAGTACGTTCGTGGGGTGTCTATTCGGGGTCCCCGCGATATCGCGCAGTGAGATCGTGGGATTTTTCATTCTTCGTATCGACCACCCAGGTGCTTGGCAAGGAAGCGCTCACATCGAGCGTAGAATTTAAGTCGGTTCTCTTCCTTCTGAAAACCGTGACCTTCGTCTGGGAATAGGATGTATTCATAATCTATGCCTTTTTCTTCCATCACGGCCACGATCTGGTCTGATTCTGCCTGCTTGATGCGTGGGTCGTTTGCTCCCTGCGCAATGAGCATGGGAATCTTTATCTCATCAACCTTGAATAAAGGGGAGCGCTCCTCAAGCATCTGGTTTTCGGTTTCAGGATTGCCTACTCGTTTGTACATCATATCCAAGTACGGCTTCCAGTAAGGAGGAGCGGTTTCCAGGAAGGTTATCAGGTTGGAAGGACCAAACATATCTACCGCACAGCAGAATAAATCTGGAGTGAATGTAGCTCCGACAAGCGCTGCATATCCTCCATAAGAACCGCCGTAAATGGCAATCCTTTCAGAATCTGCATAACCTTGATCTATGGCCCATTTTACTGCATCGACAAGATCGTAATGCATCTTACGACCCCACTCTTTGTTGCCTGCATTGGTGAATTCCTTGCCATAACCTGTTGAGCCGCGGTAGTTAACCTCCATCGAAATATAGCCTCGGTTTGCCAGCCACTGGGCTTCGGGATTGTATCCCCAGTTGTCTCTGACCCAGGGTCCGCCGTGAACGTTAATAACCATCGGCAGATTCTTTCTCTCGACACCGACAGGGAATGTTATGTAACCGTGGATGGTAAGTCCGTCACGGGATGTGAATGAAAATGGCTCCATCTTTGCCAAAGAATAGCTGCCCAGATCGTCCCGGTAGTTGAACAGAAATTCGGCCTGCTTGGTTTTCCGGTCGAAAACATAGTAGGACATTGGGCCGTCGTCCTTGAGGAATGAAATTAACCAGGTATTATTATCCTCGGTTTCATCTGCAAAACCAACATCCCCTTCATCAAGATCCTTGACGATGTTGTAATCCGCCTCGACTTCTGCGTCGAAGAATAAGCGGTGACGACGGTCTTTCATAAAGGAAACACCCAGGACATCCCCTGTTTCAGGATGAAAAAACACAGGCCCAAGGTCATATTCGGGATCCTCGGCTATGATCTCGGTTTCTCCATTATTAATATTGACTTTAACGAGCCTGGCGGCATTGGCATCCCTGGAATCCCGCAGGTAGATATGCTCGCCGTCCTTTACGAACCTCAACGGGGCGCTCGAAGAGTAATCTTCAAAACCCCATGAGACAACGCTGCGCCACTGGGCTCTTTCGTTATCCCTGACCAGCAAATCAAGACCTCCTTCCTGGTTGAGAGCAAGAGATCCACGCAATCCGAAGTTCCAGTCAGTCATCCAATCCACGATGTTCCCCGGATTCTCGGTTACCAATTTGATCTTCCCTGTTTTGAGATTTAGAAGGTATACGTCAAATATCTGAGGGTCGCGTTTGTTCATCGAGATCAGCCACTTGCGGGGATGTTTGTCGTCTGAGGCTACCACACGAACCTTTACATCCTCGAAGGGTGTGTAGTCTTTTGCTTTTCCCGTCTTGAGATCAACACCGTAAAGGTGGTAATTCTCATTTCCCTCCTGATCCTGGATGTAAAGTATCGACTTGGAATCGCCGCGCCAAGCGAAGTAGACAATCCCTTGATTGGTGTCTTTCGTAACCGGTCTGTCGTCTTCCTTGCCGATAGTTTTTACCCATACGTTAAGAACCCCGTTCAAAGGGGCAACGTAGGCAAGCATCTTCCCGTCGGGAGAAAGCTCGGGCAAAATCCTTTCCGGATTCCCGAACAGCACCTCTCTCGGGATAAGCGTCGACAGACTGTCGCTTGCCGTGACTGTTGATGCAGACAAAAAAATTGCCGTCATCACTGATAATATTATGGTGGTTTTTTTCATGGGCATCCTCCTTATTTAACGAGATTTTCTAAACATCTCAGTTAAACGCTAACTTTCACTAAGATTGTTAATTAGACGCAATGTTTGGCGTCAAGTCAACCATATAAGCTACTTCCAAGCTTCGTTAGACGAACGCGAGATGATCAGGGATTAACACGATGCCTCATCGGGAAGCCTTGCGGAGAAGTCGGTGGTTATTCCTCATAACGACCGCCCAGGTGCTTAGCCAGAAAGCGTTCGGCTGCAGAGTAAAATTTGAGACGATTTTCAGGGCGGGCGAACCCGTGTCCCTCGTCCTCGAAGAGTATGTATTCGTACTCGACACCCTTGGTTTTGAGTGCGGCAACGATCCGCTCGGACTCGGCCACAGGCACCCTTGGGTCGTTCGCCCCCTGGACGATCAAAAGGGGTATTCTGATCTCATCAACTGCAAAAATGGGTGAACGCTCCCGAAGCATAGCCGAGTCCTCGACCGGGTGACCAATCCTCTTATACATGATAGCCTTCATTGGCTTCCAGTACTCGGGCACCGCCTCGATAAAAGTCAAGAGATTTGAAGGTCCGAACATGTCTACCCCGCAACGGTACAGATCAGGAGTGAAAGCCGCCCCTGCAAGCACCGCGTAACCGCCGTAGGATGCACCGAATATCGCCACCCTTTCAGGATCTGCAAAACCTTGCTTAACCGCCCAGTCGACCGCGTCTTCAAGGTCGTCCTGCATCTTGCGTCCCCACTCCCTGTTTCCTGCATTGAGGAAATCCTTTCCGTAACCGTCGGAGCCCCGGTAGTTTACCTCGAGGCATACGTATCCCCTGTTGGCCAGCCACTGTGCTTCCGGATCATACCCCCAGCTTACCCTTGACCATGGCCCGCCGTGGACCAGAACGACCATGGGCAGGTTCTTGCGTTCTATCCCGGGGGGAAAGGTTACGTATCCGTGGATGGTAAACCCGTCCCTTGAGGCGTAGGACAGGGGTTCCATCTCGGCAAGGGTGTAATCGGAAAGCACTGGGTTGTGATTATAAAGCAAAGCTCCCTCGCCTTTCGTTCGATCGTAAGCATAATAACAAATAGGCCCGACATCCTTATTGAATGAGACGAGCCAGATTTCGTCGTCGAGGTCTTCGTCGTATATCAGAAAATCACCATCATCCAGGTTCCTCGCCGCCTCGAAGTCCTCACGGAGGTCTTCATCGAGGATAACCCATTCCATCCTTGCCTTCTCTAAAGACACTGCCTGGGGTTCGTGGGTCCCGGGATCGAAGCGCACCCTTGATACGTCGTAGCAAGGGTCTTCGGCGATCACGTGGATATCCCCTGAGTCGAGGTTAATCTTAACCAGTCTCGATGCGTTGGCGTCCCTTGAGTCCCTCAGGTACATATGAACGCCGTCACTTGAGAAACTCAAGGGGTCCGAGCTCATGTTGTTCTCCGAATCCCAGGTAAGGAGATACTGCCATTCGCTCTTCTCATCCGCTCGCGTGACAAGATCGAAACCCCCGTCGGTACGCATAACGAGAGCTGCACGGATATGCAACTCTCGATCCGCCATCCATCCGATGATGTTTCCAGGATTTTCGACCACCAGTTCAAGATCGCCTGAGTTTATGTCAAGATGATATACGTCGTGCAGCCTGGGATCGTCGAGGTTGATGGATATCAAAAGTTCGTCAGGAAAGCGTTTGTCCCATTCCACCAGACGTACCCTGACTCCATCGAACGGCGTATAATCTTTTATCTGGCCTGTTTTAATATCGACTCCGTAGAGATGATAGTTCTCGTTCCCGTCCTGATCCTGGGTGTATATAATATGCTTCGAGTCTCCTGACCAGAAATAGGCCTGGATTCCCCTGCCTGTATCTTGTGTAACAGGCCTAGCATCTTCTCGACCGATGGTCTTAATCCATACGTTCATCACCCCGTCGACAGGCGCTCTGTATGACATCATCTTACCGTCAGGGGATATGAGTGGCGCTGACCGTGCAGGGTTCCCGAACAGCACCTCGCGAGGTATAAGTTCGGGCAGGCTGTCTGCCCAAACCGAACTCACCGCTAACAATCCACCTATCAGCCATCCGACCGGGAATCGCCGCCGACGCATCCGGCCTCCTTGTGTAAGTCTCTGTGCACCTATCCGTAACTCTCAAAAAAAATAGTGTTAAGCAACGCTTGTTTCAGGATCGGGCCTGATCAGGGGAAGGTTTGACCCCTCCCCTGATCACGGCGTGTCGCACTCCGTATCCTTAACTCATATTAAGCGGATAGGTGCGAAATGTCAAGCCCGGGGAAGGTGTCTAACATTTGGGCAAGGAAATCGAGCCTTGCAAGACTATCTCGTTAAGATTATCTTTTCTGTTGCTCCTGTTTTCATGCTGAAGCGCACGAAGTAGACGCCAGGGGACAGCCGCTTACCTGCATCTTCCGTTCCGTTCCAGAAGAGGGTTTGATTATCGACTGCCAGTTGTCTAACCAAACGCCCGCAGGCGTCGTAGATTTCGAGCTTGCCTGGGATAACTTGGGAAGGTACGTAGAAGTTGAAGTGCCGACCTACAGCTCTGTCAATAGAAAAGGTTGGCGGTTGGTGCGTTACGGGTTCCTCCTCCACCCCCGTAAACGGAGTATACGAAGCCCAGATGCCAGCTTCCCCACCTCTGGTAGAACCCCACACGCACCACACTCTGCCTTCGCCGTCCACGGCTAAATCAGGGTAATCATCCACAGCTGGATGTTCGTTAACAGGTGCAGGTTCGCTCCAGCCTGAACCGGTGTTCACCGAGTAGTAG
>JAFGSK010000078.1 GCA_016934635.1 Caldifarciminota bacterium
GGCCTGCGAGATTACGGAGTTGGTGAAGTCGAGGATATCGGGCGATGAGCGGTAGTTCTGCTCGATGCGGATGTATGCGCAGTCAGGATAGGTCTCGGGAAAACGCAGGATGTTCTCGAAGTTCGCGCCCCGGAACGAGTAGATGGACTGCGAGTCGTCGCCCACCACCATGATGTTGCGGTGATGCGACGCCAGGAGGTCCGAAATCTCCTTCTGGATGGTGTTGGTGTCCTGGAACTCGTCCACCATCACGTACCGGAACAGGTGCGCCATGCGTTGGCGGAATCCCTCGCTCTGACGCAAAGCCTCGCGCATGACCTCCATCAGGTCGTCGAAGTCGAGTATGTGGTGGTTGCGCTTGAAGCCTGTGAAGCCCGCGGCAACCAGCTCGATGTCGTCCGTAAACTCAGACAGCCCGGTGTACTGGTCTTCGATTATCTTGCCGATGGAAACGTCGCAGTTGCGCGCCTTGGAGATTATCTCCTGTATGCGGCCCTTGCGCGGGAAGGCCTTCTTTTGCTTGTCGAGCTTGAGCTCGCGCCTGACGTAGTCGATGATGTCTGCGGAGTCGGTGGTATCGGCGATGGTGAAGTCGGGTTTCATTGCTATCAGCTTTGAGTACCTGCGCAGCATATGGTTTGCGAACGAGTGGAACGTCCCGCCCATGATGCGCGTGCCCCGGTCGTCCTTTAAGAGCCTGGATGCGCGTGACATCATTTCCCTGGCGGCCTTGCGCGTGAAAGTAAGGAGAAGTATCTGCTCGGGCGGGACCCCGCGTTCCAAAAGATACGCCACCCGGTAGATGATGGTGCGCGTCTTCCCCGATCCCGCCCCTGCAATGACGAGGACCGGGCCTTCTGTCGCGGTGGCTGCGGCGAGCTGCATGGGGTTTAAGGCCTTTTGGTAGTTTATCTTGAGATCCTTGTACGACACTCCAGCCTGCGGCCTTACCAGATTGCGTTCGATGGACTTCGTAATCTTGACCAGGCGGTCTATCTTGACGAAGAGTGCAGGGGTTGCTACGGGCTGCTCGAAAGCTCCTGGGGTAAGGTTCAAAAGGTCCTGCGCAAGGTTTATACCGACCATGTGGGATGATAGGGAGGAAGGATGTTATGTCAAGAAAACTACAGATGAGGAATGTTGAAACCACAGATTGACATGGGTTTTTTCCTATCCACAGATTGACTTCGTCGCAAGCGTACGCAGATGATGCGGCTGCGCCGCACAATGCAAATATCAAATATCAAATTGAAAATGGGTGGGCTATGCCCACGAAAGCGGTAAGCTGTCAGCCGTCAGACGTGAGCGGTCGGCGGGACTCTACAGGCAATAAGAACAAGTCTACTAAAGATTTTTACGTTAGGTATTGACAAAGGTTCGTTTTTGACTAAAATTTGGCTACAGCGGATAAGACCTACGAGGATGGTTTCTTTTATCGGACCCTTCGTACGATGATGAACGTGGGAGTAACAGAACATCGGGCGTACGTGGACGATAAATAGCTTAAAGGAGTGGCATGGCGTCTAACAAATACCGCTTTCTTGATTTCCTGAAAAACGTTGTTCTGCCTGTGTTGGTGGCGCTTGGGGTAATAGGAGCGATTACTGGCGAGATGCCCCGTAGAAGATTAAAAGGAAGAACTTTATGACTGATATTTCTTCCTCGTATTCAAAAATAAATATTCTTCATATTTCCGATATTCACAGTGGAATCGAATGGTTTATGGATAAGAAGGATTGCTTTGCGTATGCAAATATGTCCCTAGAAGAGCTGTTAGTTAAAAAAGTTGTCGTAGATATAGAAGTCTGCTTAGCCCAAAAACAAGAATCAATCAAACCTGATTTGATTATTATCAGCGGCGATTTAACCCAAGGCGGCAAAGAAGATCAATTCAACAGCGTAAAGAGATTTTTAAAATATCTTCTAACATCCCTACAGAAAGCATTCAAGTACGACCCACCCATTACAGAAGAACAAGTTGTTATTGTGCCTGGTAATCATGATATTAATTTCACAGAAAATCAGGATGCCTATACGCAATTCGTTAATGACCCAAAGCCTGGACCGGAATCTATATCACAAAAGCTCAATCAATTTGAAATTTTTTGTAAAGCTTTTTATCAAGAAACATCCCACAATACAGGCATCACATTCAAAGACGGTTATAAGATATTTTACTTCGAAGAGAGAAACCTTGCTGTTCTGGCTTTCGATTCATGTAGATTGGTTAGTTTTGCTGAACCTGCAGCAAGAGGATGGATTTACGGTGAGACTGTGCTAAAGGCTATTGATGAGTTGAATGAAAAAAAGAATTACCCATATCGCATAGCCGTATTCCATCACAATCCACAAATTGTATTAGAAGTACCAGAAGGTTGCCAATTAGATTTCATGCAAAACATTGCAGATATAAATCCGGCTTTATGGTACGCTAAAGTTGCCATAGTTTTTCACGGTCATTGTCACAGAAGAAAGCTGCATCATCTCTTCAATTTGCCTCACACTAAGCAATCTGGCTCTAGAAATGTGGGAGTTGCTGTTGGAGCAGGTTCCTTAGGAGGGGCAAGTTACACACCTCCTCGTTACCAGATGGTAACGATAGAATTTCAAGAGAAAAGGTGGACTGTTATTACTTTCCCTCGCGAATTTACGCTTGAATATAGTGATATTTTAGGGCCAGGGAGGTGGAAAGAAGAAAGTGTTGTCGGGGAACACACCAGGTTTTCTACACCTAACCCCAAATCGAAGCCACTTGCTGGAGATTTGAAGATGAACATTGAAGCGTATCTGGGGTTAGTTTAAAAAATAGGAGGAAGAAATGCATAACCAAGAAGGATTAACTGAGCGAGGCGTACTTTCGTTACTGAGGAATATTCAGAATCTGCGTATCCTCCTGCTTCCGGATAGGTCTAGAGAAGAGACAGAGAAGTTACGTTCGATGGTTATAGGCGATAGGGACAAAGCATTTGTAGAGATTTTATTCGAAGACTCCCAAATCCTTAAAGACGACTTGAAAAATATTCTCTCGCAAAATGAAAAAAGAGAAAAGTGGCAACCATTATACGACAAGTTACATGAATTAGAATCCACGCCAAAGTCGTCTGAAGACTTATTCCCTGATTGGGTCATTGAAGGAGAAATGATACGGCTGCATTATTTATTAGACAGGACAAGTAATGAATTTTGGGAGGAATACAAAAAAGAAGCTTTGGATAAAAAACATATTAATAAACTTAAAGAACTCTTTGAAGTAAAATCCGATCGTCAAGACTACATGACCTGTTTCAGAAGAATTATGTTGTTGCTAACTTTAAAGGAATTCGCCCATGCACGACAATCTCTAAATGAAGCAACATCTATTGCCCCGGAACATTTCCCTTTCTATATTGCTTATGCAAACTTAGAATTATTTGAAAATCGACCTGAAGAAGCGCTAAATTACCTCAAGAAAGCCCAAAAGCTAATAGGTCTTGATACCCCTGTTCCAATCATCGATGATGGCATGTGTTTATGTTACTATTATATGGGGAACTTCACTAAGGCATTAGAAATTGCAGAAAAAGATATGAATGAATTCCCAGAAATCACTGGCTTCATAAATAACTATGCATTCGCTAGAGTAGGTACAATCTTTTGGGAACGCGGTACTACAGAATTCTGGAAAGATACAGACCGAGCCTGTGATATTCTTGAGGAGTTTTTGCGCTCAATTCTCAAAATAGGGGCATTTGGTGTAGCCCACTTCAATTACGCGTTATTACTTTATTGGGCTAACAAGGAAGGGAATTTGGATATTGCTAAAGAGATTATTGGAAAGTCGGGTGGAAGAAAAGATCTTGTTAATGAGGAGACATCCTATAAGATGATAAAAAAAGCCTTCAGAAGAGCTAAAAATGCTTTTAAGAAGGAATTCGATCATCCTCATGCTCTTATGGCTTCGTATTTTATGGAGATAGTTGAATCTCAAAAAGAGGGTGATTTGAGATCTCAAATTCTTGAAAAGCTAATCTGGGATGCAGACAATTTCATTACCAGAAAACATGAAATACTCAGAGCTCAACAATCCTTATTGATAAAAAATCCAGAAATCCAAGGACATCTGGAATTCGATCATTTTACTACACTGAAGAGGTGGATGAAAGTATCACATCCTTCAAGCTTCTCCCAGATTCAAACAGGCGGGGGTTATTTCTTGAAATGGAAAGGAAAAGGTATTGTCATTAACCCCGGAGACGGGTTCCTTAGTTTTTTCCATAAACGTGGGTATACGATCTCCGAGATAGATACTATTATAATAACATCATCTGCGCACACGGCCTACGAAGAAATTAATTGTTTATTGGAGCTCGTGGATATAAATTATATAAGAAATGAACCTAGTAGAAAACTAATAGATGTTTTTTTTGAAAGAAATGTATTTCATAGATTCCCAGACATTTACACAGGTTCAGGGTCTTCCATTGAAGGACCTATGGTATTATTAGAGCATAATCTTGATTTTACATGTGATGAAGATGTCGAGATAGATACATTCCTACCCTGTTCTGAGTGCGTTCACCAAAATGACAATTGGATCAAAAGGGTCTACTGCAAAAAATTGTCCCCCATAGTGTCATTCCATTTGAAAGAGATGGGAAAAACTACAACTACCATAGGAGTTGTTAATGATCTATGCAGGGTTGAGCATGCAGTATCTAGGCTTAATCAAGCTGATATTATTTTACTAAGTCTTGGTGAATTAATCCCATACGATTTGTTTAAGACTAACCTTTCAAAGGGCTTAATGGATGATTTCTCATCTTTGTATCAAGACGATGCGATATGGGAAGAAGTCATTGGGGCTAGTGCAAAGAGGATGCAAGCCTCCCCCAACTCGAAAGAGGGTGAAGGCAAGTTGTGTTATGAATATTCTCCACCTAAGAACTCGGTAGGGGTTGAAGGCCTTTTATACCTTGCGAAAAAATGGATTAAGAAGGAGGGTGTAATAATTCTGACTGATTTACCTTTAGAACTAGGAGATAAAAGACACACGATTGCTTCTGTATTGAATAAGCATTTTAAAGATGGTCCGAAATTCTTAACTGAAGATGTCGGGCTTGTGTTAGGGTTAGGAAAAAGAATCGAGACTTTATGTGAGTTTGATTATAAGATGGTACCGGTTACTGAAATAGAAGAAGAATGTCTCCATGGGGATCAGACCGGACCAGTCAAGCATTTCCACAGGGGGGTAAGAGCAAATCCTAAATTTCCCAGTTTCATTAACAGGCATTTATAGAAACCTAGCAGGTGGAGTTATATGATGTGCAGAACTACCGTCTAGGTCTGCGCTGGTGCTATTACTTCGGGGGAGAACTATAAAAAAACAATGCAAAATGTAAAAGACAAATTGTAAAGTGCAAAATGCGTGGGTTGCATCCACCGTTAGCCGTTGGCTGGTTGCCGTGAGAGGTCAGCCGTCAGACGTGAGCGGTCGGCGGTGAGCGATCTACGGTGAATATTTCACTCTTTCCGCGTGTATAATACTTGACTAATGATGGAAACGAGTGTAGAATGAAGCATGGCTAAAGAAACCTGTCCAAAGTGCGGTTCGCACGACCTTATGGAATGGGGCACGGGCCGCAGGATGTGCCGGGACTGTCATGAGGTGTTTTCGGTGGAGGTCAGAGAAGAAGAGAAGCCCGAGGTTGAGGTCACCGAAAAGGAAGATCTCGAGGAGTTTACCTACAAGCCGGGCGAGTACCTGGAGCAGTTGAAACGAGAACGTGCCGAGGCTGAGAGAGAGGCCAGGGAGACGCAGTCCATGTTCGCCGAGATGAAGGATGAGCTCGAGGAAGCCGGGGACGAAGTTACCCACGAAACCGAAGTAGTGATTGAGGAAGCTGAAGTACTGGAAGAGGAGACTGAAGCCGAACCTGAACCCGAAGTGGAAGTAAGTGCGACTGCGGAATATGAGAAGTTACATGCTGAGCACCAGAAAAAGATGGCGAAAGACAGGAAACGTGAGGGAGAGGCAGCGGCGGCTTATAAGGCTTCGACGCCGCAAGACTCCACCCAAAGCTCAGATCGCCTGTCCGAACAATTGGAAGGAATCTTTGCACCAAAACCTGTAACAAGACCCACGCAAGGACCTGGAGCACGAACCGGTAGTGCAAAGAAGAAGAGCACTACCGTAGGCTGTATCATTGCTGCAGTTATTATCTTTGTCGTAGCGCTTATCATAATTTGTTCTATCGCCGGCGGCTAGCGAGTAATGCAAGAAACAGACCCGCAGAAATCCCAAGGGCGCACCTGGCTTTCGCTGTTGTGGTTTCTGCTTCTGGTGATCGGTGTCGCGGCGATATTCTTCCTGGTTGATTTTCTTTTTTCATTCACCAAATAAAGTACGAGGGATTTAGCTTGACAACATCCCTTTAGCTGAATATGATAAGATATGGTTAAAAAAGGCTTCGGGAGAATGAAGACCAGGGCAAGGAGGTTATGGTGCGTTTCGCTTCTCGTTTTCCTTGGTATCGGCAATACGGTAAGGGCTGAGTCTTATTACGTTCATCGCCCTGATCCAAGGATTTACGAACACGGTTCATACACTATGGGTATACACATTGCACCGAACGGAGGGCTTCTTGCATCGCTATGCGTAGGGTTCTTCGATCGGTTCCAGATAGGCCTTTCGTACGGCGGAGATAACATGATCGGAACCGGACCAATAAACTGGTACTCCCGCCCCGGGATACAAGCCAAGGTATCTATCCTTGACGAAACCAGGTACAAGCCGCTTTCACTCGCTGTGGGTTTTGACGCACAGATACCTCCGGGCTCGAACCAGCCCCCAGGTGAAGGAATCACATCCCCCGGGTTCTATCTCGTGGCAGGCAGGCTGTTCAGCGCCGGATTTCTGGGATTCGACCTCGGTATAGGTTTAGGATACGACATAATGGATGAAAATACCATCCACTGCTACGCGGTATCGGGCCTGGTTTTTGCAGACGTATTCAGGATTACCCCTGAACTGACCGTTTATCCGGGGCGAGACGAAGACGTTTTGGATCTTGGCGTCGGACTTCGATGGGACATTACGTACGGGATGGGCGTGGAGTTTCTTTTGACCGATATAATTCCAGGTTTTGATCCGGATGAGGAAGGTTGGACGAGGAGCCTGCGTTTCCAAATCACCCAGGAATTTTAATGAAGAACCTGATTCCTAAACTCGAGGAACTTGAGATTGAGTTTGTAGATCTTAAGCTGACCGATCTTGCCGGAGCGCTTCACCACATCACCTTCCCCTTAGGCCGGCTTCCCAAGGCCATAAAGACAGGTATAGGTTTCGACGGCTCCTCCCTCGGGGGATTCCGGGGTGTCCAGGAGTCGGATTTGATAGCAAGACCGGATACCTCTGGAATCATCATAGATCCCTTTTACGAACGCCCGACCGCAACCTTCTTCGGAGACATATTCGAATCCGACGGCAAAACACCTTTTGCAGGCTGTCCGCGCAACATCCTGAGAAAAACCCTCGAGCACATCCGCTCCTCAGGCATAGCCGATAAGATAATCGTACTGCCCGAGTTCGAGTTTCATATCTTCGACGAGGTGGAGTTCTTCGCCGAACCGACCCAGTCGGGATACGTCATTACCACGGGCGAGGAAGGGCTGGCGGACTCGTTAGAGAACGCGTACCACATATCGAACCCCCTGGACACGACCGCTAACCTGCGTTCCGATATCGCCGCAATCATCGCCGATGCCGGGATAGACGTGAAGTATCATCACCACGAGGTCGGACCGCACTCCCAGGTCGAGATAGAGGCCGATTTCATGGATGTTTCAAGGGCCGGCGACTCGATTCAACTCATAAAATATATAATCAAGAACAGGGTAGCAGGTGAAGGTCTATACGCTACCTTCATGCCCAAGCCCCTTGCCGGACAGGCGGGGAACGGTATGCACCTTCACATCCAGCTCTGGAAAGGGGAAGAGAACATATTCGCCTCTCCAACCGACGAAAACGAGCTGTCGGAAACGGCACTCCATTTCCTGGGCGGGATAATCAAGCATGCGCGAGCGCTCTGCGCTTTTACCAATCCCTCGACAAACTCATATAAAAGGTTGATGGGCGGTATGGAAGCGCCGAAGCAGGTCTTTCATTCCAGGGCCAATCGAAAGGCCGCCGTCCGTATACCAGGATACGTCAGGGGGGCAAAAGACCTGCGTTTCGAGTATCGTGTGCCGGATGCAATGGCTAATCCTTACCTGGCTCTAGCAGGCATTCTTCTTGCAGGGCTCGATGGCACCGAAAAGAAGCTTAACCCAGGTCCCTTGATCCCGGATGAACCAGACCCTTCGGACGAGAAGTTCCCGATCCTGCCGCGGGATCTATCAGAGTCCCTTGCTTCACTCGCCAGCGATTGTGAATTTCTTACACGGCACGGAATATTTCCGGAAGATGTCATAAAAAAATGGATCAAAGAAAAGGAGAAAGAGATAGAGGAAATATCGTCCTATCCTACTCCCGCTGAGTTTATTAAATACTTCGCCTTTTAGAAAGGCACAAGCGAAAGAAAAGGAGGATTGCATGGCGGTGAGAGTAGCGGTCAACGGTTTTGGCCGCATAGGACGGTTATTTTACCGTTCATCCTTCCGAGATGCCGGGCTCGAGATTGTGGCGGTAAACGATATTACCGATGCTGCAACACTTGCCCATCTGTTTAAGTACGATTCTGTACACCGCAGGGTAGATCTTGACGTTGTGGTTGAAGACGAAGGCTTTAGCGTGGCCGGCCACAAGGTTGAGGTTTTTTCCGAAAAGGACCCGTCCGCCCTCCCCTGGAAAGACCTCGGGATCGATATAGTCGTGGAGTCTACCGGCATATTTCGTTCCTTCAAAAAGGCTTCTTTGCATCTTAAGGCAGGAGCAAAGAAGGTCGTTATCTCAGCACCTGGAAAAGGTGAGGTTCCTATTCCGACTTTTGTCATGGGTGTAAACCACACAGACTACAAGCCTGATGAGCATCATATAATAACAAACGCAAGCTGCACCACCAACTGTCTCGCCCCTGTCGTCAAGGTTCTCGACGAGAACTTCACCATCGAAAAGGGTTTCATGACTACGGTTCACGCCTATACCGCAGATCAGCGCATCCTGGATGCACCGCACTCAGACCTAAGACGAGCACGTGCCGCAGCACTCTCGATGATTCCCACGACTACAGGTGCCACAAAGGCCATAACAAAGGTTATGCCACATCTTGAAGGCAGGCTGGCAGGTCTGGCGATACGCGTTCCGACGCCCAACGTATCTATCGTTGATTTCGCAGCGGTAGTCGCGAAATCAACCTCTAAGGAAGAGGTAAACGCAGCTTTCCGCAAGGCTGCCGAAGGTGAACTCGCAGGTATCATCGAGTATTCCACCGAACCATTAGTGTCAGTAGATATTACAACCAATCCCGCATCTGCAGTATTCGATTCACCATTGACCGAGGTGGTGGACGAAAGCCTCATCAAGGTTTTTGCCTGGTACGACAACGAGTGGGGTTATGCAAACCGCATTCGTGATCTTGTCCTTTATATTGGGAGGTCATTGTGATTCTCCGCAGTGTTGCTGAGCTGCCTTTGAAGAAAGGCGATCGGGTCCTTGTCAGGGTTGACTACAATATCCCAGTAAACGAGGACGGTCTGATAACAGACGACGCCCGTATCAAGGGTACGAAGGATACTCTCCTTTATCTTCTTAACAAAGGAGCCGTTCCCGTAATAATCTCTCACTGGGGCAGGCCGCAAGGAGATCCCCATCCTGATATGAGCCTTGCAAGGGTCGTACCCGAACTACAGAAGGTTCTTTTCCATCGGGTTAACTTTCTTGCGCAGCCGTTTTCAGAAGCCACAAAGGCCAGCGTGGCCGCTTCAAAGTCCGACGAGATCTTTCTTCTTGAGAATCTTCGGTTTCACGACGGAGAACGCCACAACGATATTGAGTTTGCCAAGGCCCTTGCAACCTATGGCGACTACTACGTTAACGACGCCTTTCCTGTATCCCATCGCAAGCAGGCAAGCGTATCGGCGTTACCTTCTTTGTACAAGGACCCTGCTGCAGGCTTCTCGCTTCTGCGTGAGGTTGATTACTTCAGTAAGTTAATTCACGCGCCTGAAAAGCCCTTCGTCGTTATCATTGGTGGCAGCAAGATAGAAGATAAGGTTCGATCTCTCAGATTCCTCCTGGACAAGGTCGATGAGGTGCTTATCGGCGGAGCTTCTGCCTTTACAGTTCTGCGGGCGCGTGGCTATGATGTAGGTTATTCCCTGGTGGATGAGGACTTAATAGACGAGATTGACGATATCGCCGATTCAGAGAAAGTAAAATTGCCCACCGACTTTGTAGCCGCACCGTCCTATGCAGAGCCGGATAAGAGCCAGGTGGTGCTCGCAGATGATTTCCCTGATGGTCTTCAAGGTTTCGATATCGGTCCCCAAAGCCGTAAGGCTTTTTCAGGCTCGATTTCACATGCGAAGACTGTATTGTGGTTTGGTCCTCTTGGAGCGTACGAAGAGCGCGCCTTTTCCGAAGGTTCACTCGAGGTAGCCAAGACAGTGGTCGAGGCAACCAGGAAAGGGGCAACCACGGTTACAGGCGGTGGAGATTCCCTTGCTATGCTCAGTTCATTCGGTCTGAAGGACGACGTCACTCACGCATCAATCGGCGGCGGCGCGTGTCTTAAGTTTATGGAAGGCCAGGATTTACCGGGCCTGGTACCGTTGATCAAGGAACGCTAGGATCCTAATCAGAATCAACAGCAAAGAGATGTATTCTTAAATACGTAAAGGTCTAAATTGTTATTTATTCACCCGGGGACTATTTTTCCTTCGGCGAGGCCTTTCGTGTAAACTACCAGCTTAGGAATCCAAGTATTCCTGCTGTGATAAGTAGCATTACCATCAAAATGAACACCGGGATATCCGATGCTCCGGGAACACCTTGCGCGAGATTATACTGGATGACGAGTAAGAATAGACCTTCGGTGAACAGGATGATGCCGCCCACAAACTCGAAAAACCACAGGAAAACAATCACGGCAAGTGTAACCGCTGTATTAGCACTGAATATCAGAACAGTCGACCAGGGAGCGCCTTCAAATCCGATCTGAACCTATCCGAACAGACCCTAGAAAACCGTCCAAGCGATAGCTAACGTATGTCCAGAGTAACTCATCAGCTTTACCCACCAGGGCAGTTTGCGCTTAACTTTCGCCATACTTACTTCCCCACACGCTCCGATATGTGAAATTAAACCTTACAGAACCTGCGGTCTGTAACCTAATCTTCCTCTATACCGACTTTTTCTTCTTCGGTTATTACCCAGCGCAGACCCGGGGTCCTCTGATAGGCAAGTTTTAGGGTTACCTTGAGGCCTTGAACGTCGATTACGTATGCCTTGGCAAAGTGGTCATCAGATGTGTAGCCGTTGTCATTCTCATCAAGCCACAACCCGTAAAGATCGGACTTTACTATACCGGTTCTATCGTGATAGACCCCGCCGCAGGGCTTGACGACATTCAACTTCTCATATGTACCGGTCTGGCTGCAACTCGTATTGTGTTCGTCGTTCATGGGTTCCGGAGTTCGCAGGTCTGGAGAGGCAAGTGAAACGGTGGTATCCACATAGTAGTCTATGAATGGCCAGTTCTGGGGAAAGCTCATCGCGTAACTGGCAGCAAAGCCTGAAGAGCCGAAACCTAATCCTGAGGGATGGTCAGGGCTGGGATCTTTCGAACTCCAAACCTCCAGAAGCTCTGTTTCCACGGCTTTAAACTCCAAGGCTTTAGGGGTACTCCTGCCGTCTGTATATACCGCATATACCTCGATTTTTGCTGCGGGAGTGTAGACGTAGTCCTCGGTTACCTCTGTCGGTGTCTGGTCTATCCCGTCGATGCTGACCACGTACTCCTCGGGTGTCGCACCGTCAGGCGAATCCCAGGTCAGGTAAATACCTCCACCAGGGTCGCCTTCCAAGTCATCTACCACTTCATAGGTTAGGTTTTTCACCGGCGGGTGTTCCTGATACGTTGTTATTTCTCCTGGTTGATATTCACCGCCGTCATCTTCCTCGCAAGCCGTGAAGAACAAAGCCATGCCTGCGATAAAAGCAATGGCCAACGTATAAGGCTTTCTCATTTTGCCCTCCTTTGCATCCGTATTGGGTATCTAGTCTGCAGTCACAGCTTCGGTAGTTGCAGCATAAACAGCTACTACATGAACAATCGTAGTCTTTACTGCCGCGGTCTGCAGGTTTAAATCAGGCTATTTCTCGTATTCTCCCCACTTTGGACCCTTCTTGGTGTCGGTGGGGAGGGTAGCACTGCGGCTTTCCGCCCAGTAGCGTGCGGCTTCCTCCAACTGAAGGTTACCTGAATTCAGATAATCCACGGCCATCTCTCTGGTGCCGTAGATGTATATGGCTTTTTCAAGCAAATCTTCCGTACCATCCTCACCCTTTCGAATATAGTAGGCATAAGCGCCTGCCACAACGTCCAGGTCCTCTGATTCGATGGCCGTGCCGAGGGTGCCGGTCGCACGTGGGTGTTCGACCATTGTTGTGACTGTTGAGTCACTACCCCGCATGGAAACGGTATTATAGGTTATTGCCAGTTCTCCTAATGCGTACGCCGAGTTCTGGCGGACTCGGGAGTCGTCATCCTTAAGGGCCAGGATCAGAGGGCCGACCGCTGTGGTATCTCCAATCATCCCCAGGGCTTTTGCCGCTTCTTTGCGAACTTCTGAGCTTTTGTTGTCAAGGGCTTCTATCAAAGGCTCAACGGCTTTGGTGTCACCGATCTCTCCCAGTGCACTTGCCGCCGCACCCTGCACGTTCCTGTTATCGTCTTTCTTCAATACATTAAGAAGCGGGTTGACCGCGGCAGGATTTCCGAGTTCTCCAAGCGATTGGGCTGCAGCCTTGCGGACGTCCCAGTATTCATCCTTCTTCATTGTGTTTATCAATGGTTTAATCGCCCGGGGATCTTTTGTTTCGCCTAAAGCTTGTGCCGCTTCCTCTCGAACCCTTACGTCGTCGTTGTCCAGCTTCCTTATTAATGTCTTTACGTCCTCAGTCTCCGAATACACAACGGACGGTAAGCAAAGAAAGACAGCCAGGGTAATTATTATTGCCTTGGCCAGGGTTTCCACGGCCCTACCTTTGTATACCATCTTAGTATTCTCCTTTCGTTTGCTTTATCCAAAACGTCGGCCCACTCGATAATACCTCAGCAAGGTATTGCTGGTAATTCCCGAGGCAGCCGACGCAAATCTTTTTTAAGCGGCGCCTCCTCCAATGATTCGACGTTTCCGTCCTAATCATCCGCCATTTTCTCCAATATATATGTATAATAGTCTGCTTTTCGTGTTTGTCAAGGTTCAACGCCCGGAATCCCGGGATCATTTTCTCTCAGAAAACTCGCTAGGTGCCCGTTTGATAAGCACTTGGGGAGATTTTAACTTAAAGATCAGTAGGTGCGGAGCATACGCCACCTGCTATCTCCAAATCCAGAGCCTGAATTGATATTGAGGAGTCTTGAAAGATATCAGACTGTCTCTGGTATAACTTTCCACGTCACCTGAGTCGTAGTTATAATAAGACGTTCCTTGAAGGACAGGCCCGATATTTCTTAATCTTGCTGTCCACTCCTGATAGTATGAGTAATAAGGATCTCCACCGGGAGCGGCGTCACCGTGCGAGATCTTTAAAGTATCACCATAGTACTTTATATTCAGAGGCCAGTTCGTCTCAGGCTGGTATGGATTCAACCATGGGGTAACACCTGCCCACATCTGTACTAGTATCCTGCCGTCCATAACGCTTGCAGGGTCATCAAGATCGTGGAATGGTTTACTAGTGTCGGCTTCGAAGCTTATCATCATCTTATTCCCTTCCCAGAAGGAATCGGAGACGCTAACGGTGAAGGTATCGTACTCGTCCCAGGTTATCGTGCTGTCGCCCGATTGTTCTTCTCCCCAGCTGTGGCGCTGGTACGTCCATTCATAACCCAGACCCATGGGGAAGTAGGTTGTATCGAGGTCTATGTCGATAACCTCGCCCCAGTCCGGAGCCCGGTAGAGGGTATCGGCACCGTTATAGAACCAGAGGAGGCGATCAGAGTATCCGTTACTAAAGTATACTCCGCATGAGTAACCGCTGTAGCTTCGACCCTGGGCAATTGCGCCTACCCCGATTATCCTAGTGCTTCCCCAGCTTTCAGAGCCTTCATCGTATGGATCAGGTCCCCATAGAGAAACATGCAAGGTGTCGAAGGTATAGGAAACCTCGAACTCCCCCCAATACCAAGGCGCTTCTACCTCCTTTTTCATAGGGTCAGGGATTAGTTTTATCGATTCGCCGAAGATGTCAATCGTGTTCTGAACAATATTATATACTCCACCGGTTGACTGAAACCGAAGCGTATCACCTACCCAGAATGAGTCGGCTACACTCAATGTAAACGTATCGTATCTATCGTACTCATCCCATCCGGGTTCGGATACGTGCTGCCAGGAATGCCGAGAGTATCGCCACTCGTACCCCAACCCGAAGGGGAAGTAGGTGGTGTCGAGGTCGGGCATCATCCTTGTAATAAAAGTACGCGGTTTTGTCCAAACGAGGCTTTCGTAGGTGCCGAGCATCAAAACCGCCCACTTGTACGTGCCCGGAGGATTCCCGATCCAAATAGATTCAGGGAGCCGATATGATGTGTCTTTTATGGTATCCTCTAATACACTGTGGTAGATGTCAAATGAATCACGGCAAATTCGAATCACGTAATCGGTAGCCTCCGGGTATGAGTGCCACAACAAAACTGGTGGTTCGAATTCGAAGATTGTGCTGTCTTCAGGCGATATTACCCAATCAGTGGTTACGTAATAGAATCGGGCAGTGCTTGACCAATCGCTCCAGCCTTCTTCGTTGCATGCTGCGACTCGCCAGTAGTAGAATTTCAATTCCTCGAATTTCCCTGCGTCAACCGTGTATGATGTATTGTTGATATTCGAATCAACTAGGACAGTAGTCTGGAATTCCTTATCTTCAGCAATTTCCAGGGCGTAGGACTCAGCTTCATCCACAGCTTGCCAGATGAAGGTAACGGAAACCGTGTCGTTTTCCATAATTTCAGCTGGGGAGACGGGATTCGGAGCTTCCGGGGGTTTAATCTTCTCGCATTCAGTGATTAACATGATAATTCCGCCAAGCGACAATAGTATCTTTAATATCCTTTTCACGTCAACCTCCTAATCGGTAGGCGGCCAAACCTGGCCCTCAGGTGTGGTGAAACTAACAAGGGTCTCAGCTTGGATTATATGGTAGCCACCATCATCTTTATTGAAGATCCAAGTTCTTTCAGCGCGCTGTGTTACAACACCGACATCCTTCAAACGGTTTGTCCAACTTTTTCCAGAACTGTAATCACCACCTAATGTATCTTCACTACCGAACTCAGTGTGTAAAGTATCACCTAGGTATTCGGCACATAAATAATTGAAGCCGTACCAATAAACCCAAGTATTGTAAAATGTATCTGGCTGAAAAAGATAAACAATTGAACTATAGCCACCCATTCCTATGCGTGATGAATCACCCCAAATTTCAATAGAAGGCGATTGATCACGGAAGTAAGGGTAACCTTCAAGGCGAAAACTCCATTCGTTGTCAGACTTTGAATGTTCCACGACTGAGACAGTAAAGGTGTATGTACTGTCTTGAAGTAAGGTACTATCCTTACAACCACGTTCAATATCGAATCTGAGGTAATGACCTTCGTAAGTCCACTCATATCCTGGACCAAGAGCATAGTAGGTTAACGCATATGGGTCAACCCTTGATGTAAATGAGTGCGGTGTAGTCCAAAGGAAACTACCCGTTGTGCATTGTACTGAAACAGCCCACACAAAGGTATCGGTATAGTTGTAATCTCTCCAGAAAATCTCTTCAGGGAGTTGATAGGTTGTGTCATTGATTGTATCCTCCAAAACTGTATTGTAAATACTGAAGGAATCTCGACAGATTCGAATAACGTAACTTACCGCATCAGGATGCGAAAGCCAAATGAAAATCGGCGGTTCCTTTGTTATAATTTCACCTGCTTCCGGTGAAATAAGCAAGTCTTTTTCCGCGCGCGAAAAGCAAGCAGGTTCTGACCATTTGCTCCAGCCGTTTTCATTACTCGCGGCTACTCTCCAGTAATAAACCGAGTCGGTTTTGAATGTATCTGCGACAACCTTAAAGAAAGTGTCCTGGATAGTAGAGTCAACAAAGGCAGTACTTTTAAATTCATCATCGCTCGCGATTTGCAAAGCGTAGCAATCGGCATACTTTACTGACGTCCAGATAAAGGAATGAAAAGAGAGGTTGCCTTCCCACACGTCATCTGGTGAGATTAATTGAGGTGCACCGGGTTCCGGTTCCGTAGCACACCCACCTATAGCCAGAGCCATTCCCATCAAAAAGACGCCCACAATCAGATGCTTCATGCATCACCTCCACTTGTAACAGATTAATACTAGTCAGGATAGGTTATGTGTCAAGTGCGCGGGCGTTTCAGTATTTCCGCTATCTCCCTGATCCTGAAAAGCCTGGCGAACGCGTAGTAAAGTCCAGCGAAGAGTACGAATGCCACCGCAAGCATAAGCAATGTAAGCCAGAATCCTTCCACTCTGTCTATAAAATAAAAGCGATAGCCCAGGTAAACAGGGGCCAGGGCGATCGCTGCCGCGGCGATTACCCGAAGCCCGTACACGGGATGATCTCCTGCCTTCCATGCAGGAAGCCTGCGCTTGAGAATCGCCATCAAAAGGATCATTGAGAAGAAAGAACAGGCTGTGGTTGCGATAGGGAACGCCCGGAACTGACGTTCACGGAACACGAGGAAGGCCAGGAGGAGATTAAGCCCGACATTGAGCAGAACGCTCCCAAGGTTTACGAACATCGGGGTACGGGAGTCGCGAAAGGCGTAGAATGCAGGGACAAGTGTGCGCACCGTCGAGGAGGCCCAGATGCCGGCTATGTAAAATACGAGTGCCTGAGCCGTGTAATCGGTATCCAGGGGCGTGAACTCGCCGCGTTGGAAAACCACCCTGATGATGGGCTGTGCGAATGCGATAATGAATAGCAGGGTTGGTATCTGAAGTATGGAGACGGTTCTGAGAGAGCGTTTCAGGGAGCCTGCAAATCCTTCCAGGTTCCCTTCCGCCCTTTGCTTGGAGAACAATGTCAGACTCACTGTGCCTACCGCGGCGCCGAACAGGGCCTGGGGCAGATGCATTATCCGGTAAGCGTAGCTGAGCCATGACACTGAACCCTGCTGGAACAATCCGGCAATGAAGGTGTCCACAGCAGCCTGGATATTTACGAGACCGAGACCGATAACAACAGGTCCCCAGAGCTTTAAAACACGACCAAGATCCTGCGAACGCCAGTTAAGGTAAGGTCTGTACCGGTAACCCTTTGTCCATACCGCTATATAGGGAACAAGAAACTGTAGGAATACGCCTGCTATGCCGCCTGCAGCCATCCCGATGATGGGATCCAATCCTTTCGAGGTCCAGAAACTGTAAGTGGCATAGGCGACCGCGATGGAGCAGAGGTTAAAGAAACCAGAACTGACTGCAGGCAGGAAAAAGCGGTTGTGGGCATTGAGGACACCTGCAGACCATGCGGAAAGCGATATGAACAAAAGAAAAGGGAAGAGGATACGGTTGAGAATAACTGTAAGTTCAATCTTTCCAGGAACTTGCTTGAATCCGTGACCTATCACCGAAACGATCTGTGGTGAAAAGATTACCCCGAGGATGACAAGTCCGCCTACTATCAAAAGCAGGGTGTTGAAGAGGTTGTTCGTCAATCGCCACAGGTCACGTCTATCATCGCCCTGCATCTTGTCGACGAAAACCGGGACAAAGGAAGCGGCAAGGGCATTCTCGGCAAAGAAATCGCGCAGTAGATTGGGGATGCGGAAGGCTATCTCGAACGCGTCCCTCGCCATTCCGGCGCCGAAGAGCTGAGCCATCACTACCTCCCGCGCCAGGCCGGTAAGGCGTGAGATACCGGTGGCTGCAGAGAATCCTGTTACTCCCCGGCGGAAACTGGGCTGCTTTGAGGTGTTATTCAACAGAATAGTATACCTGATCTGAGGTTAGACGTCAATATTTTCTCTTGAAAAAGAAGGGCAAGGAAGGCTAGCTCCTACTGACCTGGAGTCGTCAAGAAGGCATAAATACGAAAATGTCTGTAGGGTACGACAGACCTATTCTGTTATCTTATTTCAAAAGTCAAAATGCCTAAGTGTACATTCCACCGACATCGAAAACGACTCCTTCATGGACTTCCGAGTTTACGTAAGGTAATAAGATAACACGGAGTTCTAGTTTAGCCGCGAGACCGAAGTCTTGCAATGTACATCAATGTTTTTTCTTGCGACCTTTTTTGACAGGGTCAAAAAAGGAGTACTAAGAAAACATCTCCCTTTTCAGCTGCCAGGCCTTGGTAAAGAACAGCCTGTAGCCCAGGACCGCGGTAAGGGTGGCCGTGATGGTTGCCGCGGCCAGGATCATGTACATGACCATTATCTGGTAGCGCACCGCGGACGCCGGGTCCTGCCCCGCGATTATCTGGCCGGTCATCATCCCCGGGAACTGCACGATACCCACTATCATCATGCTGTTGATCGTCGGGGTCATTGCCGCCTTTATCGCTTCCTTGGTGGCGTGGCGTGAGGCCTCGAAAGGTGCGGCGCCCAGGGCAAGATAGGATTCCACCTCGCCCTTGCGCAGGCTGAGTTCACCCCATAACCGGTTGAGTACGAGTGATGCGGCGCTCATGGAGTTGCCGATTATCATCCCGGCGATCGGGATCATGTACTGGGGATCGTACCAGGGCTTGACCTGGATTACGATTGCAGTGACCACAGTTAAGCTGAACGCCGTTCCGCAAATGACTGCTGCAAAAGCGATAAAGAATACCTTGAGATTCCGCCTCCTCTGTCGCCGCATCGACTCGAAAGAGGCCACCGCTGTCATCACGAGCAGGAGAAGGATGGTTACGTACCACAGGTTCCACCGGAATAAGTAATGGAGCACCAGACCTGCAAGAAAGAGCTGGAGTGCGGTGCGCACCGTGCCCAGAAGGATTTCTTTCCAAAGCCCAAGCCTCATACCGAAGGTTATGACGAGCGAGGCAACAACCAGGATCAGGGACAGGGAAAGGTTAATTAATGAAATCTCAATTACGTTCATTTCTCGCCTCGCTCATCAGGGCCGCAAGCTTGAACTTGCCCATCTTCGCCCACTTCAGGAACCCTTTCATCTCCGCCTCCCGCACCAGGCGACCTTCGGAGACAAGCGCCACGTAGTCGGCCAGGGCGCTTGCCTGCTCCAGGAGATGGGTTACCAGAACAACGCTCGTGCCTGTTTCCTTGTTGATTCTCTTGATCAGGTTGACGATGCGTTCGGCGGACATCACGTCAAGGCCTGAGGTCGGTTCGTCTAAAAGGAGCACCTCGGGTCGGCTCACGAGAACGCGTGCAAGCTGAACTCGCTGCTTTTCACCAACCGAAAGGTTCTCCGCCTGACGTTCGAGGTAGTCGTCCGAGAGATCCACGAGATCGAGTAGGCCTTCGGTAGACATGCACTCCCTGGTACGGCACAGTTTCTGGGCGATCTCGAGATTGTGTCTTACGGTTCCGGGAAACATCACAGGTATCTGGAAGACCATACCCACCCGTAACCGCAGCTCCAGAACAGGGATATCGCTGATGTCCTTCTCGTCGAGGAATATCCTGCCTTCGTCAGGATCATCCAGCCTGCACATGAGCCTGAGTAAGGACGATTTCCCGGCGCCGGAGGGTCCGAGTAACGCGGTAATCTTACCCGCAGGCGAGGTAAATGATATATCGTCCAGGATTGTCTTGGGTGAGGACTTCTCCCTGGAATGAAGAGTTACCTTCTCGATGCGGATTGTGGTATGGTGACTCATCAACCAACAGAATACATGGAGATATCAAGGTGTCAACATGGTTTCCGGGTAGAAATGAATATTCTCATTTCAAATAGCAGATTTCAAATTTTGAGCTCCAGGATATCATACAATTTGCATTTTGATATTTGCATTTTGCAATTTGAAACAGTAAAGAGGGCTAACTCTTTTCAGAATCTTCATTCTCCAGGACGGCGATTGCTTCGTCGATTTGACCCAGCTGAACAATGAGATGTTCCCGAAGTCTTACAAGCCGCTCTTTCTCGAGACGGCGTTCGAATTCGCGCCGGCGCACGGCATGCTCAAAAGACATGCTGCACACCGCGAAAAACATCTCCTCAAGCCTTGCCAGGGCGTCCGGACTGAGGGAGTAGGAGATGAAATAACTATGGCGGCGGTCGAAGACCAGTTCCAACTCCTTGAGAACCTTCAGATGCTGGGATACGGCGCTCTGGCTTATCCCGAGTCTTTCTGCCAGATCGCCAACGTCAAGAGGCCCCTGCTTGAGAACCTCGATGATTTGCATCCTGCTTTGGGTTCCGAGTGCGCGTAAGATACGCGCCCGTTCTTGTAATGTAAGTCTTCTCATAATTCAGCACTATATTAGTAGTTGCTAATAAAATTATAGTGCACTTGCGCATCCTGTCAAGCAAAAAAGGATTGGATTTTACGAGTCTTGATTATCTGTTTTTTAGGGAGGAGGTGGCGGGGATACCTGTAATGTTTGAGAGCGGGTATGTTACTTTTCTGCGATAGCCTGTTTGATGATGATATCTATCTCAGATACGATCCTGCGTTTAACCTCATAGGCCTCCCTGGCTAGCACTCGTTCGTTTTCATCTTTCCATTCGTTGCCGAGTCGCTGCAGAAAGTTGAGTTTTTTCATGGGATCTATCGATTCACCGTCCGGACCCGTAGTCATATCCGCGTAGATTAGTATCTTGGCTTCAATCGGGAGATTGGCGGTTTGAGGAAGAGCGTATACCTTGACTATATCTGCAATAACGGAATGCCCGCGATCTTTGAGTATCTCTGCACTTGCTGCGCCGATATCCAGTCCGTGTCTGTGTCCTCGTCCTATATTCTTTAATAGAGCCGATATAACGACCTTTTCGGTATTTACCTTCTGTCCAGCATCTTTGATCAGGTTACAGATGCTTTCCGCTCTGGTCGCTACGCCCTCGGAATTGGAGGTATCTTTCTCCTCTTGTCCGAGCTCAGCTGCAAGGGCACGAGCCTGGTCTCTAGATATCATGCCATTTACTCCTCTTTATCACCATAGCATAGCCTGATTCGGCCATTTGTCAAGTATATTCATGCTCCTTTTTATACCCCACAAGGAGACGAAGTATCCTTGGGTGTGTAAATATTCTTATCCTTCTGGACACCTTTAATACTGATCGGAGAGTGGCGATGACTATAATACACATACCTGATATTCTTTCGGGATCTCCGCTGTATCGATTAGAGAGACCGTGGGAGAAAAGATCGCAAGCGAACTTCAGTCGCTGTCCGACTTGACAAATAAAAATTGAGGAGGAACATTAAGCTTGCAGTTACGAGTAATATGGAGGGTGTGGGAAAGACTCTCCAGCCTGTCTTAATGAACTTGACAATAATACATCGGTGGATTAGACTTGTTCTGCAACCCACAGGAGAAGAAGATGCCAACTTCCAGTAAGTGTGCGGACGGACTTTACTTTAGATATTTATATCTGGTATTATTTTTACCCCTTGGACTTGTGGCACGACCTAATACCGATTCCCTACTTGCCATTGCAGACAGCCTCGACGAAGTAGGATTCAGACATTTTGCTTCCGGCAGCTACTCCGATGCAATCGAGGCATTCGAGGAAGAGGTAAAGCTGCGCGTAGCCCTCGGGGGTGAGGATACCCTCGTTGCAGAACTGTACACAATAATCGGTGGATGCAACAGTATGCTTGCCAGATACGAGGAGTCACTTTCAAACTGCCAAAGGGCTCTCGAGATTTATGTCGAGCAGATGGGTCCCCAGCATCCTTTCGTAGCAGGCACCTATAACAATATCGGAATTATTCTAAATGAACTTGGTTCATACCATAAAGCCCTTGAATACTACGAGAAGGCACTGGCTATCCAGCTTGATATCCTCGAACCGTCTGATCCTGATGTAGGGCTTACTTACAACAATATAGGCACGGTCTGTTACAATCTTGGTGATTATGACAAAGCCCTTGAGTACTTTAATAAAGATCTCGAGATTACACTCGCTGCTTACGGTCCTGACGACCCGGACGTAGCCGTAAACTACAACAACATCGGTATGGTTTACGATGATCTGGGTTTGTACAAGCAAGCCCTGGAGTGCTTCGGAAAGGATCTTGAGATAAACCTCGCATACTATGGGCCCGAGCATCCTGAAGTTGCGTCCAGTTATTCGAATCTCGGTACGGTGTACGATAACCTTGGTTCTTATGAGTTGGCTCTTGAAAATCATGAGAAGGCCCTCGGTATAAGGCTTAAGGCATTCGGCACAAATCATCCTGACGTCTCATCCAGCTACAATAACATAGGCGTTATATATCACAAACTCGGTTCGAGGCAAAAGGCGTTATCCTTCTACGAGAAAGCACTTGATATACGGCTCAAAATACTCGGTCCCGAGCATCCGGAGGTTGCCGCCAACTATAATAACATAGGCGTCATCTACGATGATGAAGGTTCCTATTCTGCCGCGCTTGAGAAATACATGATTTCGCTTGAGACAAGGCTTGCCGCCCTCGGTCCGGATCATCCTGACGTAGCAACGAGTTACAATAACATAGGTGCGGTTTATCACAATCAGGGTCTTTATACCGAGGCACTCGAGAACTATTTCATATCGCTCGGAGTGAGATTAAAGGTTTTAGGTCAGAATCATCCAGATGTTGCCGCGAGTTACGACAATATAGCGAGGACCTACAGATCGATGGATGATCTCGATTCAGCATTGGAGTATTTCAAGAAATCGGTAGATATATTTGAGGGCACGCGGAAAACAATAGGATCTGCTAAGCTGGAAAAAAGTTATACCGAAACCGTAAGCGATCGGTACGAGGCATTAATCTCTCTGCTTCTCGAGATGGGCAAACCGGAAGAGGCCTTCGAGTATCTAGAACGTTCCAAGCTGAAAATACTCAAGGGTACGCTGGAGGAGAGATTAAATATGGAAATCGGTCACGGCGAGCTAAGGAAAAGGGTAAGTGAAAGCAGAAAGCTGGCAATGCAAATACAGTCACTTGAGGAGCAACTCCTTGGAGAAAGGCTGAAACCCGATTCCCAACGTAGCGAAACCAGGATAACAAACCTTTCCTTCCTTCTCGATGGATTCTACTCGGACTATGCGAAGGTTGTTGCCGAGATTGAAGCCTATCCTGATTACTCGTTCGCAGTAAAGGTCGAACCTGTCCATCTTGAGGAAATACTCGAAAGAGTCCCGGATAAGCAGAAGATTCTGATGCTTTACTCGGGCGAAAGGGAGCTTTACCTGTTTTTACTCTCAAGTGAAGGTTCTCAAGGGAAATCCGTAAAGATTACAAGGGATTCATTGGATAGCCTTATCAACATTTGTCGCAGATTGTGTTTTGACAACGTTGTCTCTCTTAACCGCAGTAGAAAGTTACTTAACTGGAGTTGGGTAAAAGACACAACAGGCTTCTATACAGAAGAGGTCGTCCCGCTTAAGGATATCCTTGCTCTACTTTATTCCTATCTCATTTCCCCGGTCGAGGATGAGCTTAGTGATGCAGATGTGGTGACAATAGTTCCTTCGGGAAATCTATACTATCTGCCGTGGGGTGGGTTGCTAAAAATAGACAAAAAAGAGATGGTATTCCTGTCAGAACGCTTCAACTGGCACGTTATGACCTCTGCCGAGTTTCTGCGCTGCATACAGCGTCGCGGGTTCAATACCGAACCTATACATTCCCTGACCCTTGTCGGGAATCCTGCAGGAGCGAATCTCCCGTCGGCTGAGGAAGAAGTCGTATCAATCAGCGAGGCTTATCCGGGTTCGGTGCTGCTGACGGCAGAAGAAGGCTCTGAGGCAAAGGTTGCTGAGGCTGCCTCATATACCAGGGCCCTTCATCTTGCCACGCACTGTGTTCTTGACGCTGACAGTCCATGGGACTCTTATATCTACCTTGCCGATTCAGAAAACTCTGACGGAATGTGGACCGCATATGAGGTTTCAGCCCAGTCTTGGGACAGTCTGGAACTCGTTACGCTTTCTGCCTGCGAAAGCGCACTCGGCGGTGCCTACCCGGGTATGGAGCAGGAAAGTATGGCAAAGGCCTTCTCCCTTGCCATGAAAGGTTCTCCTTCGATCGTGGCCACTCTCTGGCCGGTATACGATCCGTCAACAAAGGAGTTCATGGTAACCTTCTATGAGGAGCTCAAGTACAACCCCAAATCCGAAGCCCTTCGTAAGGCCCAGCAGAAGCTGATCCACTCCGAGGAATACGCACACCCGTTCTTCTGGGCACCGTTTATCTTAATCGGCGAATGGAGGTAATTATAAAGCATCCACTACATTCTTTAGGGATCCCCGCGGAGTTGCGAAGCACGCTTGCGATGACGACCACGGAATAAATGCGTGGGGTGAGAATTGGCGAGTGGCGGTAGAAGCACTTAGTGCGGATTTTTTTAATCCAAAAATCAAAATGCAAATTGAAGATTCGCGTTGGATAAAAACCAGGTAGACTTTTGCGTAATCCTGGGTATTATTATTACTATAGATTTTTCCAGGAGGAATAATGCCGACAACTAAGGATATTAAACCTGAACAGGTGCGAAGATTCGAGGAGGTATTCCGTGCAGACCCTCGTAACAAGTTGGCCCTCAATGCCGTAACAGTCAATCCTTTGGACAAGGTCGCGCGGAACCGTGAAAGCGTTATAGCCTCTGACAATACTTTTTCTCACACGATCACCGAACTTCCCATCACCAACCAGAAGAAATCAGGGCGGTGCTGGATGTTCGCAGGCCTGAACCTTTTTCGTCTCGAAGCGGCTAAGAACCTTGCGCTCAAGGAGTTCGAACTCTCGCAGTCCTATCTTATGTTTTGGGATAAACTCGAGAAGGCAAACTACTTCCTTGAAAGCATCATCGATACCGCGGACGAGGAGGTGGGGAGCAGGTTGTTCATGCATCTATTGGCTTCTCCTATCCCGGACGCGGGTCAGTGGGACATGTTCGTTAACCTCGTTCGCAAGTACGGGGTCGTTCCCAAGCAGGTGATGCCCGAGACCGAATCGAGTTCGGCGACCTGGCCGATGAACGCTGTGCTTTCGGCAAAGCTGCGCGAGTGTGCAGCCGAACTCAGAAGGATGCACGATAACGGTTCCAGTCTCAAAGACATCCGCGCCCGTAAAGGCCAGATGCTCGAGGTGATTTACAGGATACTGGCCATCCACATGGGCGAACCGCCCTCGGAGTTCAACTGGCAGTGGAGGGACAAGGACAACAAGTTCCACCGCGACGGCGTAATAACATCCCACGAGTTTCATAAAAAGTACATAAAGCTCGATATGGACTCGATGGCCTGCCTGATAAACTGCCCGACTAAGGACAAGCCGTTCAACAAAATGTATACCATCCAGTACCTGGGCAACGTTGTTGGCGGCGACATCATCCGCTATCTGAATGTGGATATAGACGTCTTCAAGAAAGCCGCGGTGGATATGCTCAAGGACTCGAAGCCCGTGTGGTTCGGGTGCGACGTAAGCAAGATGATGGACCGGGACGCGGGTATACTTAACAGCGAACTCTACGATTACGAACTCCTTTACAACACCGAGTTTAAAGCGGACAAGGCCGAGCGTGTCGACTACGGGCACAGTGTGATGACCCATGCCATGGTCCTGACAGGCGTCGACCTTGCAGATGACGACAAGCCTTTAAAGTGGCGGGTTGAGAACAGCTGGGGGGACAAGGTCGGAGACAAGGGTTACTTCGTGATGAGTGATGCCTGGTTCGAGGGGTACACCTACGAGATAGCTGTGGAGAAGAAATACCTGCCGAAAGAACTCTTACACGTACTCGATACCGAACCCGTGCGCCTGCCGCCCTGGGATCCGATGGGGGCACTCGCACATTGCTCCTTTTGCCCTACGGGCAAAAGATCGCAGGCGGACTGCGTCCGCTGAAGGACACCTTCACGGAAGATACCCTCTAAGGGTGTCGGTAAAATGGATAACTTTTTTTCATAATACTTCAACCTGTTCAGTAAATCCGAGTATCGGCTTGATGCGTTGTCGATTGTCTATATAATGAATCAATCTACTGGAGTATCTATTATGTCTTTTGATTTTAACTTGTGGTTCTTTATTGCCCTGGGTGTCTGGTTTGCTGCAACCGTGTTCCGCAACGTATACGAGGTCTTGAAGTACAGGCGTTCGGAGCGCTGGGCCAGGGACAAGTTCTTCCGGATAATGATGGTCGTTATGTCCGGCATGTGGGCGTCATGGGGCTTCATGTGCTTTTCAGACCCTTGCAAGTTCACCTCGCCTTCCTGGCTTCGCTGGGCAGGCGCCGGACTCTTTGCGGTTGGTGCGGCAGGTTTCGTTTTATCCGAGTTACACCGTAAAAGGGGGGAAGGGCTTACTACCACCGGGATATACTCCATCATGCGCCACCCGATGTACGTGGCTCAAGTGTTCCTGGCCGCAGGGGTTGCGCTGTTCGCAATGGGGCTGGTTACTTTGTGCATGGTTGTATTATGGATAATGCAGATGGTCTGGTGGGCCGTTGCAGAGGAGCGGGCGCTCGAAAAAAAGTACCCTGAGTACGCCGATTACCGGAAAAGAACGCCCTTTTAATCTTAACGGATAAGATATAACTATGGAGCCATGGAGCGCAGGTTCTCAGCCTGTTCCAGATTGCAGGATTCAAAGATTGAAGCTCATTTATTCGCTTCCCTTCGGTTATAGATTGTAAGATTTGAAGATCATAAGATAAATGACAGCCTCGTTGTTTAATTCCATCTTTCAGCAAAATAAGAAAAGCGGTTCAGAGACCGGCTTTAATTTACAAATCCCCCTTTTATTCCCCCTTAATAAGGGGGACGAACGAACGCTTCGCGTTCGTTTTGGGAATTTTCTTTTGAAAACTCCATCCCTTGATGAATTGGATATTTGACAGATAATTCAAACATACCTATACTGTGATCGAACCAATCGAGGAGGTTTAATGAGATACCGGTTCAGCGTTGAGGAATTCATCGAGGTTTTCAGAACCTACAATACGGCCATTGAACCGGCGCACATAGTAGCCTACGTTTTAGGCGGGGCGGCAATACTGTTCGCTTTACTAAACCCCAAGTGGACCAGTAGAATCGTTGCCGGGATACTGGCCCTGTTCTGGATATGGGTCGGTGTTTTTTACGATATCGTCTTCTTCAGCTCAATCAATACCGGGGCTTATCTCTTCGGTGCGCTGTTCATTGCCCAGGGTCTGCTTTTATTGATCTTCGGCGTTTTTACGCCCAAGCTTTCTTTCGATTTCAAACCCGACTTTTCGTTCTATGCAGGCCTGGTCTTCATACTGTACGCAATGGTTATCTACCCCATTATAGGAACCTTAGTCGGTCACGGATATCCCAACTCGCCCTGGTTCGGCACTGCCCCATGCCCGACCACAATCTTTACATTCGGCCTGCTCTTGTGGACAAACAGAAAGGTTCCCGTCTACATCTATATTCTTCCCTTTCTTTGGTCGCTTCTGGGATTCATCCCCGCCCTTATGATGGGGATTCGCGAGGATTTCGGACTGGTGGCGGCAGGCATCGCAGGTTCGGTTATCCTCCTCATTCGAGACAGGAAAGGGAGTAAGGAGAAGCAGCCGCGAACAACATGAGTATTGTTTTAATCCCCCTTTTATTCTCCCTTAATAAGGGGGACGAACGAACGCTTTGCGTTCGTTTTGGGAGTTTTTTTTTGAACTCCAAGTCACTATTAAAGGCAGACAGGAGTGTCTGCTCCACATAGTTTTGGACAAAGAGGTAAGGCCGGTCTTGAACCGGCCTTGATTTGAAAATCCCCCTGTATCCGCCTTGATAAGGGGGAATATACGGTTACGGGCTACTTCTTTCCCGGGTCTTTCTTAAGGCACATGAACCAGTCAAGGCAGTAGTAGTCCTCGCCTGCCTTGCCTACCCTGACTGCGCATACATCCGCATCGAGCAGAACTACCGCTCATCGCCCGATATCCTCGACTTCACCAACTCCGTAATCTCGCAGGCC
>JAFGSK010000079.1 GCA_016934635.1 Caldifarciminota bacterium
CTACTACTCGGTGAACACCGGTTCAGGCTGGAGCGAACCTGCACCTGTTAACGAACATCCAGCTGTGGATGATTACCCTGATTTAGCGGTGGATGGCGAAGGCAGAGTGTGGTGCGTATGGGAGTCTAACCGCGACGAGCACCCCGGCATCTGGGCTTCGTATACTCCATTTACGGGAGTGGAGGAACCCGTAACGCACCAATTGCCTTCCTTCAAAGTCGAACCGCACATAGGGGAAACCTTCAACTTCTACGTACTTTCCCAGGTTATCCCAGGCAAGCTCGAAATCTACGATGCAGCAGGTCGTATGATGAGACAATTGCAGGTTGGTGCGAGTCAAAAGGCATTCTGGGATGGTCGTGATCAGGAAGGTAAAGCTTTGCCCAACGGCGTTTACTTCGTAAGGTGTGCTCAGAGCTGGCATTTACCTTCGTGCCGTCTGGTTCTGGTCAGATGATGTTTCGAGGTACAGGGCTTGACAATACCTTAATTCGGCCTATTCTTTATGTGTAAAAAGGAATGTGCCGGGAACGGCCGAGGAGGAAAAATTATGAAAAGAAACTATCTGATTCCAGGAGTGGTTGCGTTACTCGCGATCACTATGCCTGTATTAGCATTGTCAGGCAAAGTGTGGTCCGAGGTCGAGGGAAATACGGCAATAATTCACCACGACAACGGCTATTTCAACTGCTGCGCTGATATGGCCTTCGAGATCGTTCGGGACGGAAAGCTCGTCAACATCTATGAGAGGGATTTGGGAACTCATCCCTGCTACTGCATGTGTTACTTCGATTTCACCCACATGCTCGACGGGCTTTTAGCGGGAACGTATACGGTCAAGGTGTGGGAAGCGTCTTACGACGAGGAGTTCAAACTTGCCGGGACAACCACATTTACTATAAAAGCCCAGGTAGGTTCATTCTCGACCACGACCCTGATGAGCGAATGTCACGATGCCGAAGGCACCGAGGAGCCTTCGGGCCCTGATGCCGAGGTATTATCTCTGGAGAACCTGTCGACTCCGACCGAAACCTCTGCGCGTATCAGCTATCATCTGCCGAAAGACGCCGAACCGGTAATCGAGATATTCGACGCTACAGGCAATCGAATAAGGACACTTGATCTGGGTGCCCAGGCAGCAGGCGATCATCTCGTCGTGTGGGATACCCGCAACCAGGTTGGTCAGCAGGTGTCGCGAGGCATCTACTTTATAAGACTCGAGGCTGGCAAAGACATCCGCACCCTGTCTCTGGTGGTGCTGAGGTAGATCAACCTTCGATTAAACTTAGAGCCGGAGTGAAGGCTCTGTAATAACCTTACAAGAAGAAAGTACGAAAGGGATTGATAGGTAGAAGGTTCGGTGGTATATTCCCTGTCTTGACTTTTTTGCCCTCAACTTCTATAATACGAGATGCAAGCTGAGTTCCCCAAGACCTACGACCCCAAGGGGATCGAGGGAAGGCAGTTTACGGCATGGACCGATGAAAAGCTGTTTACGCCCGATCCAGAGCCTCGTAAGGAAAGCTTTATCATAGTCATCCCACCGCCCAACGTCACAGGAAAGCTTACCTTAGGTCACGTTCTCGATAACGAGCTTCAGGATATTCTCGTCCGCTTCCACTCACTCCAGGGCAAGGACGCACTGTGGGTTCCTGGCCAGGATCATGCAGGAATAGCCACCCAGGTAGTAGTAGAACGAATGCTTGCAAAGGAAGGCAAGACCAAGGACGACCTGGGTCGGGAGGAATTCGTAAACAAGGTCTGGGAATGGGCCAACGAGCACCGCGGTATCATACGAAGGCAGCTTGATCGTATGGGGTGTGCCTTGGACTGGTCACGCGAACGCTTTACTATGGACGACGGACTTTCACGTGCGGTGCGTACGGTTTTCGTGAGGCTTTACGAAAAAGGACTCATATACCGGGGTCTGCGGATAGTCAACTGGTGCCCGCGATGCCATACCGCCATATCGGGTGAAGAGACCGAGTACGAGAATAAACAAAGTTCCCTCTGGTACATTCGCTACCCTCTTGAAGACGGTTCAGGTCACCTGACCGTTGCAACGACCAGGCCCGAGACAATGCTGGGCGATACTGCAGTTGCGGTCCATCCGGAAGACGAACGCTACTCGGCGTACGTAGGCAAACACATCATCCTTCCCCTGATGGGCCGGCGCATACCGGTCATTGCTGACGAGGTGGTACAGCGTGAGTTCGGTACAGGTGCGGTAAAGGTGACGCCGTACCACGACGCAGCGGACTTCGAGATAGCACAGCGCCACGACCTTGCAAAGGTCAAGGTTATAAACGAGGACGGGGTAATGAGCGAGGAGGCTGGAGCTTACGCCTCGAAGGACCGTTACGCAGCCCGCAAGGAGATAGTTCAGGACCTCGAGGCCCAGGGACTTTTAGAGAGGACAGAACCTTATCAGCTCTCGGCAGCTGCCTGTTCGCGTTGCCACACGGTAATTGAACCTCTGTTGTCAGAGCAGTGGTTCTGCAGGATGAAGCCTCAGGCAGAGCCTGCAATCAAGGCGGTCGAGGACGGTCTGATCCGCTTCTATCCCGAGCGCTGGCGCAACCTCTATTTCCACTGGATGCGCAACATACAGGATTGGTGCCTCTCAAGACAGCTCTGGTGGGGACACCGAATACCGGTCTACACCTGCAAAAAATGCTCGCACCAGTTTGCATCGGTTGACGAACCTGACGCGTGTCCGAAGTGCGCGACCTCAGACCTTATCCAGGATCCTGACGTTCTCGACACGTGGTTTTCCTCGTGGCTGTGGCCGTTCTCGGTCCTTGGCTGGCCCGAGGATACACAGGATTTGAAGCGTTTCTACCCGACATCTACGCTCGTCTCGGGCTGGGACATCATCTACCTCTGGGTGGCAAGGATGATAATGGCAGGCCTTGAGTTTACAGGCTCGAAGCCGTTCGATGCGGTCATGTTTCACGTAATGATCCGCGACGAACGGGGCCGTAAGATGAGTAAGAGCCTGGGAAACTCGCCTGATCCGTTCGATCTCATAGATAAATACGGTGCCGATGCCTTGAGGTTCGGGCTCATGCTCATCACGCCTCGCGAACAGGACGTTCTTTACTCGGAGGAACGCATCAAGGTCGGACGGAATTTTATGAACAAGCTGTGGAACTCTGCACGTCTGCTCGCGTCATTGATGGATGAAGAAAAGGCTCGAACCCCGACCGACCCTTCACCCGCCGAGCGATGGATGCTTGCCCGGCTGGCCAGGGCGCAAGACGAGGTCAAAGACCTCTTTGCCAGGCACGACCTTTACAATGCAGCAAAGTACCTTTATAATTTCTACTGGCATGAGTTTTGTGACTGGGGGCTTGAGTTCGCGAAGCTTGCCAAACGTGAACGGGGACGAGGGGTCTCGGCGGCCCTTTACGTGTTTAAATCCTCGCTTGCCATGCTTCACCCCTTTATTCCGTTCATCACCGAGGAGCTTTGGGAGAGGTTTACATTTGCAGACCATCGCCTTTATCACGACCACTGGCCCCAGGTGCCAGAAGAGTTCAGGCAATCGCCGCCCGAGGTCGAGGCTTTGGTCGATCTTATCACAGCGGTTCGCACGATGCGGTCGGAGCTGGGTATTCCAAAAGACATGCCGGTTCCGGTCGACGTGGTTGCCGCGGATGAGGCACTATACAAATCACTTGAGGGAAATATGACTTATCTTTCAGGTCTCGCTAAGATTAACGAGATGAATCGTGCCCGGAACAAACCCCATCCGTCAACCGGAGCTGTTATGGATTGGGGTGAGGTTTACTTGCCGCTTGCAGGACTTGTATCTTCGGGTAAACTCAACATTGAAGCCGAGAGCGCCCGGATTTCCAAAGAGATTGGAAAGCTCGAGGCCGAGATTAAGAACATAAAAGTCAAAATGGATAATAAGGATTTCGTCAACAAAGCCCCGGATTCGATAGTATCCGCCGAACGAGAGCGTTTGGAAACGTATGAAAAAAAAGTCGCGCATCTGCGCGAGTTATTGGAGGGTCTGGCATGAGATACGTAGGTTGGATATTGGCCTTGCTCTTTGCCGTCCTTGGGGTAGGGGCCTATTTCCTGTTTTACGCGCCTCTTGAGCGTGGCTACGCCGAGCAGGCCGAAGAGATCAAGATGTGGACCCAACGGGTGGCAGAACTTGAAGGCCACGGCGTACAACTTCCACCCGATACCACCCTCGACACAACCATTGAGGTCGTTGTCGTGGACTCGTCGGCACAATACGGTATCCTGGTTGCGACCATTCCTGCGGATGTTCTCTTCTCTTCAGATAAGACTACCCAGATTTCCGCCGCGGGCAAGGCTGAGTTGGATAAGCTTCTCCCCACCCTGAAAACCGCCAAGGGTGACATCCTTATTATGGTACACGACGATAACGTAAGGGCGGATGACTCGATAAAGGATATATATCCCACCAACTGGGAACTTACTTCGCGGCGTGCCGCATTGATTGCCCGGCACTTACTATCCAAGGGTGTTGATTACACACGTTTCCTTCCATGCGGGGTTTCCGCCGCCCGGCCTGTTGCCTCGAATTCCTCGTCTGAAGGACGCGCAAAAAACCGCCGCGTAGAAATCTATCTTATGCAGTAAACTTATGTGCAAGAAACGAATGTAGGTGAACTTATGACATGCATCAAATCAAGCTCCACCAAATGCCGAAGTGCAGTCGAGTGGGGTAAGCGATGTGTGGCCTGGAGTGCGCCATGAAAGTAAGGTTTTTAGTTAATCCCTCTGCAGACAAGGGCAAGACCGCCAAGCGTTGGCGGGGGTTATTTGAAGGCAAGGACCTTGACGTTCGCCTCTGTGAAGAGAAGGGTATGATAGCAAGCGAGACAAAGAAGGCCGTGAAAGATAAGGTCTCAAGGCTCATCATAGTCGGTGGCGACGGTTCCTTGAACCACGCGGTGAACGGTATAGGTAAGGCCAGGTTAGAGCTAGGCGTAATCCCTACCGGCTCAGGCAACGACTTTGCCCGTACCGCAGGCATCGAGTTCGCACCGCCTGAGCGTTACCTTGAGAGGTGCAGTCTTCGGCAAATCGACCTGGGCAAGGTGGAAGATCGTCTTTTCATTAACATATTTGGCTCAGGTTTCGACGCAGACGTGGCCAAGGGTATGCAGGAGTCGAGGATCAAGGGCGACATGGGCTACTTCGTATCAGTGCTCAGGACCCTAAACACCTTCAAATCGCCTACCGTTATCGTCGAGACCGAAAAGGAGAAGCTTGAGCTTGAGGCAATGACAGTTTCTGTAGGCAACGGACAGTACCACGGAGGGATGTTCATGCTCACCCCGTTCGCAGACCTTACCGACGGAGAGCTTGATTTATGCCTGGTGCGCAGGATCTCCAAGATGCGTTTCCTGACCCTTATTCCAAGCTCGACCAAGGGCAAGCACGTCGAGGTTACCGACGTGGTCAGTATGCATCGCTTTCGCAGCATGAAACTCACCTTCTCGCGCCAGGTTAGCTACCATATAGACGGGGAGGTCTCGGACGAAGCCTTAACCGAGATGAATCTTTCGATCCTGCCCAAGGCCTTAAGCTTCGTTGTACCATGAAACCTCAAGGACTCTTGCTTCTTTTACCGTTGGTTTTCCTGGTCGCGCTTCAGCCTCTTTACGCTCAAACCGAAACCGCCGACGATGAGCCTTCATTACCCGTCCGCACTGAACCTATACCTGCGTTGGATTCGCTTCGTCAGGCCCAGGCCGACAGCACCCAAAACAGCACCCAAGCTGACACTCTCCAAGCAGATACCGTACAAGTTCCTTCTGTCAAAAAGAAATCGGTTGGGGCGGCCATGCTGTTGTCGACCTTCATACCCGGAGGCGGGCAGTTCTACACCGGACATTACATCAAGGGTTTGCTCATAACCTGGGGTGAGATAACGCTGGGATACTTTACCTGGCAGGAACACGTTAAACTGCAGAATGCCCTTAAGGGTGCAGACCTTTCTGATTCCCTGGTTGTAAAGGAGATCGACTCTTTCCGGACCAGGCGCAACAGCTTTGCCTTCTTCACCGGCGCGGTTATCGTCTACGCTGTAGCCGACGCCTACGTGGACGCCCACATGTACGGGTTTGCCGAAGCCCAGCGGTTGACTGTCGGACCGTCGAGGGAACGGTTGGGGCTTGAGATTTCCTACAAGTTTTAGTACATTCAATGTAGCACAGACTCTCCAGCCTGTGTAGTAATGAGAACCCGTACTCCACACTTGACATCTCTGTAAAAACCTTTATATTAACATAACGTCACTTAGAGGGAATCCGCAGCACAGCCGCCGAAGCTTTATTAAAGGAGGCATGAGATGTTAACAGGTAAGGTTAGTGCGGAAAAAATCACAAAAACGATACTAACGGTAACATTCATTTTGATAGGATTTGGGTTTTCAGGCTGTAGGGAGCACAGGATTGATGGACATGGTGTACGCTGGTGGATCAGGGAGTTGGAGAACGAAGATAAAGGCATTCGATCAAAGGCTGCAATAAACCTCGGTCATCTTCGTGATAAACGGGCGGTAGAACCTTTAATCGAGGCTTTAAGAGACTGTTACGATGCCGGAGAGTTGACGTGTATAGTTCGAGGCTTAATCAGTATAGGAACCCCTGCGGTAAAGTCATTAATTGAGGTGATTGACGACAGCATGCCCTGGGTACGTAGAAATGCTGCTTACGCCCTCGGAGAGATAAAGGATACCTCTGCTGTAGAAGCATTGTGTAAAGCCCTTGAATCAACCGACATTTGGGTAAGGAGACGTGCGGCAGAATCGTTAGGAAAAATAAAGGACCTACGTGCGGTTGATCCATTGATCGTTGCTTTAACCGATGAAGACCTGGAGGTTAGACGTAATACCGTCATGGCCTTGAGATTGATAAAAGATAATCGATCGACATTGCCTTTAACCGCAATGTTAAATGAGGGAGACGAAAAGATTCGAATTAGAACAGCTCAGGCTCTTGGTTTAATTCGAGATTCACAAGCCGTGCCTTATTTGATTGACGCTTTGAAGGACAAAGCTCAGGGAGTAAGAAAAGAGGCAGCCGCTGCGTTAGTTTCTATTGGCGATCAAAGTGCAGTAGAACCATTGATTGATGTTTTGAACAACGATGAAGAGTGGCGTGTCAGGTTAGCTTCAGCTGTGTCGTTAGGAAAATTAGGTGACGAAAGAGCAATTGAACATTTAATCCAAGCGCTTAAAGATTCCGACAGGCGCGTCATTTTATCTGCAACTGATGCATTAAATACGTTATGTGAACCTGAGGAAGACCTGGGTTCGGATTACGAAGTCTGGTGCGAATGGTGGGAGAAGAATAAGAGCAGGTTTTAGAGTTCTTGGGGATAGCAATGGAGAACGGACTGGGCAGTCCGTTTGTTAATTTAGCGTCCCACGACCGCACTCCGCCTTTCAGAATGAGATTGTTGCTTAGCAGTCATCGCTCAGGAATTGCTTCGTCCTTCCTCCCTGCAGTCGTTACTCCTCGCAATGATACCTAATTTTCACGGGCCGACCTGAAGGGGCTGTGCCAAAAGTCAAGAAAACCAGACAAGGGGTTTAAACCCCTTGTCTCAACCTGACTGTTAGCTACGTATTGATGCGACTTACTAACCAAATTTGCTCTGCGTTGTCGGACTAAAAGCGGCTCAACAGGGGTTTTGAC
>JAFGSK010000080.1 GCA_016934635.1 Caldifarciminota bacterium
AAATGCAGGACAGGCACTCTTGCCTGTCTTCTATCTTACAAGTACCACCTTTTGCGCCGGTGCAGGACTGGAAGCCTCCCGGATGAAATAGACACCGGGTGAGTGCACTTCACCCCACAGGATAGTGCCGGACGGTTGGGTTGCGTGTATTTCGTCAACCTTGCGGCCTGAGGCGTCGAGGTTGGTTTTTACTTTCCTGGAACTGTGTTATTTTTATCTTTTTTTTTGGTTTCCGATTGTGATAGTGCCTTCCTTTGAATTTTGCGAAGGTCTTTGGGTAAATCACACAAACGAATTCTATCACTTTTAGCTTCCCAAGTTATCCAATACTCAGGTCGTATATGTCCTTCTAGCTTTTTTTGCATGCTACGATCTTTTTCCTTATCGAAAAGATATACCCACCATCTCATATAGCCCCAATACTCTCTATCAGTTACATCTCTATACCTGTAAAGTATATGCAGGTAGAAATTGTAAAGTTCGACTGTGTCTTGATTAACCGTAATAACTGAATCAGCTATCATATGCTTAGAAGATAACTCAAACGCATATTCAGATACTGTATCTTCTAAAATAGGAATTCGATACTCGTAAAAGCCCACCAAATGCTGCTCCTCTTCCTTACCCCATGCTATGATATCAATCTCTCTTTGTTTTGAGGTCATACCGATTACTGCACCACCTGAGAGAATAAGAGGTACACGGCTTTCTGTAACCAACTCATAATTAAAATTCATCATACCTGGTTGAAGAGAATCATTTTCTGAATCTAAGATTTTTATTGCTAAGAATCCTTTATTCTCGTATTCTATCTGTTTTCGAAGCTCACTAAAGTTTAACCAAAGAAAGAAGACAGCGATTAAAGCCCCGATTCCACCTCCGAAGCCACCAATTATTGAGGCCATTTTTAGTAACTGGTCTCTTGGTTTTGCATTTTCAATAAGAAATTTACCCATAAATAACTATACAAGATCTGGAAATTGTGTCAATAGTTATAGATTTGTCTTCAGTCATCAAGTTTACACTCGGACTCATTCTACCGAGAGATTGCTTCGCATCCTTCGGATGCTCGCAATGACAGGAAGAGGTACAAAAGAAGCACCCCCACCAACAGGTGGGGGTGCTATGAAATAAAGTCCAACGACCCTAGCGAGCTAATCGTATTGTTCTACAATCCGTAGAAAGGAGGTGATCCAGCCGCACGTTCCCGTACGGCTACCTTGTTACGACTTCGCCCCAGTTACCGAGCTCACCCTCAATACAGGCCCTCACGAGGTTAGGCACCATATCTTCGGGTGCTCACGGCTTCCATGGCGTGACGGGCGGTGTGTACAAGCCCCGAGAACGTATTCACCACAGCGTAGCTGATCTGTGATTACTAGCGATTCCACCTTCATGCAGACGAGTTGCAGCCTGCAATCCGAACCATGGCTGCCTTTTAGGGATTAGCATCATCTTGCGATGTAGCAGCCCGTTGTAACAGCCACTGTATGACGCGTGTAGCCCTGGGCATAAAGGCCACGATGACTTGACGTCATCCCCACCTTCCTCCCGGTTAACCCGGGCAGTCCCAATAGAGTGCCCAGCATGACCTGATGGCAACTATCGGCGGGGGTTGCGCTCGTTGCGGGACTTAACCCAACACCTCACGGCACGAGCTGACGACAGCCGTGCAGCACCTGTGATCGCTCCGGGGAAAACCCCGGTCCTTCACCTTTCGGATCCGTACCACGAACATGTCAAGCCCAGGTAAGGTTCTACGCGTAGCAACGAATTAAACCGCATCATCCACCGCTTGTGCGGGGCCCCGTCAATTCCTTTGAGTTTTAGCCTTGCGGCCGTAGTCCCCAGGCGGTACACTTACTGCGTTAGCTGCGGCACTGGCCAATGCCAATACCTAGTGTACATCGTTTACGGCTAAGACTACCCGGGTATCTAATCCGGTTTGCTACCTTAGCTTTCGTGCCTCAGCGTCAGGAACATTCCAGAGAGCTGCTTTCGCCATTGGCCTTCCTCCTGATATCCACGCATTTTACCGCTACACCAGGAGTTCCACTCTCCTCTCCTGTCCTCTAGACCGGGAGTATCGGCCGCAGTTTCCGAGTTGAGCCCGGAGATTTCACAACCGACTTTCCGGCCCGCCTACGCACCCTTTACGCCCAGTGAATCCGGGCAACGCTCGCACCCTACGTATTACCGCGGCTGCTGGCACGTAGTTAGCCGGTGCTTTCTTCCGGGATACCGTCAATGCGAATGGATATTAGCCATTCGCACCATCGTCTCCCAGGACAGCGGTTTACATCCCGAAGGACTTCATCCCGCACGCGGCGTCGCTGCATCAGGCTTGCGCCCATTGTGCAATTTTCTAGACTGCTGCCTCCCGTAGGAGTCGGGCCCGTGTCGCAGTGCCCGTGTGGCCGATCACCCTCTCAGGCCGGCTACCCGTCTTTGCCTTGGTGGGCAGTTACCCCGCCAACAAGCTGATAGGCCAGGAGCTCATCCCGGAGCGATAGCTTACAAGTAGAGGCCATCTTTCCTCGTTAGTACTTATGTACAGTCGAGCGTACGGGGAATTAGCCCAGATTTCTCTGAGTTGTTCCCCTCTCCAGGGTAGATTACCCCAGTATTACTCACCCGTTCGCCACTAACTTTCTCCACGTATTGCTACACAAAGAAAGTCCGTTCGACTTGCATGTCTAAGACACGCCGCCAGCGTTAGCCCTGAGCCAGGATCAAACCCTCCAAGCAAAATTACTTGTTGGGTGATACGAAAAACTCAAAAGGGGGCTGGACTTCATTCCAAATTTTCTAAAGAGCCTCAGGTTATGTCGCCTCACGACAACAATATCCTATTTGCAGACGCAGAGTATAACCAACCTGCGATACTTGTCAAGTACGTTCGACTTTGAAAAGAACATATACCCTCACTTGCTAAGTGAGGTTATGTAGATTATAGGGAGTTTGCACCGGTTGTCAAGTGAACACACCCCACGCCGTTACTTCGTACCGCCGCGGGGACCCCGAAAGGAACCCCCTCACCTCTAACTCCTCTCCCAGAGGGAGAGGAGAACCTTATCTCCCTTCTCCCTTTGGGAGAAGGGACGGGGATGAGGGAATGAGGTCCTTAGGGTGTAGGCCTGTCTGGACAAACATGAGTGTTTGTCCTACACCTCCCCCTCGACGGGGGAGGTACGGAGGGGGTGAATTACTTTGTTGTGTCAACTACAAAAACGGAATCAATTCGCAGAAGGGTATCGTACTGAAGAACTGTATCAACACGATTCGGATCAGGTGGAGGTCTCAGCGCATCGAGCTTGAGGAACACCAACCCGACCGTAACGACTAGCCACAACCCGAATGCCCCAAGCGTCCAGTAGAATCCCTTTCTAAGAGCTTGCCTTATATCTTTCTTCTCTTCTCTCCCGAACACCATAGCCAGCACCAGGATGATACCCACCGTAACGATTGCCAACCCTGCAAGGGCAATGGGTACGCTTGCCCCGCCCAGCCGCACCGCCGTGGGCACGATGGTTACGATAAACGCAATTATCGCCGCAAATATGCCGATGATTTGAATGAAGCGTGCTTCGACATTCTTAACCTTATCGTCAAAGCCCTTTTCCTTTTTATCGATTTCACCTTTTGCATTTTGCATAAAAGAACTGCGGGCATCTTCAATTTGCTTGTTAAGCTCTTCTTGGGTTTCCTTCTTTAATTCGTCTTTGACATACAGGGCTTCAGCGCGAGCACGGAAATTCCGACCGATATCAGCTAGATCAGCTAAAGAACCCTCTTTGCCTTCAAACTTTTCAAGTATCCTGCCGATCAATTTCAAATGCACTGGTTCGTAAAAATATAGTTCTTTGCCTAAAGTACTTAAGTGAAAAAGCGGTATGTTTGAAATAAAGGTGTCATGCAGTAACTGATGAACTACTTGTGGCGATAGAAATGATAACACTCCGAAAGCTAAATAATCAATGCACTTACTTTGTTCTGGCTTGCTACTTCTGGATGCCCACCATGAATACCAAAAATTCGATATCAAGAGATGGTCTTTGCCATTGTCATGAGCCAATATGTTGGAAAAATCCCTAACATATGCCTGGAAAATATCTCGAATACTTGGAACACGGGAATACCGATGGGGTAAAGAAAAAACCTTCACCTCTTTGATTCCATTTTGGATTAGATAACTCTCAAAATCCTTAGACTCCTTATCAGAGTAGGTGTATCTTTCTAACGTATAATTGTCAAACAATTCACCAAATAAAGGGCTAATTTCATTTGCCTTCTTTTTTTCAACGATTGCAGTGTAGATTTTCTTAAGTTGCTTAAATAACCACGGCTTCGGCGGCTCTTGTCCTTCCGGCTTCTTTTCTTCTTTACTTTCAGCCACAATTCCTCCTCAATTTCGTTCATTGTATAATGCTACATGTAGCGCGAACCTTCAGGTTCGCAGCGAGACTGAAGTCTCGCACTACATGTTCTCTAAACTCTCACTCTATCTTGTTCATTGTATAAAAGAAGCCTAAAAAGTCAATAGTTTTTTTGCCCCACGCCTCCCTCACCTCTAACTCCTCTCCCAGAGGGAGAGGAGAACTACTCCCCTCTCCTCATGGGAGAGGGGCCGGGGGTGAGGGAACCAGAGACAGGCTGGAAAGCCTGTCTGAGCACCCCACAGCAGGTAACCTTTAGGAGCGAAATCCGTCATAAATAATGATTACTATTTAAGGAGGAAGCCAATGCACCTACAAGAAAAAACAATCGCTCTCAAAAAAGAGGAAGTAGCTTTACTCAGTGTCGATATAGAAAAGACCCGAAACTGGCTCAACGCCCTTGGCATAATGGCCCTGGCTCTGGTTGCAGGGGTTTTACTGATATGCCTTGCCGGGGGTATATTAGGGATTTTGACCCTGCCTTACGACCCGGGTCCCTGGTATTTCGGGCCGTTCCAGATACTGATGCTGGCGTCTGGCGCTTTCCTGGGCGCGGCTTTTGTGGCGACCTTTACATGGGGAGGGATCAGAGCCTTGCGCGCCGGGGCCAGTGCAAAAAAATTCCTGGACGACGGAGCCGGTGAGGATATCCTTTCATACCACGTGAGGTTAAGAAAAGTCCTCACCTCGGTGGGCCTCGTTGCCGTTTTGGGTATCGTTGCGTTTGTTATCTCTCTCATAATTGTTGAAATAGCCAACATTGGAACCACCCTGGGAATAATCTAGGACAAGGTTTCATCTCAACACCCCTGGGGTTAAAAATACCGGGATTATTCGGAGGGGAGTTCTCTACATCTAATATGTAGATTTCGGGCGGACCTTCAGGTCCGCCCCTGCGTACACCGCCATCTGATACCCGGTAGATTAAACGACGGAAAAAGAGAGGCCGCAAGCGGCCTCTTAAGTGTTCACTCCTTTAAGCCCCCAACCCCGTGCGTGGGGAATATCCACCGAGAGAGGAGGAAGGAGGGAAGAAACCTCTCCGCCCCAGGTGTAGCAACACCTGAAGACATGATGAATCTCTCCCACGCACGGGTGAGAATGGCCGAAGCCATTCCACCTATATTTTAGGTAACGAAACGCCCATGTCAAGTAGTTTGGGAGGGAATCCCAAATGTCTTATCTGGAAGGGCTTCAAGATTTATTCTATACCTTGGAGGTAGGATTTGTGTAATTTCTAACGGTTACTCGAACCTCTTCTATCAAAGATTGAAGACTCGGAGCCCCAGGAGCTTTTCTTCCATGTTGGTTGCTGTCCGAGCGCTCGAGCGTTGTCCACGCCTCATAGTAGTTGAGTACTGCAGGAACTGTCAAGCGGAATATAACCCATGTCTCAGTTGTGTTGGTAGAGATCAGCGATTGTCTCTGTGTTCTCCGTGCCCTCTGTGGTTATAATTCTCTAAGGGGAAGGAATTACTTTTCCCCGGTGACCCCAGGCTTCTTCTCAGGGAACAGCTTAGCCGAAAGCTTGATCGCAAGGTTCTCAATAGGCTTGTGGATGATGTATACGCCCACGAGCAGAACCACGAAGCCAACGCCCAGGAGTATCCAGTGAATTAGCTTGAAATGTAAGGACTGGGTTCCGAGCCAGCTGCCGACCACAAGGGACGGGATGCGTCCGATGCCGACCATGATCAAAAGCTTCCAGAACTTGATGTCCGAAAGCGCCGACATGTAGTTGACCGCGTCGCCTATCGGGTTAGGTATTATATAGAGGAGAAAGAGATACACCCAGCCGCGCGTGCGCACGTAGGAGTCGAACTTATCTATCTTCTCGTCTGACATGAAGATACGCATCAGAGAACGCCCGAAGCGGCGTATGACCGCTATCGATATGGCCGCGCCGATGATGCAGGAGACCCAGGAAAGCCCGATGCCCCCGAGCCAGCCGAACAGAAGCCCTCCCGCGAAGTTCATTAAGGTTCCCGGGATGGGCGCAACGACTATCTGGAGCACGTAGAGTCCCACGAATATCACCGGCGCCCACAGTCCGAACCCCGCGATGTAATCGCGAACGGCCTGGGGGCTTTGTTCAGGATTGGCGAATAGCGGTTTGAGATGAGGCCACTCCCAGATCACGAACCCAACGATAAGCGCGATGACCAATGCGCCGGAGGCCAGGCTGAGTATATCGCCCAGGCGTATCTTCTTTTTCATCGGCGAAGTATAGACAGCATGAGTGTGAGGTCAACGTACAATCCGCAAGAAAACCAGCTGAAAAAGCGTGTGGAACAGACACTCCTGTCTGTTCGGATAGGATTCGGACATCCTGAGAGGATGTCCTCCGTTCCTTGGAAGTGGTGAAAAGCGTCTTGACAAAATATACTACATAGGTACAGTATTATGTAAAAATGTGGCTTAGAAAGAATTGGTTACTACCTCTCGCGATTGTAGTCGGAGTTTGTGTATATGTTACCGCATGGATATTAGAGTCTAAACCCGACGTTGACAGCGCTCGGTATATGTTAAGTGCAATGGCGCAAGTATATAGGAACAGTTTTTGTAATTACAATTGCTGTGATGCAGTTAATTCGTCTCCGAAGAGCCGAAGATATCCTGAAAATATTATCAAAACCTCCTTTTATAGTTACTGCTGTTGTTTCTTTCTTCGGCATAATGCTCCCTTTAGTTATACTGTATACTAATCATTTTTGCATTACTACAGCGGGTTGCCTGGGTTTTGGTGCATTAATCTTGTAACAATAGGCTGGTTTATTGTCCGAATTCTGTACCCTAAAGCACTACTCATAGAAAAGGAGGAACAAGAGAAGGAACCGCTTACAGAATCTGAGGTTCAAAAACTTCTAGGCCTTTCTTTAGTTGAATTAAAAAGAAGAGCACTTGAAAGTCTGGATTTAGATATTTCTTCAAATGCAATTGAAGTCATGGAAGAATTATCACGACGGGCTAAACAAAACCTAAATGAGTTCGGTAACGAACAAGTTGCCCGCGATTGCTGTAACGCTATTCATCATATAGGTCATCACAAGTCAGTGAAGTTCAAACAAGTATGGGAAACTGCTGGCACTCTGTTAATGGAATTAGATAGGCATGCGCGTTCTAACGGAAAATACAACTTCTCCCACACTGCAATCCTTCCTTTTCTTCGAAATTTGTTTTATACACCTTCCGGTGCTGGATACCGAATGAGTTCTCCAGTAATTACAGAATTAGAAGATCATTTCCAAAATGTTTTCATTGAGGATCTCCAGAATAAAGAAATCGATCTCCAAAGAAGGAAAGACCCCTACAATCCGGTTTTCGATGGGTTAGACGCATTGCTTTATTTGCTTTATGAGAGGATGACAGACTCCAAAAACTTCGTCATCATTCAAGACAAAGCCCTAGAGGAACTTAGAAATTCTTCATTGAGGAATAAATATGAAGACTCTTCCTTGTTCGCCTTATTCTTCAGGTTAATAATACTAAGAGTGCACGTTACAGGCAACAGAAAAGAAGAACTAGATATTGCTCAGGAATACGCAGAATTGTTAGCACCAAAAAATCCAGTAGAATTAGTAGATGATGCCCACAACTTAATCTATGCTATTGAAAGAACTAACTTTATTCGAGGTGATTTAGATAACCTTTTTAAAGAGCTTAAACAACGGTTTAACAAAGGTACTTCGTAGGGGCAGTTCATGAACTGCCCCTACGTTTGGGCGAAGCTGAGCTTCGCACTACATGTTCCAGTTGACACCAACCATTCTCTCCATATCATACCAACAGTGATAACTTAGGAGGTTCAGCATGTCGAAAACGCTTAAAATAACCATTTCAGCGGTACTGATCCTGGCTATACCAGCGTTCGCGGCCAACCTTTTGAAGCAGGCCGGCCAGGCAATAGATGAAGGCGACTACGAGCAAGCGGCGGAACTCTACCAGCAGTACACCGAGAAGAAGCCGAATAAGCCCGATCCATTCAACAGCCTTGGCTGGACACTCGACGTCCTGGGACGCCACGATGAGGCGGTAAGCGCCTATTCCAAGGCCATAGTGCTCGACGCGAAGAATCCCACCTACTACTACAACCGGGGCACCGCGTACATGCACATGAAGGCGGACGACCAGGCAAGGCTCGATTTCGAGCAGGCGATAAGGCTCGATACGACAAAACCCCAGTATTACAACAACCTCGGCAACATCTACTTCTACAAGGGAAACTACAAGCAGGCCAAGCTCGTGTTCGAGAAGGCGGCCCGGCTGGATTCGACTAACGCCACCATATACGTCAACCTTGCGCTGTGCGCCGAGGACCTGGATTCCGCCGACCTGGCCCTTTCCTACTACGATAAGGCTCTGACGGTTGACCCCAACCAGGCGCTTGCCTACAACAACCGGGGCAAGCTTCACGCAGACCGAAAGGAATACGACGACGCCCTGGCGGATTACACCCGTGCGATCGAACTGGACCCAGACTATGCGATGGCCTATTTCAACCGGGGCACGGTGCACCACAAAACCGAGAACCTGAACCTGGCGATTGCCGATTACGACCGGTCGATAGAGCTTGAACCTGACTACGTGCGAGCGTACTACTTGCGGGGACTCGCCTTGTTTTCAGACGGAAAGTACACCGAGGCTATAGCCGATCTGGACAAGGTGCTCGAGGCGGAGCCTGACAACTTTGACGTTACGCTGCATAAGGCCAGGGCGTATCTGGCAAGGGGGATGGAGCGCTTCCTTGACGAGGATACCGAGGGTGCAAGAGCGGATTGCGAGACGGTAATCGAACTCGTCCCGGAGGAGAAGGCTTCAGGCCTTTCGCCGCAGTTGAACTCGGCCGTCGAGGCGAAGAAGCTCCTGGATATGATCCCGGAACCGCAGCCTGAGGAAGAGGAAGCGGATAGTCAATAGACAACCGTGCGATATGAGGTATCTGGTATAGAAAGAAATATCAGGATTTGATGAAACATTTGGACAGACCGGATAAGTCGATTCGAGCGCTCCTTGTCATAATTGGTATTGCCTTCCTGGTTCACGTTGCGGTGTTGGCGCCCGCTTTCGGTGATGCATCGAAGCTCTTTACCTGGCCGGACGCAGACCGTTTTGAACGCCTTGCCGTAAACATCCTTGCAGGCAACGGATACTCGGTTGAGGCGTGTGAGCCTTATTCGCCCAACTCGACCATGGTTCCTGGGTATCCATTGTTCGTGGCAGGGGCCTACGCTGTATTCGGTCGGTTTCCGTACGCGGTGGTGATAGTTCAGATTGTCCTGAGCCTAGGCCTCGCCGCAGGGATTATCTTCTGGGTTAGGAGGAGACTGGGGCTAAAGATCGGTCTCCTGGCAGGCATATTCCTTCTCTTAAACTTATGCCTTGCATTCTACTCCACCCAGTTCATGTCGGACGTGCTGTTCCTGTGTTTCCTCGCGCCTGCGTTGTGGTTCGCTTTACGGCTATTTGAGGATCGATCGCCCTTGATCTCGGGTGCGGCAGCGGGTGCGCTCCTTGGCCTGGCAGCGCTCACGAGGCCGATAGGACTCTACTTCCCCCTGCTTTTACCGTTCCTGTTTCTCGTTACCAGGGACAAGGGGCGCTTTCCCGTCAGGCTCGCGGGCTACGGCCTGCTTGCGGCAGCCTTCGTCTTAGCAATATCGCCCTGGTTTGTCCGAAACAAGGTCACCTTCGGTCGTATCTTCTTTTCCACGGTTCAATCGTTCAACCTTACCCATATCCACGCGGCTCCCGTGAAGGCCAGTATAGAAGGCTTGACCGTCTACGAAGCCGATGCGGAATTCGAGGCCGAGGCGGCTCAAAAGTACGGCCCGCCTGCAAACGAAGCCGAGCGCTACATATTTACCGGGCGGGCAGCAACGAGATATCTCGTATCACATCCCGGACGATACGCGGTGCTCTACGCCGGCGGCGTAGCCAAGACCTTTCTTCCATTGGGGTTTGCCGAGTTTCTCTTGTTCTACTCGCAAGGACAGCCGTCGATTCGCAACATCACCCCGCCGGTGCAGAAGGCGGCGCTTTCCGGGAAGCCGGGGGAGGCGCTCAGAATAATCTGGACCGAACGCATCAAGCCTGTGGGGTGGTGGTTCGTTGTATACTTACTGGGAGGACTCCTTATGGGATTTTTGATTGTCACATCAATTATCGGGTTCGTAAAATCAAAGGGATTCCGGAGGCCATTCAATCTGCTTGCGTTCCTTACAGCTTTGTACTTCATAGGTGTTACCGGCCCTGCAGGGCAGCCCAGGCACTTCCTGCCGGCGCTGCCTGTGGCCGCGATCCTGGCCGCATACGGTACGCTCGCCAGGCGTGAATCAAAGACAAGGAGATCGGTTGAGGCGCAAGCGTAGCATTGATAAGCCCCTCTTGTTTTTACTCTCGGGTGCATTCGTTATAAAGCTCGTCTTTGCCGTGCCTGTATTCGTTGACCCTTCACGCGCCCTTGCCTGCACCGACGCCCGTTTCTACGACCGCATCGCCCGCAATCTGATCTCAGGCAACGGCTTCAGCATGGAGGAGGCTCCGCCCTACTATCCTGACTCGACCGTAGCCCCTGGTTATCCCTTCTTCGTTGCAGCCTTCTACTGGATGTTCGCCGGCTCGAAGATCGCCGTAGTCCTCGTGCAGATAGCCCTCAATCTCGGCCTGTTATACCTCCTCTACCGGTTTCTCGATCGAAGGTTCGGAGACAAGCCTGCTTTACTCTTCGGCATCGTCTTCGCGCTCGACGTTAACGTATCAATATTCGTTAACCAGGTTACCTCCGAGACGTTGTTTACCGCCCTCTTTTTACCAGGACTGCTCTTTATCCTTGCCGCGGCAGAGGAGAAGAGGTTGCTTCCGGCTGTATGGGCAGGGCTGCTTCTCGGAGCGGCAACACTTGTTCGTCCTGTAATACTTTACTTCGGAGTACCTCTAATCTTATTCTTTCTGATAACCCAATTGAAGGTTCGCCCCTACCGGTTATGGCGAAGGCTTGCAGGCTGGGGGATTATCGTAGCCCTGCAGCTCGTCCTTATAACACCCTGGGTGATAAGGAACCGGGTGGTGTTTTCTGAGGCCTTTTACTCCACCGTATCCAACATCAATCTTGCACGCTACCATGCCGTTCCTTTGAAGGCGTTCATCGAGAAGACCTCACGAAACCAGGCACAGGCAGAATTCGAGGCCGATGCCCTTGATGGGAAAAAATGGGGGAACGAGTTCCAGCGCCTGAGCCTCATAAGTCAGGAAGCGAGGCGATACATCCTCAAACACCCATTGCCCTACGCAGGTGCGGCGATCGTGGGCGGCCTGGGGAGTCTGGTATATCCTTTACCCCTGCACGAGACAGGTGTCTACCTTACCGGACAGATGGAAGCCCCGTCGGAGAGCATCATGGTAGAGCTTTTGGGTGAACTTTCGGAGGGCAGGATTGGAGAGGCGCTGCGCACGGCCTGGGAGGAGAGGTTAAGTTACTACGGCATCCTTACAGTAGTAGTTTTTGTAATCTACGGGCTTTTCCACCTTGCCAAGCTGGTATTCGGGGTGCGCGCCTACGCCTTGCGAGGGTTCAAGGACCCGATGACGCTTCTCTTTCTTATTACCGGTATCTACTTCATGGGGCTTCTGGGTCTGGCCGTGGTGCCCCGGATGCGCGTGCCTGTGGAACCCCTGATATTGAGCCTGACCGCGATCGGCGTCTTTGCAAGGAAGAAGGAAAAAGATGCAGGCTGAGAAGGACAGAGCCCGGGGCAAGTTCCGTGGATTCTTCGACAGGAATCTCGTTATCCTCTTGGCAGGAGGCCTTGCAGCAAGACTGCTTGTGTCCATTCCGGCATTCGCAGACATATCACGCACCGCCTCCTGTTACGATGCGGTATCCTACCACATCCTGGCAGAGCACATGCTGGAGGGTAAGGGGTACAGCGTTAGTTTCGACGCCCCGTACAAGCCCAACTCCACCATAACACCCGGTTATCCGGCGTTCCTCGCCGGGATTTACGCCCTGACCGGACGTTCCAGGCTGGCGGTCATATTAATCCAGGTAGTCCTTAACCTTGCGCTCCTTGCAATACTCTACCGGTTCCTCAAGACGAGGTTCGGTCAGAAAGTACCTTTCTGGGTCGGAATCCTCTTTATCGTGGACCTCAACACGGCATTCTACTGCACCCAACTCACGACCGAGACCCTTTTTACCTTCCTCGTTGTCCCGTGCTTGATTCTCGTGCTGCGAACGTTCTCCGAGGAGAGGTTTTGGCTTGCCGCTGCCTCGGGAGCGACGCTCGGTGCGGCCACTCTGGTCAGACCCATTGCACTTTACTTTGCGGCGCCTCTCCTTCTCTTCACGTTCCTTACGCGTTTCCGATGGCGCAAACTCGCGCTCTGGGCCGTTATCGGAGGCTTGCAGACGGCGTTCATAACCCCCTGGGTAATACGCAACAGGGTGGTGTTCAATGAAACCTTTTACACCACCATCTCGGACGTCAATATCTACAAGTACCACGCGGCACCGCTCAAGGCCTTGATCGAGGGTAAGACCCGAACCCAGGCCCAGGAAGAGTTCGACCGCGAAGCGGTCGAGGGACGAGAGAACCTGAACGAGGCCCAGCGTTACCGTCTCTACGGCAAGGTCGCGAGGAGGTATCTCCTGCAACACCCCCTGCCGTACATCGGCTCCCTGGTAGGAGGCGGCATTGCCTCACTCTTCTATCCCTTGACCCTGGGTGAGGTCGGTTCCTACTTCAAGGGCCAGGAGACCGCCGGAAAAGAAGGGGCTTCCTCGCAGGTTCTGACCCTGATGTCCGAGGGTAATATCGGCAAGGCCCTGGGTATTATCTGGGATACGAGGTTGCGTTATCTCGGATGGGCATTATTATTGTTATTTGCAAGCTACGGCCTCTTTCACCTGGCTAAGCTGGGTTTTGGTTTGAGGGCGTATATCGTTAAGGGATTGCGTGACCCTGTGATGGTCTTGTTTCTCCTGACAGGGCTTTACTTCCTCGGGCTGTTGAGCTTCGGGTTCTCGCCCAGAGCGCGCGTACCACTCGAACCACTGCTCCTGTCACTTGCCGGAATAGGGCTGGTGGTTAAAAAAGAGAAGAAAAAGAAAGGGAAAGTTGAGCGCTCGAAGTAGAAAACCACACATATGCGTACTTGGTGCAGGTACTGCGGGTCTGGGTGCGGCATACCTTGCCTCGCGTGCAGGTGCGAGCGTGGAGGTTCTTGAGAAGCGCCCTATCCCTGGCGGTCTTTCTTTGACCCGGCGTACTTCGGACGGGTTTTACCACGATCTCGGAGGGCATCGCTACTACAGCCCTTCGCGCTACCTCGTGCCCTTCCTGGAGAACTTACTGGGAGACGAGCTGATCTGGACGCCGCGCAAGAGCAGGTTCTACCTTGAAGGCCGGTTCTTCGACTACCCGGTGCAGTTCACTGACGTGGCACGCAAGCTTCCCGTGACTCAATCTGCAAAGATGCTCTACGATTACGTTGCGGAGAGGTTTCGCAGCAAGGACCGCCAGGAGGTAAGCTTCGAGGAGTGGGTTGTCCACCGGTTCGGAAGGGCGCTCTATGAGTTCAACTTCGAGAATTATACGAGAAAGGTGTGGGGTATGGAGCCTTCGGCGCTCTCGGCGGACTGGGCCGCGCTCAGAATCAAAGGGCTTTCCCTGGGCAAGGTGCTTTCCGAGTTCTTCTCCCGCAAAGCCAATATCGCCACCCTTGTCGACCGGTTTCTTTACCCCAGGCACGGGATCGGTCAAATCTCACACTACCTCCAGGATGCAATAGAGAAAAAAGGCTCGAGGGTTCATCTCGGGCACGAGGTCGTAAAGGTTAGCCACGACGGCAAGCGCATCGCCTCTGTCACCGCCTGGGATCCTAAAGGCCGGGAATATACCATGAAACCTGACTGCGTCGCCTCCTCGATCGATCTCGACCTTCTGGTGCGTGCGCTCGATCCTGCGCCCCCTGCCTCAGTCCTTTCGGCGGTATCCGAGCTTAGCTACCGGGCGCTCGTAATTCTTTTTATCCGCATCAACCAGCCCCAGGTTACCCGGGACTCGTGGATTTACTTCCCGGACGAGTCGATACCGTTCAGCCGCTGGCACGAACCCAAGAACTGGAGTCCTGAAATGGTTCCGGATGCCGAACATTCTTCCCTCGTGGTCGAGTTCTTCGCAAACGAGGGAGACGAGTTCTGGAACGCATCAGCTCGGGAACTGCTCGACCTCACGCTCAAACACGGACGAAGACTGGGTCTGCTCGAAGGCTCCGAGGTCGGCAAGATCGACAAGGTGCTCACTCCCCGCGCCTATCCCGTATGGAACGTCGGCTACCGCAAGCCGATCGGGATCATACTCGACTACCTCGATCGTTTCTGTAACCTTTCTCTTATAGGCCGGAACGGAAGGTTTTACTACTGCACTATAGACGAGTCGCTCATCTCGGGTTTTACGGCGGCAGCGGGCTTCCTTTCGGGCAGACGTACCGGGCCCGAGCCTTTACCAATCGAGATACCTGATAACGCCCTGGGATACCTCGGCTTATCGTCTGCCGACCTCCAAAACGCTGACTCCTCGCGCTGGTCCCGCAACGACTGATTTACACCCCACGTCTTTACTACGTAAAGCCGCGGGGACCCCGAAGGCTGCCTTCGGACGCTTTAATTTCCCCCCCAATGGGGGAAGTATACTGAGATTATTCCGAAAGCGTCACCCCAAGCGTCACCGCAAGCTTACGCAGATTGACTTCGTAAAGCCGCCCCGGAGCGACCAAAGACCTACTTTAACCTCTCCCTCGATAGGGGAGGATGCCGCTTTGATGAAGCGGCAGATTAATCCACAAGTGTTATCGCAAGCGTGCTTCGTCGTAACGACTCTTTGAGTCGTACTCCTCGCAATGACATCTATTTTTTTTTCTTCGGGTTATAAGCCACAACCTTGAGACTCAACGCCGTACTCGAAACCCCAGGTCTCCTTCTATCCTTTTCTTTACCTCCTTCCGAATCCCTGCAATCAACCGTACCGGTTTTCCGGTTAGGCCTCTGCTTCCATCTCCAGGGTTTTGTGCAGGAACTTTGGCGGAACGTAGGTGAAATACCCCAGGATTGCGGCCAGGAGTATTACCAGACGCATCCAGGGCGGACCCGGAAACAGGTAATCGATGATGACTATGCCGAACGCCACGAACATGGACACCGATGTGAAGATGATGCGGTAGCGCGCCAGACGACTCTGAGCTCGTATAAGGGCAAAAAGCAGACCGATAATGGCAAGAGCGGAAGGAAGGTACAGGCCGAATATTGCGATTGCCCGGGCAATCGCACTGTTAGGTTCCCATTCGGTGAACCACAGGGTAACGGTGTAATTCCCGGCACCGCCAATTATGTTGACAACGTTCCAGGTTGCCCAGATTCCAAGGGATATTAGCCCAGGTATCAAGGCCACTTTGGTTTTGCCCTGGGTGATGAAATAAAAGAAAAGGAATAAAGCACAGGGTGCCATAAGTCCGCCGAAAAAGTTATCGACGTAGAAGAATACGAGGTCCAATTGTTCATAGCCCAGATATCCGAACAGTGTACGTACCGCAACGAAGAAATAAAGAAGAGAAAGGGCCATCCAAAATGAAGCGAAGATATATCCGGCGGATTTGGTCCGGGCGCTTTTTTGCCGACGCATCACGATTATACTTACGAGAATTCCTATTATTGCGATACCCAGACTTACCGCCGCGTTGGCTATAAGTCCGTAATAATCCAAATATGGGGAGTTCACGTTACCCTCCTGGGTTTAATCTTTTAGCCGAAAAAGTCCTCAACCTCGGAGGTCAGCCGAATCACCGGCCTTACCGTTACCATCTCACCCTCTGCTATACCAAGCTCTTTGAGTGCACCGGCGTTCAGGCCTACACTATCCCCCAGCCCTTTCTTGGATTTGACGCTGAAAACGGCTACCTTCCCCTGTTCGGTCTGTAACTCAACTTGTCTTATTATGGTGGTTGTTTTCTCCTGCTTCTGCCACCTCTCAAGGAGTTTTTGATCGAGTAATGCCTGATCGAGACGTACCCTTTCAACTGACACCTGTAATTGGCTGAGATCAGTGGTTTTCTCCGCGACGATCTCCATCCCTGACAGCTTTTTTTCCGCCTGATCAAGCGCCGCTTTCAACAAAAGCTGCTTTGTCGCGATATCCCCAAGCACAACCAGAAGCCCCTTCTCGAAAGGACGAACCACAACCCGGCCTTCCTCAAAGGTTCCGTAGATGGCTTTAGGAGTGATGTTTTGCTGCCGCGCCACACGTACACCCAGGCTGAATGCATACCCTATCTTGCTCATGGCGTCCTTGTTATAACTTTCAGGACAAGTGCTGGCGGCAACGTTGCCCTCATAATCGCAGAGGAATGCCCCTTCAACGCCGAGGACAGAATGAAGGGATTTCAGGGTTTCCTTCATTTCTCAGATTCCTTGGCCATGAGGTCTTCGATTCTACCCCCGACCACGGCTGCAGAAGTGCCCGGTTTGATGAAGGTTCCGTAATAAGCCTGACGGAAGGTGTGTAGAAGTATGCTTTGAGCGCCCAAATCTATCGAGCCGTGTTTGAACTTGCCTTTGCCGAACTGTTCCCCGATCTGCTCCAGTGTTTCACCCAGAAGAGCAACCATCTGTATCTGATCGGTGGTGGGTTCAATCCCAATAGATGCAAGGAGTATTCCGTCCGCAGATGTTACTATCACACCGTCGGTTCCTTTGATAGCGGCAATGCGATTGGTTAAATCATCGGCTTCTATCGGTGGTTTCTGGGTTGCGGTTGTAGGGGTTGGTTTCGGCTCTGGTTTCTTTTCAAGGGTCGGTTTCTCCTCGGCTTCGGGTGCTGGCTTTGTCTCAGGTTCAGTACCGGTTTCTACTGCTTCTTTGGCAGGTTCTAGAGGTATTCCTTCTTTTACCGCTGCCGGAGCACCCCGAGCCTCGAATTGAGGCTCAGTGCTTGCTCCCTTGGTTTTATCCGTTGTTTTGTCCGGCGTAACCCTAGCTTCAGGATTGTTTTTTTCAACTTCGGTGAATATCCGCTCTAGTGGAAGATTGATTGAACGAATCGGTAACACCGGCAACTCCTCCAACCAATACTTACCACGTGGCCAGGAAAGGATAACCGACAATGCCTCAATACCAGACAGGTTGCGACATGCGGCATTCCTTATGGTGTCGTTGGCGCAGTGTAAGATGCCCTCTTCCCCTTCACCGGTTTGGATAAGCACTTCATAGGTGCCCGGCAGCTGGCATATAAGTCTGATCAGACTCCTTAATCTCTCGGTCGAGGTAAACTCGCCAAAGGTTTCCTGAAGTACCATAATCCAATACTAACCTTAGTGAGAATTGAAGGTTTGTCAAGTAAGGAAGGGATTGATTAGGATGCGGACGATAGGATTTTTTACAGTGGTGCGTAATGGAATTGACAGAACCGGTAAAGTCAGTATAAATATTATCAGATGAGAATGAGATTAAGGTGAACATATCCCTTGCCCGCAGAGTGGCCCTGAACGGACAGTTGCTGGACGGTCGCACGAGCTTCCCAAAGGGTAAAGAGGGAATCACTCGGATTATCGAAAAGCTGGGTTACGTACAGATTGACACAATAAACGTTATCAACAGGGCCCATCACCACACCTTGTGGACCAGGAAGGCAGATTATGATCCGGCGATGCTATCTGAACTTCAGGTCAAGGACCGTCGGGTGTTCGAGTACTGGGGCCATGCCGCATCGTACTTGCCCATGAAAGACTACCGGTTCTATGTTCCGATGATGCGTTCCTTCCCGGATACCTGGGGTTCCAGGTCGAGACAGTTATACGAGAAGAACAAACACCTTTTAGCGGGTATCCTCGATCGCATCCGCAAGGAGGGTCCTTTGGGATCAGCCGACTTCAATGCCCCCGAGGGCAAGAAGCGAGGGACCTGGTGGGACTGGAAGCCTGCAAAGACCGCCCTGGAGTTACTCATGTGGATGGGGAAGCTTATGGTTACCGAGCGCCGCGGATTCCAGAGGGTATATGACTTGACCGAGCGAGTGCTGCCCCCTGGGGTGGACGGACCTGTTCCGAGTCGCGAGGAGGTTGCAAGATTCCGCGTACGAAGGGCGCTTAGGACACACGGAATCGCTACCGAACGGGAGATTATCGACTATCTTCACATCTCCTCAACCAACCTGGTGCCGGATGCCCTGGCTGAACTTACGGATTCCGGGGAAGTAAGGGAGATTAAGATTCACGGGCTGGATGATACCCGTTACCACGCACTTACTGACGTCCTCGAACGTTCCTCGAAGCTTCGCAAGAGCAAACCGAAGTTGCACATCCTCTCGCCTTTCGACAACTTTGTCATCAATCGAACCAGGGTCGAGCGCCTCTTCGGTTTTTCCTATACCCTGGAATGTTACCTGCCTCGCGAAAAGCGCAAGTACGGTTACTTCACCTTACCTTTGCTGTGGGGCGAGGAGTTTGCAGGTCGCCTTGACACCAAGGCTGACCGCAAGGAGAAAACCCTCATAATCCGCAACGTGGTCATGGAGCCGGGTTTTGCCGCTTACGATGGGTTAATACCCGCTCTTGCAGCGAAGCTCAAGGATTTGGCTCGCTTTAACCTCTGCGAGGGGGTGAAGGTTGAGCGATCCATACCGGCTAAGATCGAGGCTTCCCTGGTTAAATTGCTCTAGCTAAATATCAATCTGAGGTCGGCCATTTTACCAAATCCTTATTGTTTTCTTGAGGCGGTAATTATTCTCTGGATCAGTGAAAGCAAACGGGACCCCTGGGAGACCAGGAGCCCCGTTTTTACCTTCCCTTCCTTTCCCTAGGGGCCTAGGGGATAAGTACCAGAGGTTTAGTTGTAAATGCGTTATCAAGGATTACCCTCGCGAAGTAGACACCTGCGGAGGCCTGGGATCCTCGGGAATCAATCCCGTCCCAGAAAATATGATGCTTGCCAGCCGTCTCGTACTCCGAGGATAATTCCCGTACCAGGGAACCCGACGCATCGTACACCTTTACCAAGACCTCACCCGGATGAACGAGGTAATAACTTATGTTAACCGTGTTTCTAAAGGGATTAGGAGTAACATGAACTGAAAAAACCTGAGGACTGGTGGACGGTTTCTCCTCGATCCCGATTCCGCCTTGAGGAAAAAGGATGATATCGACATCGGATACTTCCTCGTCGGCAACGGTAATCGTGCCCGCATACCCGGCGGTTTCATAGCCGGCTCTTGTGGCAAAGACGTTATAAACCCCAGGTTCGAGGGATAACGTATAGGTTCCAAGATCGCCGGTTCGGCGACCGTCCACCAGTTTGCCTTCCTTTGTGGCGTAGACAGAGGAATAGGGTAAGGGTCCGAACGTTCCTCGAATGAGACCGGAGACCTTGCCCGGTAAAGTCGAATCGGAGGCCCTTTCCATGTCAAAGTCAACGTCGCCTTGGGGGGGATCACTCGGGCAAACCGAGTAGGCCTCTTCTATTCTATAGGCGTGGTCAAAGTATTGAGGGTGGTAACCTCGGACCTCTGCCATCACATAACAGGGAATGAAGGGAACCTCGTCTATGAGAAACTGAGCGCAATCAAGGCCTTCGGAAGTCCCCTCCTCCTGGATTTCTTCCTCGGCCAGAATCTCACCCCAAAGCGAGAAAACTGTGACCTTTCCTTCCCAGCCGTTACTATAGTAATCGAGGAGTCTGACTTCTCCGGAGATCGAACCGGTAACGCTGTCCAGCTTGATTAAACCAATATCGATGAAGACGGTGTCGCCTACTTGAATCTCCACCAACTCAGGGTAGGATTTCGGATAATATCCGAGCGGTTCAATGTCTTCCACACTCAAGGTGTATGCGCCGGGATCGAGGTCGGCTATCAAGTAACGACCGACGCTGTCGGTTAATACCTTGCCCTCGTCACCAATAGGGTTCATAGATACATTCACCGCGTGAACAGCGGCTCCTGCCAAAGGAGCCTTTGTCACGCCGTCGAACACCATGCCGGTGATGGCCGAGGGTTGAGTGGCATAGATCCCTACAAAGATAAAAAGTACACAGACGACTAGGATTTTCTTCATTACTTATTTCCTTAGTTTGCCTATCCAGATGCATATATTATAGCAATTTCTGCGCCAGATTGATGGATGTTTATACAAGTTTAACTCATAAGTAGGTTAAGAGCTATGAGGGGTTAACCTAAAGGAAAAATCGGTGCAATTTTCTTCATTACGGTGCAAGATTTTGCACCAGTATCCTTCGCCTGCGGGATGGTCGCTCGTCTCAATCATGCATCCTTCAGTCCCTGCCTACTTCACGACCAGCCGGACGAGGCTGATCCGCTCATCCTGCTTCAATCTGCAGAAGTAGACCCCGGAGGGTTCTTGAAACCGAAAGCTCACCACCCCCTGATCGGGCACTTTTTTCACCTCTTTTACCCTTTGTCCTGCCGCGTCGTAGACGCTTACCTGGACTTCGACCTCAGGATCGACTGCGAGCCTGATCTCCCGGTCTTTGCCTGCGAGTACGGTAGTGAGCCTTGAAATCTCAGGCCGTGTCTCGGCAATCCCTCCGGTCGATTCGTTGCGGTAGTAGTGAAGAGAGCCTTTGGCCAGAAAGAGATCGAGATCGCCGTCCGAATCGGCATCAAATATAGCTGGTGCACCGCAATCCCCGATTTTACTGAAAACCTCCGGATGCCTTTCCCAGCGTGGATTCTGGAGGCCGGTATTCAGATACGCTGATAGGGTCGAGTTGCTGGTTCCTGCTAAATCCACCCTGCCGTCCTCATCGAGGTCACCTGAAGCAAGATGAATGCCTGCAACCTCTTCCAGGCCCGAAACCAGAAGGTCGTCCCTCACGTAACGCGGCTCGCCGTCGGTATAGGTGTTGGTGAACCCTGCGAGGATTGATTCACCCTTTAACGTGCCGATAACGTCCTTGTCACCGTCTGCGTCTGCGTCCAGAAAGCACGTCGGGAAGAGCAGGGGTAAATCCTTTAACGCTTCCTCGTCCTTGACCCAACTGGGGTTTGATTTGCTCCCCTTGTTCCGATAAAGGGTATTCTTGCCGTCAAGATTGAATACGTAATCGGTTCGTTCATCCGAGCAGAAATCCACATACTGAATATGGACAGGTGTAGTTTCGAGATTCTCCTTCCAGTTATTGTGCAAGAGATTCGCCCCGGTCCGCTGCCAGGGTGAGCGGTCTTCTTCCGCCGCAGAAAATTGTCTCAGGAACGGTTTGAATACTTCTATCTCCATGAGACCTGGATTGTTGATCAGTTCCATCATCAGTACCTGTTCAGATAGTGTTACTTCAGGTATACCGTCGTCGTTGACGTCGGCCGCCGTGGGATAACCCCCGGCAGATATTCCACCCCAGATAAAGGGATGGCCGAAATCGTATTCCAGTCCGGTTGACGAGCGCTTGCCGGGAAAGAAATGATAGCCTTCATCGTACTCACCGCCGATCACGAGGATGTCGGCTGCCTTATCCTGGTTCCAGTCAAGGGTAGTAAAAGCCTTGAAGATGTATCTTTCGTAGATGTGCTCTTCATTCCAAAGAGGAGAAATGGGGGAGCCTTCATTTACGAGCACTTGCATCATACTTCCATACGGGGGAGGGGTTGCCGTCACCCATGTACTGAAGATCACGTCCTGGTCTCCGTCGCCTTCCCAGTCAACCCATTCAGGTGATTGAGCAGGATAGTAGTAATCCCCGTAACCGGGCCGGAAATAGAGGCTGTCCATCTCCCATTCGGGTTTATAGTATTTCCCGGTGTTCCGCCACAGACATAATGCATGCCAGTGGGTAGCTCGCGGATACGGACCGAATAAAGCCACCATATCTTCATCTCCATCCCCGTCGATATCTGTAAAGTCAGGATAGGCGGGTATATACTCTTCGTCAAGGCCCTGGAAATAGGCGGTCTGTTCCTTCCATAAAGGCGCTCCCGATACCCCTCGGTCTGCAAAACATACTACATCTGTAGGAAGGTCCATGAATTCGTTGAATCCGGTCATTATTACCAACTCCACCTTGCCGTCGGAGTTGAAATCAGCCGAACCTAACGAGTGCAGCGGCCCTGAAAGTTCGATTCCCTCTATCAGCGAGGGGTTTTCCTGCCAGCAATGACCGTAATCGGTGGAGATGTTTTCGTACGCTTTTAAGGCCCCTCCTTCATCGGACGAGATAATCATCAGCATATCCTGGTCTGTGTCCTGGTCCAGGTCCAAGAACTCGACGTCGTTGGTTGAGTAAGGAGTGTATTCAAGGCCAAGATCTATCTTGGCTGACTCGTCCACCCACTCCCACTCCGCGAAAACGCTTAAAAGAACGATAAGGAACATGTTTCCCTCCTTTGGTTTGCAGGATTATTTCGCTATTTTCTCATCAGGATCAGAAACTAGCAAAACCAATGCCAATCATAGTGTTTTTTTCCATGTGTCGAAAAAAGGAAAGATAGACGTTTAGGAAGGACTCAGCTGAGTTTTATTTTAAGGAGGTCGGTGCAATTTTTTGCACCCTTGAATCCCGATACCCCCTGTTGATCCCTCAGGTTCCCTCTATCTCGTAAGGATGAGCAATCGGGTTGCAGAGCGATTGCCCTGAGTTATCCTGCAGAGATAAACACCTGATGGTAGCGGATTCCCTCGTGCATCTTTGGCGTCCCAGTAAAGTTGATGACAGCCTGCTTGCCGGAATCCCGCGACCAGGGTCGCTACAAGCTGACCGGTTGCGTCGTACACCTCAACCGACGTTTTTCCAGAGTTCGGCAAGTCAAAGCTTACGAATGCCGTGAGATTAAAGGGATTCGGGAAGACATCGATGGAGAAATCGAGGAACTCCATCTCGGATTCGCAAGCCTCCATGGTCGTTGGCTCGAGAAAGATGTCAACATTGTACACTGTCTCGAAGGCCACGGTGGCCTCATTCTCGCGCCAGGCGGTTTTGTATCCGGGTCTGGTCGCATATATGTCATACACACCCGGTTCGAGGTGTAAGGTATATGTGCCTTCTTCACAGGTGATTGTGCCGTTATCGAGCCTGCCATTTTTCTTCGCGTAGACCGAACAGTAAGATAGAGGACCTTCCTGTGAATAAACCAGACCTGATACGCCACCTGATCCATCGGAACCAACGCCTCTTTCCAGGTCAAAGTCTATATCCTCTACACCAGGCTTATCAGGGTATACCGGTCTGGCTACTTCAACTTCGTAGACATGCTCATAATACTGGGGCAGGCAGCCCTCTACCTCGGCCATCACGTAGCATTCAACGATTGGAAGTCCTTCTATTTTGTAGTTGACGAACCTTGTTACTGAGTCACCCTCGGGTGCGATTTCAATATGGCCGAGGATCTCGCCTTCCTGGGAGAAAACGGTTACCGTACCTGTCCAGAAAGAACCCCAGAAGTCCAGGATCCTTACCTGGCCTGAGATGAAGCCGGTTTGTGCATAAAATCCTGTAACCAGGAGGAGAATTAAGGTTACTAAACACTTCTTCATAACCTGCCTCCTTAATGGATCAAATCCTTGTTTCAATCATTATCGAAACCTCTAACGATCGGCAGCCCACGAAGGCGGAAATACTGCAAGCTCAAACGGAGCGCATATCCATATTCCTACGGCAAGGCCGCCGAAGGCGTTTCTTACTCTGTACCAGTTGTTATAAATCCGGTACCTCTCCTCGATCTGTAAAGGCTCAGTGGCGTCGAGATAGTCCTGGTGGGCGTATTGGGTAAATATTTGCGATACAACAAGCCCACACAGCGACAGGCCTTCTGCCGTGATAAAAATCCAACCCTTTGTCCGTTCCTTCGCGTAATGCTGTCCCCATCCAGGATAAGCAAAGGAACGAACCATCGCACCCCTTAAGCTGAGTTCTTCGTCGATGGGCAAGATGTTATTTACCGGTTGGAGACCGTTTATCGTAGGAGCAGTCGAAGATCGCTCAAATTCCTGCCTGGCTTCCTCAAAAACCTCTATTATCTTGGGGGAAACAAGCTTCGGATCGAGCCTTGTGGTCGCATCGTATGACAGGATGGTTTTGAATTCCGCCTTTGCATGATCCTTTTTGTTAAGGACCACGTATGAAAATGCGATAAACTTGCGGAGCCCAATCTCCTCACCAGGCTCAAGAAGCGAATCGCTATCAATAATCTCGCCTGCAACCCGGATTACTTCCTCATATCTTCCCTGGTAGTACAACTCCTCTACCTGAGTAACCGGTTCAGCCAGGGCCAGTACCAATGCCAGTATATACATCACCGCTCACCGTTCATCTGCAGATTACCTTTAAATCTTCCATCGTACTGATTTCTAGCAAAACTCATGCCAACCTATATGTTACCATCGAGAGCGATGGATTTTGTAAGTGTATCTCCTGGCTTTGCCTCGATTGTTGTGTCGTATCCGGGCAGGGTTGGATGGGTTATCTTGAGTTGGTGCCTGCCCGGGGCCAAGGTGATCGGTTCTGCAAGGGGCGTGGTCGAGATATGGTTTCCGTCGATGTAAACCTCTCCCCAGGGTCGAACCGACAGCTTTAACCAGCTTGCATTTGCCAGAAGGTCCATCTTAAAAGCGAGGGTTTCTCCAGCCTTGACCTCAACCATCTGCTCGTATGTGGTCAGATACTCGTTGGTTAAGGTAAGTTTGTGCCGGCCCGGTTCTACCGTAAGGATTCGGTCTGTCGGGGTTGTTTCCCAATACTTACCGTCTATGTAAATCCTGGCCCAGGGCTTGATCTGGAACCGCAGGAAGGACTCTTCAACAACCGGGTCTTCGATTCTCCCTGCGATCTCTTCGGTCGATGGGTCATCAGTCATCGGTGTATCCAGGGCTTCGACAACCGCAAGGAGGGTAGTATCCTGGGCGGTTTCTTCATGCCTTTCCTTCTTCTCAAACCGAAGATAGGGTTTGATTACAAGGAAGAGTACTGTTGTAGCTAAAGCTCCCGCAAAAACAGGATACACCCACGCAGGAATCCTCCTTGGCCTTCTGGTCTGAGGAAGGTTTTTCCCTGGTTTCCCAAGGTGCGCCGCAAGATCGTCTTGAGAGATAGTAAGTGCCTGATCCTGTGTTAAAGCCTCCAGATCCCCGAGGAGTTGCTCCAGTCTCAGGTAGCGGTTACCAGGTTTCTTGGCAAGCATCCTGTTCACGATTTTGGAAAGTCCTTGAGGTATTGAGGAATTAAGATTCCATGCAGGTTTTTGCCTGAAGTGGCATATCCTTTCGAGCACCTCCGAGTAGGTGCGGGCCGCGAACGGATTCTTGCCTGTAAGGACTTCATAGCTGACCACACCCAGGGAAAATATGTCCGCCCTCCTGTCAACCTTCAGACCCTTTATCTGTTCAGGCGCACTGTAGGCAGGTGTGCCGAGAAAAGTATCTTCAAGGGTTATCTCGGGCAATTGAATTGAGCATGCCAATCCGAAATCGGTGATCTTTATGCCGCCATCCTTGCCGATAAGGATATTGCCAGGTTTTATGTCACGGTGGGTTACCCCCTGGGAGTGGGCATACGATAAACCCTTGGCCACGTTACTAATAATATATAGACCCAGTTCCCAGGGGAGTCTCGTGCTTTTCAAAAGCTCCTTGAGAGACGTTCCATCCACCCATTCCTGAACAATGAAGTATTCTCCTCTCCACCTGCCGTAATCGAAAAGCCTGACCAAGTTGGGATGTACCAGGTTGGCGCATATCTTAGCCTCCCGTTCGAATCGCTGCGCTAGTTCTTCGCCTTCATCCTGTTCAGAATTCAGTATCTTGAGGCTTACCGGTCGATCCAGAGGCTCATGGATTGCCTTGTAAACCTTGGTCCAGAGAGAGCTTGAGAGTTCTCTCGTGATCCGGTAATTCTTAAACCTTCTCCGCATCCGGGGTGTCCTTGATCTTGTACTGGAGGCTGCGCAGGGATATGCCCAGCCTTCGGGCCGCCTTTCTTCGGTTTCCGTTGCATTCCTTGAGGGCTGTTTTTATATACTCCCTTTCAAATTCCCTGATTCGCTCTTTTAAAGGCTTGTCCGGAATCACGTGAGTTTCCGAAAGCCCCAGTACATCTTGCGATAAAAGCTTATCCTCCGAAAGTGCCACACACCTGGCGATCAGGTTTTCAAGCTCCCGTACATTCCCGGGCCAGGAGTATGTTTCCAGGGCGCGCAGGGCTCCGGGGCTGAACCCCTTGATGTTCTTCCCCGCGTCCGCTGCGTATCTATTAAGGAAATGATGGGCAAGCAAGGTTACGTCGCCTGAGCGTTCTCGCAGGGGAGGAAGCTTGACACTTACCACGTTCAGGCGGTAGTAAAGGTCTCCCCTGAATCTTTTTGCTTCAATCTCAGCTTCCAGGTCTTTGTTGGTTGCCGAGATTATTCTTACGTTAACCTTGCGGGGATTTGTATCCCCGATGCGGTAGAACTCCTGTTCCTGCAGTACTCGCAGGAGCTTGGCCTGGATCCCGAGACCGATGTCGGCTACCTCGTCCAAAAATAATGTCCCCTGGTTGGCTTCCTCGAAAAGACCTTTCTTATCGTGCGCGGCGCCGGTGAAAGCGCCTTTTTTGTAGCCGAAGAGCTCGGATTCGAGGAGGGATTCGGGCAGGGATCCGCAGTAAACCGGCACGAATCTAGAGTCCTTGCGTGCGCCGTTGTAATGCAGAGCGCGACTGACCAGCTCCTTGCCAGTGCCGGTCTCACCTGAGATGAGGACAGGGACCGAACTATCCAGGAGTTTGTTAAGAAGTCCGAACACCTCCTGCATGGGCTTACTCTTCCCGATAATGCTCGTAAATCCGAAATCTTGCTTCAGCTCCTCTTTTAATTGACGGTTTTCTTCGGTCAGCAAGTTATGGTATCGGGCGTTCTGAATGGCCACGGCAGCCTGATCCGAGAAGGCGGTGAGAAACTCGAGGTTCTCGCTCGTAAACACCCCTTTGCTTGTCAAGGAATCCACGTAGATGGCTCCGAGCAGCTTCCCTCGTGATGTCAATGGCACACAGAGAACCGACTGGATATTGTGTGAGATGACGCTCTTTGCATCCTTCAGAACCGGATCATCCGCCACGTCGTGCAGCAAGAGGGGGTTTTTCTCCCTGATCACCCTCCACACCACGCTGGAAGAAAGATTGGTGAGAGTTTCAAGGTTCTTTTTCTGGATATTCCGGGCAACCGCATTCTCAAGGGTTCCATCTTCTCCAAGCAGGATGATAGCTCCACGCTCCGCCCCGAGTGTTTCAAGGGCAAGGTCCATAACCTTTTCTAACAACCGGGGATAATCCAGGATGGAATTGATGGTCTTGCCTATCTGGCAAAGCGCCTGGAGGTCTCCTCGATTCATTGTACGATGAACCCCGTACCCACCGATCGTGACCGGTCCCCGAACTCGTCTGCAATCCATACGTGCCACGAATACTCACCTTGATCAAGGTTTGTTTGCACGATCGTATCAGTACAGGGTATTCCTGCCCTGCTCCAGATCAGGCTGTCTGCATCTTCCACTTCCACCGTATAGGTGTAAGGAAACGATGCATCTGCCTTGTGCCAGATGAGTTCCGGGTTTTTGTTAACCCGTGCGTGATTGACAGGCTTAATCAATTCAACTATCTCAACGATAACCCTTACCGCACGAACCGGATTGGATACAGTTTCCTTATTCGCCCTGTCCCTGACAAGGAAGATACAATCCTTTCCTAAAAGACCCTCCAAGGATCCCCCGGGAAGGTTTTTGTAGGAGACGGCCTTTCTATAGACTAAGCCCTGGTTTGCAGTATTCCCGGGATCATATTCGAGGTTGAACGTATCACTGGGGTCACCGATCCAGCCGAGAACCGATTGGATATCCAAGAGATCGTCTCCGTCGAAAACCTCAGCTTCAAAAAGGGCGTAGCGGGCCGTACTTCCGGTATCGATTTTGCTCTCGACGTGGGTCGTAACCCTGCAGAGATGGAATCCCGGAAGGCTGTCCAGGATGAAGTTGACAGTGTCCTTACCTCCCCATTCCAGTTCAATCGATGTAGAATCCGAAGCGTAACCATCAAGGTGAGCGATTAATGTACAGCTTACTTCAACAACTTGCTTCAGTTCATAGAACCCGTCCTTATCGGTAAACGAGTATTCATGCTCAGGTTCTATCGTTATTCTCACCCCTGCAATCGGTTCTCCGATTCTGGTCTTGACCCAGCCGACGATCGTACCGCCATAGTCATAGTAGGGAGAGAGGGGATCGCGGGGGTTGTCACGCTCCGCCTCGCATCCTAATACAAGGGTTAGCGCCAGCGCTGCAAAGGTTTGATACCTTCGGTTGATTGATCTGTTTACCACACAAAACTCCAAACTATTATAACAGGGTGAAATATTAAGTCAATACGGACTCCTCTAGTGTATCCGTAACATGAAGCGACGGTTACGCTAATCGTCCATATAGTTGACATAAACAGGGAGTAAGATACTGCATTAGGCGAGTAGTTCTCAACTGATTACTTCCGAAAGAAGACTATCTAATGAGATCTCGTAAGAAATAATAAAAGGTATATTCTTTAAACTTGACATCCCGCAGGCACAGGTTAAAATGCGCAAGAAATAAGAACTTGTTCGATCGTTAGGAGAAATAAATGAAGTACGATGTAATAGTTATAGGTGCTGGGCCGGGAGGGTATCCGGCGGCAATCAGGCTGGCGCAGCTTGGGAAGAGGGTTCTGGTTGTTGAAAAACAGGCAGTGGGTGGGGTATGCTTGAATTGGGGTTGTATTCCGACCAAGGCCTTGTGCCACGCCGCTGAGATACGCGCCTCGACCGGATTCTTCCAGCGTATCGGCCTGGGGTTGGAGAGTTCGACGTTGGAGTTCGGCAAGCTTCAGCAGTGGAAGGAGTCGGTCGTAACCAAGCTGGTCAAGGGCGTGGAGTTTCTGTTCAAATCAAACGGGGTCGAACTTCTCAAAGGAACTGCGAAGATAACCGGGCCGGGCAGGATACGCGTTGAGGGTGAGGCCACCCAGGAGGTCGAGGCGGATGCAATGATAGTAGCTACCGGTTCTGCTCCGACTCCGCTTCCCGCTATCGAACCGGACGATCGCAATATTCTTTACGCGGAACGCGCACTTTTCTTCAAATCCGTTCCTCAATCGATGCTCGTTATCGGGGCCGGCGCCACCGGCCTGGAGATGGCAACCATCTACAATGCCTTCGGAACCAGGATAACTCTAGTCGAGATCTTGGATCAGCCCTCACCCGGTCTGGACAAGGAACTGGCGACAAACCTGGAAAAACTCCTAGCCAAGCAGGGGATCGACCTTCACCTTCGTTCGAAGGTCATTGGCCTTGATCACGGTTATACCAACATGAGGGTGAAGATCGAGTCAAATCAAGGGGAGACAACAAGCAAGGAGGTGGAGAAGGTTCTCCTGGCAGTGGGTCGCCGACCTTTGACCGACGATCTTTGGGCGGATAGCATAGGTATAGATACCGATTCCAAGGGATTCATCAAGGTTAACGAGCGTCTCGAGACCTCGGTACCGGGCATCTACGCGATAGGCGACGTTACCGGTCCGCCACTTCTCGCTCACCGCGCTACACGTCAGGGCATCGTAGCCGCCGAAGTGATCGCAGGAGACAAGGCGGCAGCCTATGACCCGGCGGCAATGCCTTCATGCATCTTTACCATACCGCCTGCAGCATCGGTAGGTCTATCCGAGGAGCAGGCCACCGCCAAGGGACTCGATATTGAAATCGGTCGGTTTCCTTACTCGGCCCTTGGGCGTGCCGCCGCGCTGGGTGAGCGGGACGGCTTCGTGAAGATAATTGCCGAGAAAGGCTCGGGAAGGCTTCTTGGGATGCACGTCCTCGGCGTGGGTGCAGATCTCGTGATAGGCGAAGGCATCATGGGGCTTGAGATGGTTGCATCTATCGAAGACATCGGTTCGTCCGTGCACCCGCACCCCACCCTTCTTGAGGCGGTGATGGAGGCTGCGGAGAACGTTCGTAAGCGAGCCATTCACATTAAGAATTGAATATCGTCCCAGCAACTCTCAAAGGCTCGCAATCCTAACGGATTGGCCGACGTTACATCTTCGATTGTCTGCCTATAAGTCTATAAGAGATTCATCAGGACCGGAGAAAGGATACTCTTCAATCGTTTCAGCTAGACCTTTACGTACAGGATTACCCCAGATGTAATTGGCCACGATTTCCAAGTCCTCTTCCTTTCTCAAGATATGGTCGTAATAACCACGCTGCCACAATGGTTTTCCTTGGCTTTTTTGAATTGGTATGATGAGATTTGCTTGAAGGTTTTCATAGTTTTGACTAAGTCACTCTTTTCCGCACCTACCAAAAGAAGATGAAGATGGTTGGGCATGAAACAATAAGCCAAGACGTGGAATTGCGCTTTTGAGCAAACTGAGTATAGAGATTCCAGAACTACTTTAACGATTTCATCACCCGTAAAAATCGGTGTGTTGTTATGCGTACAGATAGTTATGGAATAAGCGTATTGTCCTTTGTAATCGAAACACTGAAGACGAGGAGTAGGTTTTCGTTTGGGAAGTTTCCGAGTCATTCAATCATTATCGGACCGACCTGACGATGAGCGTGCAACCGGAGGTTGCGAACGTCGGCCATTCATAATCTCTGTTCGGGCTACGTTTGGGTTTCTTTTTCGCTTTTTCAATTATCTCACGCATTTCGTCATCGTTGAAATACCTTTTATCTTTCTTTTAAAATGTCCAACAATAAAAATGTGTCCTTCAATAAAAATCCGAATTTCACTACTCTCTTCAACCCCGGCTTTAGCTAGCAATTCGTCATACCCCGTGTACTCTACAAGGTTCTCAATAACATTATAGTGGTACTCTTTATTGGTTGACCGATCTCTCCTATATATGTCAAATCCAGGGTGAGGATTATTACACCCGCTTGCCAGCACAGCTACAACAACTGCCTTTTGTTCAATGCGACTTACTGGATCAAGTGATCTCTCAAGCAAAGTCACTTCCCCAGTAGGCAAAACGGCTTCTTCCCATTTGCGTCGCTCGAAAACAGCGATGGATTTGCCTTCTGCCCTTCGTAATGCATACTCTATTCGTATTCTGTCTTCATCTTCCATGAAGTCTACTCCTTAATTGAAATAACGTAGGGGCCGACCTTTAGGGACTGGGTCAAAACCCCTCTTGAGCCGCTTTTAGTCCGACAACGCAGAGTAAATTTGGTTAGTAAGTCGCCTCAATACGTAGCTAAAAACCAGGTTGAGACAAGGG
>JAFGSK010000081.1 GCA_016934635.1 Caldifarciminota bacterium
CAGACAAGGGGTTTAAACCCCTTGTCTCAACCTGGCTGTTAGCTACGTATTGATGCGACTTACCAACCAAATTTGCTCTGCGTTGTCGGACTAAAAGCGGCTCAACAGGGGTTTTAACTCAGTCCCCAGGCGTCGCCCCTACGAATCCGCTTCTTCTAAAACGTTCAATTTCATCGAACATTAATCTACCAGGATACAACCTCCAGGGCCGGTCGTTTGGATTGCGTACCCTCAATCGCGCCGTAGTCGCGAAAGCGATGGGTATAATCTGTTTCATCCAATACCCGGAGCATAATCCCGTAATTATCACGAGCGCCGTCAATCCAGTCTTGTACCAGTGAGGTCAACGTGATGTAGAAATAACCCACGTCCGTGGTGTTGTCCGAGATCATGGCGAAGTCGTCTGCGTCGGGTTCGTTGTTCCAGGTTAGGCCTTCGGCCTGCCAATCATCCCGAGGAAGGTAGATTTCGATCTCGATCTCTTCGCCCTCGCCGTATTCGCGATAGAGCCTGAGCCTGGCTCCGTGAAGGGTTTCTCCTGCTGGTATGCCGGGTGTCGGGAACCAAAACCAGGCGTGAAAGAAGGCGTCCTGGCTCTCCCAGCTATCGTCATATCCTACCCTCAGGAACTCTCCGCCTTCGTACGATGTATCAGGGACGTAGCTGAAGGTATAAGTATCTTCGGACGGAGCGATTTCTCGGCCGTTCACCTGAACCTCGATGTCGACGCTGCCTTCTCCGGTATTGCCTTCGGCGTCTTCAGCCGTAACCGTGATTGTTACAGTGGTGGTGCCCCAGACGAAGTCCGGAGCGGTCCAGCGCGCCGAGTCTCCCATGTTTTCTATCGTCTCCTGGTTCTCAGAGGCTTCCCACGCATAGGTTACCTCGCCTGATGCGCCGGCTACGTCGCAGTGAAGTATCGTGCTTTCGCCCGGAGCAAGGGTCGCATCTTCGACAGTAGGGCCTTCGATTTCTAGCTCGCCTTCTTCACAAAAGACCATGACCGAAAGCGCTCCTAGTGCCAAAAGCAGTACGATCGCTCTTTTCATTAATGCCTCCTTGATTGAAGGTTTACTTATCCGTTTAAGGTTCTTTTCACCTGGCAGAAGTCTCCAGGTTGATAATAATATCGCCCTGCCTTTCAGCTGCAAGTAATGCATAGAGAAGTAAAGATATGGGGTAAAACCGATACACTAAAGTTGAAAAGGCGCAAGCCAAACCTCCATATTTATCCTGATAGAATACCCCTTGATTTCGGTCTGTCAACCCAAACCGTCTCAATGAATCGTCTCGATTCCCTTATTCTATTTTATAAGCAAAGACTTCAGAGCTTGACAAACGTGCCTAATATGATAGTATCTAATTCGGTAAGAGGATCCAGAGTTGGGAAAAATGCATATGCTGAACGTCGATGAATAAATAGATATCAGGAGGAATACATTTCGAGTGAAATGACCGGAAGATACGCAGAACGTCGTCTTGTAACAGTTTTTTTCGCAGACCTGGCGAATTTCACTTCACTTTGTCACCGAATAGATCCAGAAGACACGGTAAGAATAGCCAATATTTGCTTTGAGCACATAAACAACGTGGTAGAAGGCAACGGCGGGTTAATACACAAGTACGACGGAGATGCAGTGATGTGTTTGTTCGGGTTTCCGGTAGCCTATGAAGATGTACCTGAAAGGGCTGTAAAAGCTGGACTCCAACTTATAGAAAAAATGTCTGAAATAAATGAGTCGGTCTTTAAGGAAACGGGTTTAGAGTGCAATCTAGGATTACACATAGGTATTCATTCGGGTCTGGCGGTTGTAGCCGAGGTCGGGTCGGGTGAAAAAAAGGAATATACCGTGATGGGGGACACGGTAAATTTAGCCTCCCGTTTGAAGGATACCGCTGTTACAGGAGAGATACTCGTATCAGAGCAAATTTATAAAGCTACCCAGTACCTTTTTGAATTCAGGGAGGCCGAATCCTGTACGCTTAAAGGTATTGTTGGAAAGATGAAATTATATCAACCCTTAAAGATAAGACAAATCCCTGGAGCAAAGAGGGGTATAAAAGGCCTGTACTCGCCCCTCGTCGGAAGGAAGACTGAATTCAAATTGATGAAAGAGAAGATCTTTAGATTGAAGGAGGGCAACAGCGGAATCCTTTTCGTAACCGGGGATGCAGGTATTGGCAAGTCCAGGTTTTGGCAGGAGACAAAAAACTTTATAGAGGACGAGGGCTTAGGTATTAACGTCCTGGAAGGTCAATGCCTGTACCATGGGGAACACCTTTCGTACTGGCCTGTTTTACAGATACTGGAACAAATCTATGCTGTAACGGATAAAGATAACCAGGATATAATTAAAGCCAAGATCGTTGAAAAAACCAAAGAGATTCTTCCAAAAACCTGGAAGGATGTGGCGCCTTACATCGGTCACCTTTTCTCACTAGAGTTTACAGGCGAGCTTGGAGAGAAGGTGAAATACCTTGATCCCAAGGACATACAGATCAAGATACTGGGGAGTATCAAGGCTTTATTGCAAGGGATTTCAGAAAAGGCACCTTTGCTCCTTACTATAGAAGATTATCACTGGATCGATGCTGCGTCGCTTGAGTTCATTCGGTTTATGTTTGGTGGGGTTGATTTTTCCACATCTTCAAACTTGATGTTGTTATGCCTTGCCAGGGTGCGTAAGGAGAAAGCGTGCTTTAAGATAATGGAGGAACTCAAGCATGAACCGACCGCCGACAAGTATACTGAAATAAGACTCGAGCCTTTGGATAATTATTCTTCACTTGAACTCACCTACAACCTTTTGGAGATTCCCGGTTTTACCGAGGATTTTAAGGAAAAGCTCCTTGCCAAGGCTGAAGGTAACCCTTTCTTTCTTGAAGAGATAATCAACTCATTTATCGATTCCGGTGCCCTTTACTATGAGGCCGGGATGTGGAAAATCAGGGGAAAGGTCGAAGACATCCGGATACCGGATACTATACAATTGGTTATCGCTGCGAGATTGGATAGATTAGAGGACAGCCTGAAAAGCGTTTTACAGATGGCTTCGGTGATCGGGAGAACGTTCTATGAAAGCATCCTTGCCCAGATACATGAAGATAAAAAACGACTGATCGAGTATCTTGAGACGCTTGAAGAGTACGAATTCATTTTACAATTGATTTCTTCGGGACAGTCAAGGGAAGATATAGAGTACATGTTCAAACATCCTTTAATACAACAAGTTACTTACACCAGTTTGTTGAAAAGCAAAAGGAGGAAGCTTCACAAAAAGGTAGCGGAGTCGATGGAGCTGCTTTACAAGGATCGAATAGACGACTTTGTGGCACTCATCGCTCAGCAATACGCGGCCAGCGACGAATACACCAAAGCTATTGAGTGGCTGGGAAAGGCAGGCAAGAAAGCAAAACAGACCTATGCGAATGAAGATGCCCTGGATTACTACCAGAAGTCGATTGCTATTATCGAGGAGCATAAAATCGATAACCGACAGGCTCTCGTTGCCGCTTACGAGGCTGTTGCGGATATTCATAAGACGGTGGGGGATAATGATCGGTCAATCCAGAATTACGAGAAGATTCTTGAGATTACTGATGATGGATTGACTCACGCGAGGATAATAAGAAAGATTGGCGATACCTATCAGAAACAGAGCATGTACCCTGAAGCCCTTGAATATCTTGGGCAAAGCAAGAAGAAAATGGATGAACTCTGCGGCAAGATCAAAGAACTGGAAGATAAGGACGCTTACTTCATCGAACTTCACACCATCTATCACAGCCTTGCATGGGTTAACTATCTTGTCGGCGATTTTCCGAAGGCCCAGTCTTACTGCGAACAGTCCCTTGCCGAACTTTCGCATATCACCGACAAAAAGAAAAGGAACCTGGCTGAGGCAAGCACCCTCAATGTAATAGCCGCAATCGAGAGCAGAACAGGCCGGACCGAAGAATCGTACCAATGCTACCAGAAGGCTGAAAAGATATACAAAGAAGAGGGCGATCTCCCAGGCCTTGGAACCGTCTATAACAACTGTGTGAACTACTTCGCAGAGAAAGGCGACTATATAAGCTGTATCGAGTATCTGGAAAAATCCTTGGAGATTGCATGTAAAACCGGCAGCGCATTGAGCGAAGCGATCACGAGTTATAACCTCGGGCACGAATACCTTAACCTGGGTAAGTTTGAGCTTGCCAGGATGTATTTGGATAGATATCAGAAACTCAACAAGCTGATTAACAACAGACTCGGAGAGGGATGGGCGAACGAAGCCTACAGTGATTTGTATGCAGAAGAGGGAGATAAAGAAAAGGCAATGGCTTCAATAGATAAGGCGATTGAAATCTTTGGGGTGGTCAAAAGCAAGATAAAGGAAACGAGCGCTAAACTTACAAAGGCCGATTTACTGATTGATACGGACAAATATGAAGCCGCAGAGGAATTACTCAAAGAGGTCGAGGAGTACGCAGAAAAAAACTCAATATCACACTATCTTGTATCTATTCATATTTCAAGGGGGCAGTTACATCTAAAGAAGGATGAGTTGAAAAAAGCCCTTGCAGAACTCCACAAGGCTGAGGAGGCTGTGAAGGAAGCGGGATGGACATCGGCCCTTACGAGTGTTTATTACTACCTGGGTCGGGTGCTGGAAAAACAGGGTGATGAGAAAGAAGGGGCCAAATATCTCAAGATGGCCAAGAAAACACTTAAGCAGACTGCAAAGAAGATAACGGATGAAGCCCTAAGAGAGTCGTATCTTAACAAGTCGTTCAATAGAAAAGTGCTTTCGGCATAGGAGGTTATCTTGCAGGAAATATTCACTCAAATAGAGGCGGCCTGGCCTGCAATCAGGGAATTCCTCTTAGGACCGGGTCTGGTTATCGGTATTACTGTAGGTTCTGCATTCCTCCTGACTCTCGTTCTTCGCTGGGTAACATCTGGACTGAGTAAGAGCAAGGTTCGAAAGAAGGTTGAAGACACTGAATCATACCGCCAGCGCCGTAACCGTATTATCCATGCGGTGAAGGTAGCCTTGAGAACCGTAATATGGACCGTGGCTGGAATTATTATCTTGTTTCAGATTTCACCTATGTTTGCAGACATTGTTGTAGGTCAAACCAAGGAAGGGAAGGACATATTATTGGCCAGATGGCTTATTGGTCCGGGATTAAGGATTGTTCTGTATGTGGTCGCAGCAGGGCTTCTGGCTTGGCTTGTGAACTTCTTCTCCCAGAAGGTTGTTGATCTTTCGGCCAAGAAAAAGGAGTCTTACGTAGAAAAAAAGACCCAGCGAAGGGAGACCATACTTCATTCCCTGAGGGTTCTGGTAACCGTTATAATCTGGGTAATTGCAGGTCTGATGGTTTTTACCGAACTCGGGGTTAAGGTTGGAGCAATAATCGCAGGTCTCGGTGTCATCGGCATCGCTGTCGGTTTCGGTGCTCAGAGCCTGATCAAGGATGTACTCGGAGGAATCTTTATCATTCTCGAAGACCAGATGCGGTTAGGAGACGTGGTCAAGATCGGTGACGTGACCGGTACGGTGGAGAAAATGACCCTCAGGATTACCGTCCTGCGTGATATCAAAGGGCATTACATAACCATTCCGAACGGCGAGATAAAGATAGTTGAGGATCTGACGCCTGACTGGTCGAGGGCAATAGTCAAGGTCGGCGTAGGGTATGGCTCGAACATTGATGCTGTAGTCAAGGCCCTCCACGCCGCCGCAGAGGATCTGAAAGCTGATAAAAAAATGAGTAAATATCTCTTGGATGAACCTGTTATCAAGGCAATCGACGATTTCGGCGACAGCGCCCTGGACGTTGCATTGTGGATCAAGTGCAACCCGGGACAGCAGTGGGACGTGGGTCGAATCGCGCGGCGCTACATCAAGACCCGGTTCGATGAGGCCGGTATCGAGATTCCATTCCCGCAGATTACGCTTACGGTCGGCAAGGGGGAGGCGAAGCTGCTGGCTGCTTTGAAATCAGGCACCCTTAAGTCCGGAAAGAATAAGTAATTTTATTTATGAAGTTGCTGAGCCCTGGCGTATGGCATGATTCCCTCAGACATCATTAGAACTAGTATAGCATTAGCTACCTTTTTCATTACTGCTTCTTGTTGTCGATTAGTGGAGACGAAACCTAATCAGCAGCCGCTTCAACCTTCACCTTCAGGCAAGTACGTCTTGAGGATGCTTTACGAGATAACAGACGACGACACTTACTGGAAAATACAAATATCGGATAACGACGATAACGTCCTTTACAAAGACCCGGAAGGCTTTCTTGCCCGCTTCAACGTTTACTGGTGCTGGGATACTTCGAACCGTGTGTGGCTCTATAACTCCGATGACGGCAGGGTTTTCTTCTGGCAGGCGACCGACGCAGGTTGGGAAAAAGTCAAATGGGGGGCGGGTAAGGTTAATGAATGCGGCGTCGATGCGTTACCCCCTGACGAACTCTACCCCGCCTACGTTAAGTAGACTTGCATTTCCCCGATAGATTGTTAGAATCGTTACGATTTTCAGACAAGATTATAAACTTGCCGAAAGGAGATAACATGAGGAAATTATTAATCATATTGATGCTCATGGTTGCAGCCCTGAACGCGCAGATGATATATGGGGAGTGGTTTTGCCAGGCGCAGGACTGGTCCCTTATCCTTGCAGAGGACGGGAACTATAAATCCGGCTACTCAGGAATGGAAAGCGTCGGTCACTACTTCCTCGACGATTACTCGATAACCTTCCAGGATGCATATACTTACAATGCCTTTACCTATACCCTGCAGTTCGCAGGCGACGTGATGCAGTTCACCGACCAGATGGGCGGACAATACGTTTTCGTACGCGTGGGGTCAGCGGCTGAAACCCTTGGTCCGAGCACTTACCTCGAAGGGCCATCGACCTACGAAGCCCCGGAATTTGCATCTGCCGATGGGTACGTGCTGCGTGAAGACCACGTAAAGGCAGGGATAGACATTCTCGAGTTGACCATAGGTGAGCGGATATCTGAACAAGAAGCAGATGCCCTTTTAAACGCCTGGATAAGGGATTTCAACCAGGACCCGCGAGCCGTGTACGAGGACCTTGATGGTCTCATCGAATTGCGAGACAAACTCTACACGATCCAGGACCCGTGGGAAGTAGCGATGCTTCGAGCTTTGCTCGTTGGTTCATTCCACAACGAAGCTCTTAAAACCCCGCGCGATGAATGGCACGAGTTCCTTAAGATCATGTACGATCACGTGGAGGTTGTCGCTTTCGACCAGGCCAACCAGCTTGCGTTTACAGACAAGGATCTTGATGCTTATCTCGAATACATGGCGTTCCTTGCAGCCCTCAACACAGGCCAAATCTTAACCTGGACTCAGGAACAGCGCGAGGTATTAGCTGAGGAGGTTGCCGAAAATTTCTCCGGGTTGAGCCTGGAGGAGAAGAAGTTCCTGTGCGGGATGGATGTGCTTGCGAAATATCTCAATCATGCGTGGTATGAGGCAGATAAGGCGACACGAAACCAGATTGCGCAGGGGATTGCAGGGAATAACGTTGCACCCAACCTTGATTACTCAGGTTTTTCGCCATGGACGAGCGCGGCAACCGGCTCCGAGATGGATGAGGACACCTATAATTTGCTGCACGACATCATGCTCGAAGAACATGCAGCAAGCATGAACGTTTTGTCTTCGATAAGCGGAACACCGGCTTACTACTACGAGGTCGTTGACGAGGAATACTGAACACTGATCCTTTCGACCTGTTGTCGAGAGTTCTCAAAGAAGCTCGGTAAAAGGAGAATAACGTATGAGGATAGTTCGTTAAGATGACTGCCCGTCTTTACGAAGGGGAGAGGGTTTTTCTCAGGCTGGTAACCCTGGAGGACGCTTCGGATATAACAACCTGGAAAAGCGATCCGGTGGTTCAACATATGGCTCTTGGACCTGACATCGAAATCAATCTTGAAAACCAAACCGAAGATATTAAACGAGCCTTGGACTCAGAAGGGGAGCTTTATCTCGTAATAGTAGTGAAGGAGACAGGTTCTCCGATAGGATACGTGCGCGTCAACTGGATGGATTGTGACAAGCGTTTCGCATGGTTGAGATTCGCTCTTGGCTCAGAGAGAGGCAAAGGATACTCTAAGGACGCTTTGAGATGTTTGATTGCCCATCTCTTTGAACGTGGTATGCACCGCGCAGAGGCCGAGGTATATGAATTCAATATGGTGAGCTTGAGACTGCTGGAAGGTCTTGGGTTCAAGAAAGAAGGTCTTAAACGCGAGGCCTGTTTTGAAGGTAAAGGATACAGCGACATCGTGGTTCTGGGCTTGCTTGAAGCCGATTTTGTTTAACTCCTCACATTACGTCGACAACCGCAGGAAGGGTCGACAGGTTCTTTAACCATTAAATCTGTAAGTTTTGTCCAGGACAGTTACCCTTGTCTGTCGCTTAAGTCTAACTTATGCTGTCTACGGGCTCAAGCTCGATGAACTCAAGAGAGTCGAACGAAACGTCGATAAGAGGGAAGCTTTCCCAATCAAAGTAGTCGTAGTGCCACCACTCCGAGGTTACGGTTGTGAATCCGGTAGAGGTCATGAGGTGTGTCAAAAGTTCCCGGTTTTCCTTTTGTTTTTCAGATAAACCAGCGTATCCTCGATGGGAGCGTTCTGTAAACTCGTCGAACCCTGAGCCCATATCGAGTTCGGTCCCTGTCGAATCCAGAAGTGTGAGATCTACCGCAGTACCTCTGTTGTGGCGTGATCCTCGATTGGGATTGGCAACGTAGCGTGTATCAGGCGCCAACTCCCACATCTGAAATTGCACACGCTGGGGCCGGTAGCAGTCGAACACCTTCAAACGATAGCCTAATGTTCTTGCTTTAAGGCTTACCGAGGCAAGGCTTTCAGCCATGCACGCCCGAGCAAAGCAGCGCGCCTCAGGATAAAGGACTTCACCCGTGAAGTTATCAGTGGTTGCGTACTTTATATCGAGAATTATGGTCGAATCCAGACGATTGATCTCTATGAACGCCGCAGGATGGGTTGGCAGAAGGGGAAGGGTGTCTCGATGTGTCACTTCTTCGAGCATCTCTTCTTTTTTCCCACACCCCGGCAAGACTCCAAGGATAAGTAAACCGATTAGCACGTTTTTCTTCACGAAATCCCTCTTGTATGCTTGTTATTCATTACTTTCCATCAATATGACATGAGGCCGTTTCAAAACGGCCTCTTCAATCTCAAGTGTAATCCGACTCCTCTCAGGGCATGCCTTGTATTTCTATTTCTGAGATACAGAGGTCTTTGTCTTTCGCCTTGTCTGTATAGACATCCTGGATAGTAATCTTTACGTATTTGGTTATCTTGGGATCCAGCTCAAAGTACTGCATTTTACGGTTGTCCTTGAAGATCAGTTCTTTAGTGGAACCGTCAGAGAATTCAAGTGTAGCTTTCTTTACGCGCAGGTTCAGGTAGAAGCGATCGCCGATCTCTTCGCTGTAACGATCGTATCCCGGGATCATCCCGAAGCGTGTAACGGTAACGTCCTTCGGGAAGGTAAGTTTTACCCACTCTCCGATACCTTTTCCGTCCTCACCGTCTGCCCAACAGGTGGATGTGAGGCCGTCAATCGTGTTTTCCGCTTCATAGGTACCGTACTGCCCTGGTTCGAGAGCGGACGAAGAAGAAGCCTTCACCAGGAAGGTCAAATCCTGAACTTCTCCTTTGATTTCCTTGCTTTTTGCCCAAACCAGATCTTCGTACGGTTGATTGCTTTTGACCCTTTCCAGAAGTTCGTCAAATCGTGCATTCACGTAGTCGGTGTAGGTTTTTCCGGTCGTTTTCTTGTGGGTTTGATCCAGAAGCTCGACTGAAAAGTCGTAGTGCTCACACGACTCCTTGAGTTTCTTTATCACGTCGGCCTTGATCGCATCGACCGCTTCCTTAAGCTGTGCATCGGAGTACTCGTCGGCATTGGCAGAAATGTTCTTGAGATGCCCGGAGATCACGCTTGGGAATTCCTTCTCGAATTTCTTTACCACCAGGCCATAATCCCGTTCGGACATCTCGGTCGGTTCCTTTTTGCCGCACCCGACTATCATAAAAACCGACAGTACCATGATCAGGATGCTTGTTGTTTTCTTCATAGCGAAACTCCTTTGTGAACATAATACGGCATGGAGCCGGTTTGTCAAATTTTTTCTCGCCAACCTTTCTGGAGTTCGATCCAGTGTTTACGAGCAGGCTCGGGGCACTTTTCAAAACATCCGTATCCATTCATATCAGACGCATGATATGCCAAATAGGTTTACATTAAGAGGAGGCTACACTATCTACGAACTCCTTCATCAGGGAAATGCCTGTCGTTTTTAAGTGTGGGTGCATATACTATTGATAACCTTGTATTGGTTGTTCTTTTCAGACTTTTCTTCGAGAAGATTTAATCGAGTATTTTGTCGATAAGCTTTATTAATTCATTTGGGCTGACCGGTTTTTCCATGTACTCAACGATGCCCATCTTCAGGAGATCTTCCTTAGACCCCTGAACAGGATAGGCCGTAATAACGACTATTGGAAGATCAGGTCTAAGTACCTTTGTTCTTCTGATTAACTCCATACCGTTCACTCCAGGCAGGTTAATATCCGAGATTAAAAGTCCATATTCATTTGCGCGAATTCGTTCAAGTGCATCCAGACCATCGTAGACAGGTTCTACATCATAACCTTTAGCTCTTACGATATTCGCAAGTACTCGTGCGAATTCCTCCTCATCGTCAACCAATAATATTCGCGGATTGGAATTCATATATCCTCCTTAAGCCTTGCAAGGCTTAGTAGATGTCACAAGGCCAATCCTCTCACACAATATTATAGAAAACCTCTCCAGGTTTCCGTAATTGAATCGTTATACATAAAGTATAGGGGTGACCGGTACTATGTCAAGCGGAATACAAAAAGGCGGCTTGTTCGCCTTTTCATCTTTAATTGGATCGTAAAAAAAGTTGGTCCGGGCCGCAATTTGAAAGGATCGTTTGTGTTATCCTCTAGCTCTCGCTTATATTTACACCTTAGATGAATGGATATTTTTCATCGCTGATTGACTCCAAGACCTATTCTATCCGATTTTGCTCCCTGGATTCCTTGGTACATCCGGCAGGACTGTAAGGAAGGGAATCGAAATCAAATCGAGCTTGAGTGCCGTCCTTGTTACTACGATTAACCTTATAATTAAGGAAGAACCTTAATAGTAATTCCCGCTAAACAATCTGCTTCCTTTGATTGACTGAAAGGTTGTTAGGATATCGAGTTCTCCATTCCATGAGTTTATGTACTGAACCTCTATAAGAGCATAGTAACCGTCTTCAGTCAAGATTGCATAAGTTTCGTATTCGGAGATCTCAACGTAATCGTAGTAAGGGCCTGCTGGTGCCAGGATAACGTACTCAATATCATCACTTAAAGCATTGCTGATGCGAGTAGAACGCCAGCCAGCAGGATTTAGCCAGGTGTTGCCTGGATCCTCGGCGGTCACATCAGCTCCAGCAAGGTAGTAGGGAGTATCCTCGTAGCCTGCGGTAAGGTTGGTGAAGTAGCAGTCGATTAAGTCCTGGTATGTTTCATCCGCCATGGAGTAATTGGTAGGGTAGCCGGATTGAACATCCCAGGATATCCCTGAGAAACCGGAGCCGTTTAGTTCATAGGCCGAAACGTAAGAGACATAACTCGGCATGGTTGACAACTCCTCACTCTTGAGGCCTTCAATGCCGCCTACTACTGCGGAAACCCTGTAGACTCCGACTCTTTCCGGATTTTCATGGATGTATGAGGTGCCTATAATACTATCTGCTAAAAGTGATTCCTCGTAGTAATAATAATCTCTAAAGTATACATTGTAGGTTTCGGCATTGGTTTCAGCATCCCAGCTAAGAATGAAACCCGCACCGTCTTCCGTTCCTTCAGCGGTAAGACCAGTAACCTGTTCAGGCATCCTGGTGAAATCAGCGTCTATTACAAGCTCCGGCTGATCATCAGAAAGTGTGATGCTGCGTTTCCATAACGGATAACCTGAGTGAATTAGAGTCAGGGTATGATCACCATAGGATACATCCTTTAAAACACAATCTGTCACCTCGTCTGTGTTCCGACCGTCAAGATAAACGTAAGCACCGGTTGGGTTGGAGGTTATTTCTATGCGTCCCGAGTCAGGAGAGGTACACACCACCAAACTTATACTCACCATACCCAGCAAAAATAAAGTCTTTTTCATGACTCCTCCTTCGTTTATTTACGATAATAACCTAATATCTCTCCTAGAATGCTAGAAATAGTAGTTGAGCCACAGACCCGCGGTTGTTCCACCGAGGCTTGTTCGTACGTCGACATCGTAGCGTTCCCAATCTCCACCGCCGTAGTCTTCGTAGTAATCCCAGAAAAATCCAACTGTGGCATAGCGATACAGGAACTCGCCTCCAACACTGAATCGTTCAACAGGAAAGAATTCAACGCCTGCAGCACCCGTAATAATCATGGGCTGCTTCGTGCCACCTTTTATGTCCTCTATTAGTTCTTCGATAAAACCCTGTGCATCTTCATCTGTAACAATAACGTCCAAGGAAGCCAGTAAAGGCAGGCCAGTGGAAATACGCAAATACGGTTGAAGATCAGAATCTCCAAAAAGAAGCTTCGCACCTATAGTTGGAGTCAACACGCCTGCTTTCCAGTCTGCCCTGGTAACATAACTATCTCCATCAGACCACTCTTCGCTGAATGTAAAACTTCCGTTCAGGTTGAGGTAGTTAACCGACAGGCTGGGTACAACAGGTCCGAACTTGTAGCCGATGTAGGTTTCCGGTAACGAGGAAACCGGGTTAACACCGAAGGCTACACCACCAAACAAAACACAGGTACCCAGAAGGACAATGCATGTAACGTAACGCACAGCAAAACCCTTTCTTATCAGAAGTAGAAGTTAAGCCACAGACCGGCTGAAGTTCCACCGAAGTTGGCCTGTATTTCTACTTCGTCGCGGTACCAGTCACCACCAGAGTACTCGTAGTAATATTCGTAATTGAAACCTGAAGTCACGTAGCGGTACAAAAACTCGCCGCCAATACTGAATCGATCTGTGAGGAGACACTCAACACCAGCACCGCCTGTCACTATGAAAGGATTCTTCAAGCCATCTCTTGCGTCGGCAATTATTTCCTCGACATCCTCTTCCATGTCATCGTCATCCAGATTCACTTCAACATTCCAGGTAAGGATAAAAGGCATCCCGGCAGATAGACGTAAAAAAGGCTTGAGTTCTGAATCACCGAAAACAATTTTGGTTCCAAGACAGGGAGCCAAGACGCTTCCGCTCCAGGTTACAGTGTCTCCATATTCATAGTTCGGTGGATCTCTGTAATCCCTGTATCCTTCTTCTTTTAAGAATACATGCCCTCCGGCATTGAAGAAATTTAAAGAAAGATAAGGCACCACCGGTCCGATTTTGTATCCTATGTAGGACTCAGGCATCGTGCTTATTGGGTTTACTCCGAATGCTACTCCTGCGAAGGCTACGCAGGACATGATTGCGAGTAATGCTATTACTCTATTCATATTTCCTCCTTTTGGTTCCACACACAATGTGGATAGAATTGAAAGATTATAAGCATAGAATACTTTTTGTCAAATCTCTTTTTGTACACTCCAATTAGCTTGATTTTAATTATGATAACACAAAAGGAAAGATGAAGGAAAAATATGTTTATCGTAGTATTAATATAATGGACAATGCAAGCGCCTTAAGTGGCAGAGTGCGCTTAACTTTGCGATGGTTATTATCTTTTTAGAACCTTCTGAACAGATTCCATTAATCTATCCGGTTCAAAGGGCTTAAATACATAATCCGATACACCCAAGTTCTGCGCCTCGTCCCAGGAACGTTGAGATGGATGGGCGGTTAATATAATGATCGACTGCTCTGGACTAATTGCCCGAACCTCGTGTATCAGTTCCATACCGTTCATGCCCGGCATATTAATGTCTGTTATTACGAGATCGTAGCTCGCGGATTTGAACATCTCAAGGCCTTGCACCCCACTTGTAGCGACGTCTACTTCAAATTCCCGTGATTCTAAGAATTCAGCAAGCATCCGGACAAAATCGGTTTCGTCGTCTATTACTAGTATTCGGTAGTTGTTATTCATAAAACCCCCTTCTTCAGGTTTGAGTTTTCGATTGAGGATGAAATGCCATCCTACACTTAATCCAGGGTTGAGCTTCCCCTAAGGTTTCAAAGTAAAGACCCCTGAATCCGATGTTTTCTGAGAACGGTTGAGTATTGCTTTTGATTTCTTCAGTTCCCTTCAGTTTAGGGAAGTCTGTAAACTTCAGGCGACACACGTCGTTGAATAAATCCGGTCGCTTCATCTCACGATCCTTCACCCTTGGTAATAATATTACAGATACTCATTCCGGCAGCCACTTCTCGATTATTACGGTGGTTCCTTTCCCTAGTTCACTTTGAATTTCCATGTGGTCCGAGAGTCGCGCTGCGCCCGGTAACCCCTTACCCATGCTTTTGACCGATGACCAGCCGTCGGTCATCGCCAACTTGATGTCTGCGATTCCAGGCCCTTGATCGGTAAAGGTAATCCGTAAGCCACTGCGAGGATTGCAATCGGCCTCGATATGAACCTCGCCTTGCCCGGCGTAAAGGTATATATTGCGTGCAAGCTCGGATACAGCCGTTGAGATTCGCGTCTGATCCACAAGACCGAAACCCATTTCCTGTGCAATCTTCTTTGCGGCTGAACGGGCGACCACGATATCGCGCTCTTCCTTAATCCGAACCAGGTTCATTCATGTCCTCCACTACACTATCCTCTGAATCTGGGTTTTGGATATCCTCTCCGTCTGCTGTGGTTATTTTTTGTAAGAGTTCGTAGCCTTCGTCCAGATTTAGTGCGGTATAGACTCCTTCCAGGGACAATCCTAACTCCACTAATGTGATGGCCACCGCAGGATTCATACCAACGATGACTATATCGGCATCAAGGGTAGCAGCCATCTTGGCGGTGTCAGCAAGGGTGCGGCCTATGAAAGAATCCACCATCTCCAGGGCGGAGATATCTATGAGTACGCCTTTGGCTGAGGTCTCGGATATTCTATTCAGGATGTCGTACTGCAGTTGCTCGGCCATCCGATCGTGAAGATCGGTCTGAATGGATACTATCAGAAACTCCTTCAGCTTGAGAATCGGTATTGAATTGCTCTCTAACATGATCGTCTTACGATTTCCTAGCTTCAGCCATAAGCTTCAGGTGTCTGAAAGCCCATTTCAAGCCTTCGGAGAGATTGGAGAGTGTTTCCACATCGGATAGATCGACCCCGAGATGAACTATGGTTTGGGCAACCTCGGGGCGAATCCCTGTAACCACGCAGTGCGCACCGAGAAGCTTAACGGAAGATACGGTTTTTAACAGGTGATTCGCCACAGCGGAATCTACACCTGGCACGCCTGTAATATCGAGTATCGCTATCTTACTCTGAGTAAGGGCGATCTCGGTCAAAAGGGATTCCGTCAATTTCTGTGAACGACGGGTATCAAGTGCGCCTATGAGAGGAAGAACCAGAACCTCGTCCCATATCTTGATTATCGGTGTTGAGAGCTCCTCTATTGCCTTTCGCTGCTTCTCGATTAGTTCCAGCTTTTCCGCCAGATCGTCGGCACGCTTACGACTTTCTTGAACCTCCTCGCCCAGATCGGCGATCAGAAGGTTAATCCCGGTCTCCACCGAAGTCAGAAGGTCGGCTGCATCCATATCGATGTCTATCTGGGCTGCAAAGTCTCCTCCTGCAGCTGCGGCAAGGATCTCTTCAATAGCTTCGATGCGTTTGTTGAAGTTTTTTATACCTTTTTCGCTCATCCGTTATTCTCCTTTGCTTCTTCGTGATTCGTAATAGACCATGGGCACTTTTTATTTTTTGAACCAGGGAAACTTTACGAAAATCCCCTTCAGTTATTTATAACCCATTAATGTACCTGGCTTCTTTATTATTGATGATTCTATGGATCACGATCTACTCCGATTCCACATTTTTCCTGGCTTGCTCAAGTTGCGCTGCCAGCTCTTTTCTTTTCCTGGCCTCATCTGAAAGATCGGATATCAATAGATTGATTCCCGCTTCCACGGAGGTGAGTTCATCTGCAGCTTCTGGGTCTACATCTATCTCAAACGAGAAATCTTCAGCCGCAGCGGCTGAGAGGACTTCCTCTATCCTGTCCAGACGCTCGGACAGATTTTTTATCTCGTTACTCATATCCTATCCTTGATTCATCCTTCTTGTCCTGTACAAAGATCCCGCATGAATTTGATGACGATCCCCGAAGCGCGGAGTGGCCCTTGAGCCAGGCAAGAGCTTCTTTTTCTGAGGTGCAGAATCTCGAAACGTTCGTCTTGCCCAGTACTGAAAGAAGAATCTTCAATGTCATTCTGCTCGAAGGATCAGCTACGAGTACGGCCACACGCTCAAGGTCTAAGTTTGAACTTTTCTCCTTAAAGCTCGATCTAATCTCCTTTCTTATCAATAGATTCCTTGAGAGCCTTGCGTCGATCAGGAGGAAACGATTTTTCCTTTCACGAAATACATCGTTCATCATGGAAAAGAGTCTTGGGATGTGGGTCATGCCGAGTTCACCCACGAGCTGCATGTAGGCAAAACCCTGTGCCTGGTTGTACCACAGCTTATGTCTCATCGGTTTCTCGGTTTCCGGTTTTCTGACAAGCTTCTCTTCCACAACGGTTTTACTCATGTCATTCTTTTTCTAGTCCAGACCTTACAGGCGCTGCCTTTTTCAGCCACGCGCGGGCTTCATGCTCAGTCTTGAAGAACTTAGTATCGTCTCCGCGATCCATGATGCCTGCGACTATCTTACCCATCATCCTTACGGCACGATGGGTAGTGATAATCGCCATCTTGGTCATACCTTCGCCCATATGCGGTCACTCGAGAGATTTGCGCATTTCCTTGTCCACCTTGGGTGGTGAGTCGCGAAGGTCTACCAGAAGGGAACTGTCACCTCTTGGATCGATTATCTCCTGCATCATCCTGGTTGTTACCTCGGTATCTTCCAACCTGAACTCACCGTGGGCTGTGAATACGATCGCCCACAACTCTTCGTCGAAGGCAACCTTATGCTTCATTTTTCACCTCAACTTCTAACCACGCAAGGGCATCGTCTTCATTTTCAAAAAACATCGTATCGTCCATCTTCCCAGAGAACTTCATTATAAGATTCACGACCGCTCTTACACCTGGGTTTGTTACGATGATTGCGGTCTTAGAAGGAGGATTCCCCTGGGTTTCAAGCTTTAGTCTGTGACGGGTTTTCTTATCGAGCATAGCCGTAGCCTGGCGAAGGTCAAGTATAAAACTGTAGTTTTCCTTGTAACGCTCGTTATCGGCACTCATCTCGATAATGTCGGCTTCTGTCAACTTACCCTTAACTCTGAGCATGACCGCATTTGCATCTTCATCGTAGAAAATCTCGTGATTCACTATTAAATCCCCTCTACCCTTCCCGGTATTTTATTCGCAAGCCAGTCAAGCGCTTCGGGTTCAGTCTTGAAGAATGAAATATTTCCTTCCTCCCTTTTAAGGCCTGCTATCGTAGCCTTGACAAGCATCCTGACGACAGGATTCGAGATTACGAACGCCGTCCAATCAAGCGTGTTAAGATAATCCTCGTATTCCCTGAAGGCCTTGCGAGCCGCGCCACTCATCTTCTTTTGCTTACTCTTTGAAAGATTGACCAGTGTATTTCGCAGTTTCTTGCCCTCGTACGTACTTTTTATCTCCGCCCACATTGCATGAACCTCGGCTTCAGTTTCCAGACGGAGAATGTCGACGTGAAGAACCTCAGATTCGGAATCGAAGGTTATCTCAAAAGGTTTGATTGCAGTTTGATTACCCATTATCTACCTCATCTAACCAGGTGAGTGTTTCTTTCATAAGTTTATACTTGGGTAGAGATACCTATAAACCTTGCGTGTTTCCATGTTTATCTTCTCTAAGAGCTTTCACCGATGCCGGTGTTACTAATGTAAATTTCTTTCCCTTCCCCGGTTTTTCGTCTCCTTCCGTGATTTCGTTCGTCTCTGTCGGTGGTATATCTACCACAGCCACAACCGCTGTCGCTTTGATCTTTTCATCGATGAAGACGTCGTGTTTCATGGTTACTTATCTCCTTTCAGCCAGACCTTGGATTCGTTCATCGTCCTCGAAGAACCGTGTATTTTTGAAATCTCCGGATAGCTTCAGTATAAGATTCTCGACCGCCCTGACATTGGGGTTGGTTTCTATTATCGCCGTCCATTCAGGAGGATTAGCGTCGGTTTCCCGCTTGAACTTGTGACGGGTTTTCCTATCGAGCATGCTTGTTACCTCTCTGATATCCAGGAGAAAATGGTAGTCGGCCCTGTAACGGTGTTTACCCTCGCTCATCTCGGTGATATCCTCTTCGGTCAGCTTACCATTTACCCTCATGTCGACAAGATTTGCTTTCTCGTCGTAAAAAAAATCATTTCCCACAGCTATTCCTTCTTTACAGTCACCGCCGATCTGGTTTTCAACCAGTCTAGGGCTTTCTTCTCTGTCTTCAAGAAGCGGGCATACATGGACGAACCCGTAATTGAAAAGACAATCTTGGCAATCATCCTCATCGCCGGATTGGCACCGATGATGGCTATCTTATCGAGCATGTCGGGCACGGCGTATTCCCTAAAACCTTTCGGGCCTCTTTATCCAGCATATCGGTGGGCCCTTCCGACAGGTCAACGAGTAAGCGTCTTTGCTTCGTATCATGAGCCAGCCTCACGGTTATCGATATAGCCTCTCGGATATCTTCTGCATTCAACGGTTCTGTCTGACTGTAGCGTAATATGCTATGAGTTTCGTCGTACCACACCTTGTATTTCATATCTGTTTCCTTTCAACCAGGCTACTGCCTCCTTTTCTTCAGAGAAAAAATGGTAGGCGGTTTCTCCACCAAGTAGTTTTATTACCAGCCTTGCAATCATCCTTATTGCAGGACTTGCACCCAGCATTGCAATTTTAGTCAAACCGAGTACCTTCCCTCTTTCCTGAAGAGCCCTTCTGGTCTTTCTGTCGATCTGGTAGGACGGAAGATCGGAGACATCGCTCAACAAGTAACCAGTCGATTCGGCTTTCAAGATTTGCTCGATGTTTTCAACAAGCGGAGCAATGTCTTCGACTTCCAATCTGCCGTGAATATCGATACGCGGAATGTTGTTCACTTCGTCAAAGTACACCTTGTGTTTCATCGACTTACGTCTCCTTGAACCATTCGAGTGCATCTTCAGCGGTCTTAAAAAATCTAGCTGAGGTTCCGTCACCCATAACGGCCAGGGCAACCTTGGCAACCATTCTCATTACAGGATTGGCACCCACTATCGCAGTTTTGATGAATCTGAGTCGTTCAGTGTAGGTGCGGAACACCTGGCGGGCTTCCTTGTCTATCAATCCTCGTGCATCACCTTCGACGGCGCTTATATCGCCTATTATGTAACTGCCCGATGTCTTACCTTCGGGAAGAAGTCTCGTGACTTCAGCTACAATTGCGTGAACGTCTTCTGCGGTTATCTTTTCGAGTACCTCCACGTAAAGAACCTTGTCTGTTTCCTCGAAGTTGATCTTGAATCGAGCCATCTATCTCCTCTCCTTGTTAAGGACCTTCTGGCTTTGTATCCAGATTAGCGCCTCATCGTCTTCGTTGAATGAGCCTATACTTCCTTTTTTGCCTAATGACATCGCGATTATCATCATCATCATCTTCACCAGCGGTGATGCACCCACGAATGCAATCCTCTCGAAATCCAATTCCTTTATTCTTTGGACCATACGTTCACGGTTCCCTCTTTTGGGTATCGAGAACTCCCCTTCGCTTACGTCGATTACCGCAGCACGATGTTCACTTCCCGCGAACTTTTCTTCCAGTCCCTTTATAAACTCGCGATTGTCCTCCGAGCCGAATTTCCCTTTTATCTTAATCCTCACGACCCCTTCCTTTTTATCCTGCCACATTTCGTAATTCACACATCCTCCTTAAAATACATCAGGTTTTTGGTTCTCGCGTGTAAAATCCTTATCACCTGACAACCTCAGTCTTGATAGGGCTTTCTTTTCTCAACCATGCCATGGCTTCATCCTCGGTACTAAAGAAACCGTACTCCGGACCAGGTTCCTGCTCACCTGTGTGTAAGGCGCGAAACATCATCCTCGACATCGGACTCAGACCAACGTAGGCTATCCTTTTTATTCTGAGTCTGGTCCCATTTCCCCTAAGGGCCTCGCGTGTCTTCTTATCAATAACCAGGTTCCGTATCCTGCTCGCGTCAATGAGCTGGTATCCTCTTTTTGACTTTTGAAGAGCGTTGTGTAATGCCTCAATATGTGCGCTGATGTTATCCGGATTCAGTTCGTGTAAAAGCTTTACCCATACGATGTCGCTATCCTCGTCGTAGGTGACTATTGATGGTTTGCTGTCCATTAATCTTCCTTTAACCACTCGATTGCCTCCTGTTCAGTCTTGAAAAACTGCGCGATCTTTGATACACCTGTGATGGCCAGAACAACCTTGGCAAGCATTCTCGTAGCGGCTGAGGCTCCGAAAATCGCCACCTTGTCGTAATCCTTGGGGTTAGCGGTTTCCCGAAATGCTCGCCGCGCTTCCTTGTCCACCATGTTGGTAGGGCCTTCGGTAAGATCAACCAACACCAGATGATGCCGTGAACCTTCAACCATCTTGTGTGCAAGGGGTTGAACCTCGTAAACGTCTTTAACGGTCAGAGGATTGTATTGCTTGAAGCAAAGAACTTTTCTCTTATAATCAAACCACAACTTGTAATTGTCCACGGCTTCTTGACCGGGTTTAGATATTTCTTTTTTCTGTGTAACTTTTGCCATAATTTACCCTTAAAGCTGAGCTGAACCTACTCCTTTTTCTTTATTTTCGATAGTTCTTCAGCAAGACTCAGTCTTTGTTCTGTTTCGTTTTCCAAGTCTGAAAGGATAAGATTGAGGCCGGTTTCTATCGCGGTCAACCGGTCGGCCTTATCCATATCAATCTTGAGGCGGGCAAACAGGTCTCCGCCTGCAATTTGAGCCAATATATCTTCAATATCCTCTAAACGTTTTGATAAATCCCTTATATCATCCGATCCATTCATTATTCTTCTCCTTTCAGCCAAGCCAGGGCTTCAACCTCGGTCTTAAAGAATTTTGTGTTGTTCGTTTTTCCCAATGCTGCAAGAACCACCCTTGCCGCCATACGCAGGATAGGTGAGTTAACCAGTATGGCCGCTCGGTCGAGGGGAAGCTTGAGGGCATGTTCTTTATAGACTTCCCTAACCTCTTTAGGGATATTCGCTATGGCCTCGGCTTCGGTCAGGTCCATAATACCCTGACGGGTGTTCATCTCCACGAGCTTATTCTCTATTTCGATCATAAGCATCTGGGCAGATTCCTTTGTTAGAGACCGAAGTACCTTGGCTTTAACCATCTTGGTCTTATCATCGAACCATACCTCGTAATCCATTATGTATCCTTGTTAAACCCCATCAGGGCGTCGGATTCGCTGGATGTTAATGCGGTAACCATTTTTACCCCTCACCGCGAGATAAACATTGACTGCGGTTCGCGGAATGTGGTTTGCTCCCAGAACGCCGGATCAGGCTTAGGATTAAAGCTTCGCCGGTTCTCATCTATCTGGAACCCTTTGTCTATCCATTCCTTATTCTCTATCTTCTTAAACGTTAATGAGGATGAAGCTTTAGATCCGAACCTCGAATTCTTTTGGAGCTTCCGTATGATTCCCTGAAATTCTTTCTGGGTGAGTGTCGAATGGATTACTAAATGAAGACCCCTTTTGTTAACCTCATCCTGACGTAAATAGATCACTTCGTATCCTTCTGGGTTGTATCTTTCTTTTTTATTTTTTTCTTTACAGGCGTTTTTTTATCTTTATCAAGCTTCAGCCATGCATAGGCCTGGTTATCGCGAAGAAAGACGGAGTTGTGAGTCTTACAAGAATCAGCCAGGGCAAGCTTTGCAGCCATCATGGTTACAGGATCTAGACGGAGAAATGCAACCTTATCCTGGTAACGACCCTGGGTCATTTCCGCGACCATGTCTGTATCCCTGCTCATTACCTTTTGAGGCTTCTCGGTGAGTGCGCAGAGCAAGCGTTTGCGTTTCTTGTCCTTGTACAACCCAAGTAAGATTGCATGAACCTTTTCAACGTCCTTAACTGTCAGAAGGGTCAGTATCATGATAAAGGTCTCTGTTTCTTCTCCGTTGAACCATAGCTCGTAGGCCATTAATTTACTCCCTTCGTTGCTGCGGTTTCGACGCGTTTTAGCCACTGGATAGCGTCGTCTTGGGAACTAAAGAACCTGACCTGGTTCGATTTACCGGCAGCCGTCAGTACTATTTTTGCGAGCATTCTCATCGCAGGCTTGGCGTTGTACATGGCTATTCTGTCGAAGCCTATCCTCTCATACATCTCGATAAGCCACCGGCGGTAGGATTTCTCTGTGGGCAACTCGGTACCGCCTTCTGTGAGATCGCAAAGGAGATAATGTTTCTCAATACCTTTGTAGCACTCCTGTATCCTCGGGATGTACACAGCGCCGTCATCGGGACTGAAGGTTCCTCTGAGCTTGAGGAAGCAAATCCCGTGTTCTGAATCAAACCAAACTTGGTGTTTCACGAATCTCTTCGCTTATTGAAATTTGAGAGAACCATTCCAACGCTCCCTTCTCGGTTTCAAAGAAAGCCGTATCCCTTGATTTCCCCAGAGCGGCCATTACGATCATGGAGGCCATTCGCTTAACCGGCGAGACTCCTACGACAGCTACCTTCTCAAGACCGATCCTGGTCGCCTTTTCCGCTATCCATTTGCGAAATTTTCTGGAAAGGGTTTTACCAGGGATTTGAGAGACATCGGTAAGTAAGTATCGATGCTCTTTGCCTTCGAACAATCGTTCCATTTCGTCGATGAAATTCGCGGCTTCGTGTTCGTCAAATCTGTTGGATTGCCAGTCTTTTGGTATCTTCATCTTTAATACACCGTTCTCCTCGTCGAAATGAAGCATACTTTTCACCTATTACTTCCCAACCAGGAGATTACCTGCTCAAGGGTTTCAAAAGATAAAGTTGCTTTCTTAAACCGGAGCGCCCTGCAGAATATCTCGGTATACTTGCGTATCATCGGAGGTCCACCTGCGATTACCAGTTGGACCTCGGAGCCGTAATGTTTTGAAGCCTGAACCAAAAGCTCGGAAAAGACCTGGCGACTCCGTGCTGCCAGATGGACAAGCTGGGATATATCTAAAAGGATTACCTTTAAGGTATAAGGAAAAAACTCAACGTTTGCCACGTAGTCTTCAATAAGGGCTTCTATTTCGAACGGTTTTGGCAGACCTTCAAGACAGATTCGACATATCCCGTCTTTACTGAAGGTTAGCCTTTTTTTTGCCTGAGCCCCGGGGGATAATTCGCAACTTCCAGAGTTGGATTTCGTATCAATACTATCTGGATTAATTCTACTAGTACTAATTCTGTTAGCGGTTATTCGGGAGGATCCAGGTAGTGAAGTTTCCATCATCTTCTCCTCCTATTCAATTCATACATCATAAAATCGAACAACCGATCGTCACTGGATATAGATCCGGTTGAAAGCTCAGTCATCGATGCTCCCTACCAAGCTCAGCGATGTTCGGATTAGAAGAGCTAGTGTTTTCCTACTTAATGCAGGAGGGGAGAGGTGCCCCGGGGGAACACCCCACATCATGTTGTCCTGTCCGATACTGCAGGTCAGGTTATGCTGCGGGTATTCCGTTTGATGCAAGTGGTAAATTGCCAGCCGATCCGCAGGCCGAGATCTAACCCTATTGCTGGATACAAGACAAATAAGCGAGTTTACGGGACACCTCTTCGACCACCTGTGCGGTAGGGACCCGTGGGAATGTCTAATCCTGTTCCCGTAATTCCTCACCGGGTTTGAAACTGTGGCTGCCGGGTAGAACCCGACAGCCACAGGATATGTGTGGGAGGAGGGCATGATTTTTTCAACTTCCCTTCCTTGAGAAAATGGCATTCTGGCTTTCGTTTGGCTTTTACATGTCGGATGAAGAAATTTCACAAAAGCCTCCATAACACGTAACTATCCTAGTCTACTAACATGATCCTGGAATACTTTTTTTGAGTAGAGACTGAATTAATATAGAATTCAAGCGATGCCTTTTCGCCAGATGTCTGTATACATAAAGCTTGTACTTCCACAATGGGTCATTACGGTAGGAGTTGATGTCAGTCCGTTTTTCGATAACAGACGCCTTTTGCATAATACCATTTTCAACCATGCATTTGATTAAGCAATTTCGGTGCCAGATTAGCCTCTAATGTAAGTTGCATATTCATGAACCTTAATTAGAGACTTGAAAACTGGATGTCGCAGTGTATTCGGTTATCCGTAATATATCCTCCGAAAAATTGGAGGGTTTTCTTACCTGCAGGTTTTTTTTAATCTCAAGTAATTAACATACTACGAGGACTTGTCAATAAAAAACCCTGCCCTCTTTTGACATTAGTTTTTCAGAACCGTGAAATCTGCGGATCTTTATTCATCCCAGGAAACCTTTCGAGAAACGGTAGCCTAGGTAGACAGGTTTAATCAAGCTTTAATCGGTGGAGTTTTGTATAAAGAGTGGAAGGACTTATGTCTAAAAGCTTTGCCACCTTAGATTTGTTACTCAGTTCAGCCAGTAGGTGCTTAATGTAAAAGCGCTCACAGCAATCGTTGAACTCAGACATGGTAGGTTTCGTTTCCAGGCATTGCTTAATTGGTTCAGGCAAGTAGCTTGAAGCCACAGAAGCGGTCAGTGGTTTTTCGTTTCTTATCTCTTCAGGCAGATGGCGAAGTTTGATTTCGCCATCCGCTTCTGCAAGTAGTGCAGCAAGTTCTATTACGTAAAGCAACTCACGTACGTTACCCGGCCAGTGGTATTTGGTCAATGCATTTGAGGCGTCCTTTGTAAGTCGAACAGATCTGGCGGCGCGTACATTCCTGACTCGAAGGAAATGTTCGGCAAGGAGGGGAATATCCTGCGTGCGCTCCCTTAGTGCAGGCAGGTGAACGGTCAAGCCTTTCAACCGGTAGAAGAGGTCGTTTCTAAAGTCACCTTTAGCAACGGCCGTACTCACATCCTTATTGGTCGCTGCAATGATCCGGACATCGGTCTTTACCTCTTTCAACGATCCTACTGCCCTGAAGGTTCCTGATTCAATCACCCTCAGAAGAGAAGACTGGTTCGGCAGGGAGATTTCTCCAATCTCATCCAGGAACAAGGTTCCTCTGTCCGCGACTTCAAATAACCCGGCTTTTTTACTTACAGCGCCAGTGAAGGCACCCTTCTCGTGTCCGAACAACTCAGAGGCCAGAAGTTCTTCACGCAGGATGGATCCGTCAACCACCACCATGGGGTGATCCGAACGCGGACTCTGGGCATGGATGGCCTGGGCAACGAGCTCCTTACCGGTGCCGGTTTCTCCGGTAATGAGTACCGGCAAATCAGAGGCAACGGCGGTTTCAATGAATTCATGAATCTTGCGAATGGCGCTGCTTTCTCCGATGATCTTTCCGGAACCCTTTGTTCGGCTTAGTTCTTTCTCAAGAGCAATGTTTTTTCGCTTTAGGCTTCCGTGTTCCGAGGCTCGTCTTATGGTTCTTGTGAGTTCGTCAACTTCGACCGGTTTTAAGAGGAAGTCGAAAGCGCCGAGCTTCATTGCCTCGACCGCCATGGAGACGGTGGCGTGTCCTGTGAGCATAATTACTTGCAGGGTAGGTCTTTCTTCAGCCAATTTACGTAAGAACTCAACTCCGTCCATCCCAGGCATCCGCACGTCTAAGACTACAACATCGAAGTAGGCGGATTCCAGTCTTCTTGAAGCTTGTTGAGCGTTGCACGTTGTCGTGGCAAGGCAGCCGCGCGTGGCTAATGTTTCCCGCATCATTTCTAGGAACGTTACTTCGTCATCAACCAGTAAGACTCGTATCTCCTCAGGTTTCATGATTGGCCTCCTTTATCAAAGGAACCTCGATTACGAACCTTGCTCCCGGTGCAGGGGTATCTTCTAGGTATATTCGACCCCCGAACCGCTCTAAAAGTACAACACTCAATGGAAGACCCAGACCGGTTCCCTCTGCGGCGGTCTTGGTGCTGAACAGAGGGTCAAATATCTCATCGCGAATCTGTGGCGGAATTCCAGGGCCGGTATCACTAATAATAATACGTATAAATTCGTCATCTATTAGTGCAGTAGTCACATCGATCTTGCCCACTTGTTTCATGGCATCTATAGAATTTTCGATAACATTTACAATAACCTGCTGCACGGCGACGGGGTCAACAGAAGCCTTGGGGAGGTCTTCACACAGATCCAGTTTGAGAGAAAGGGTTTCCTTGGACAGATGTTGAGACATGAATTGTATGGATTCTTTCACAATCGAATTGATATCAGTAGGTTTCGTCATGGAAGGCTTTTCCTGAGTAAAGGCAAGGAGATCGGATACGACCTTTCGGGTTCGTTCAATCTGTGAATTAAGGGTCTCAAGGTATTTGGAGGCTTTTTTACACAAGTCCTTGTTCCTCGTTGTTTCCTGAGTCAGAAGATCCTTCAGCGCAGTGGTTGAAAGAACCATTATGGCAAGGGGATTGTTGACCTGGTGGGCGATTCCGGCTGCAAGAACGCCTATGGATGCAAGCTTTGATGAACGTATCAGCTGTTGTTCCATCCTTTTCCTCTCGGTAACGTCACGTGCTACACCTACTATCTGCCCTGGCAGTCTTCGAGCTGAGATCTCAAAGATGTGCTTGCTTCCGTGTGTGTCTTTCACTTCGGTTTCAAACAGCGGGATCTGTTCACGACCGGGGAATAAATCCTTGTTAATCGAGTCCCAGAGAATGAAATCCAGCAATGGACTTTTTGAGACCTCTTTGCCTGTCAACTCGGCAGGTTTAAACCCCAGTATAGTCTTGACCGCAGGATTGAGATATTTGAATCGTCCTTCGTTATCAACGCTGAAGATTATTTCCTCGACACTTTCGGCAAGTCCGCGAAATTGAGCCTCGGATTGCATCAAGGCAGCCTCGATGTTTCTCATCATGCTAATGTCACGTGCTACGTCTACGATACCGATGACCTCGTTTTCGTCATCCAGTAGGGGGGATACTGATATCAGGAATACCCTTTTAGTGACAGGATCGGTAAATTCGGCATGCTGAGTCTTTTTTGTTGAGATGCATACTTCCTCAGGACAGGATTGATCATCAGGCGCCAGATGGAACAGATCGAAACAGGTTCTGCCGATCAGTTCATCCATATCAAGATGTGCATACTCGGCTGCGGCGCGATTGGCTCTTACGATCTGCCGTTTCAAACCTAATATCGCGATAAGGTCGGATGTCGCGTCGAACGTACGCTCCCATTCCAGCTTGGTCTGCTCTATCTGTCTGTTTTGGATAACCTTGACCGTGACGTCACGAACGGTCGCCAGAACTTCATCTGCGGTTAGAGGAACTATTCGGGCTTCGTAGTATCCCAGTCCGATAGGGGTCATCAGTTCGTACTCAAGGGATTGGGTCAATCCGGTATTCAAAGCCTTTTCTATGCTTTTGCCGATCAGCTCTACAGTCTCATCTGAAAACCCTGTGTCCCGTATGTTTTTGCCGATGATTTCGTTTCGAGGCATAGCCAGATGGTCATCCCTGTCAGACTCGAAATCTACGTAGGTTCCGTCACGTGTCAAAACAAACATCATGTCAGGCATGGCTTGAAGCAGAGCCTGGTTCCTTCTCATAGTAGCCTTTAGGACAGCTTCAGCCTTCTTGCGCTCGGTAATGTCCCTCGTGGCGGCGACGATGCCCGTGGGGTTACCTGAGGCATCCTTTATAAAAGCGGCGCTGCTTTCCCCAATAAAGGTAGTGCCGTTTTTTCTGCGGTGCTCCATCTCCCAGGTGGTTATCTCCCCTTTTTCCAAAAGCGTATTCATTACCTCTTTAACTTTTTCTCTGTCTTCGGGAGCCACCATATCCAGTGGCGAAAGGCCAACCATTTCGTCTGGATTCTCGTAACCGTAGAGAGTTACAGCTTGAGGTGATACGTAGCTTATTACCCCCTCAAGGTTCGCTAAAGCAATAGCGTCGGGAGAGGTTCTGACCAGGCTCCGGTAGCGCTCCTCCGACTCCCTGAGAGCTTCCTCAGCCTTCTTGCGCTCTGTTATGTCCCGGACGAATACAAGCTCCGCAGGCTTGTTCATGTAGGTTATCAAACCCACGTTCAGCTCAACCTCGATACGAGTTCCATCCTTGTCAATGAGAGCGGTTTCGTACACAGAAGGGAGATCTTCGCCGGCCATCCTTTTTTTATAATTTTCTTTTACCCTTGGGCGCTCATCAGGGGCGATAAACGTGGCAAAAGGCTTATTGACCAATTCGTCTTCTCGATATCCTAATATCTCGAGAAGCTTACGGTTTGCGTATTTAATCTCGGCGTCTGCTATGATAGTGATACCGTCGTTGGCTCGCTCCACCAGATTGCGGTATTTCTCCTCCGATTCCCGAAGCGCTTCCTCGGCTTTCATGCGATCTGTGACGTCGGTGGCGATTATCTGGAAACCAACGATCTCGTTTTCCTTCATTAATAAGGAATTGATTACGTTTATCCAGCGTCTTTCTCCGTTCTTCCTTATTATTTCGAGTTCGTATGGCTCAATCTCCTGGCCAATGGTGAGTACCTCGAACTTCTTCTGCAATTGGGGAATATCTTCAGGATCGAGTGTCATTAGCTTCTTGAACTGTTTCCCGATTATTTCCTCCTTACTATATCCTGTCAATTCTTCGGTGGATGTATTGCAGTCGATTACGATCCCTGATTTATCCACCAGGGTTATTGCGGTCGGGGATTTCTCGAATAAACTCCGATACTTTTCTTCGCTTTCCCTAAGGGTTTCTTCCGCACGATTTCGCTTAGTTATCTCCAGGGTTGTTTCAACCATTGCAATGACATTTCCCGCTTCATCCTTTACCGGATAACCTTTCACAAACCACACCCTTCCGTCGGGCGTTTTCTGTATGGCCTCATGCACCTTACCGGTCTGCAAGGCCTTAAAAACAGGGCAGCCATCGCAGATTATGTCCTTTATGGGCCATAGTTCGTAACAGCGCTTTCCTATTAGATCTTCCGGTTCCAAGCCCAGGGAATCGGCGGCAGCTCGGTTCGCCCACATGATTTTCATCTCCGTACTGTGGTAGACAACATGTTCAGTGATACTACTGAGGATTGCTGCCTTATCACGCTCTGAGTTCCTTAAAGCCTCCTCAACCTTCTTGCGTTCGGTGATGTCTTCGTACGTTCCCAGAACACCTATTACGGTTCCGTCGAGATTCCTTAAAGGAACCTTGCTTGTCCTGAGCCAGATTGTTCTTCCATCCGGCGTTGTCTGCGGTTCCTCGTAGTTGATCTTCGGCATGCCCGAACTCATCACTTCTGCGTCGTCTTTTCTGTATAGATCAGCTTGTTCCTGCCAACCCATCTCGTAATCGTTGTGTCCGATCAAGTCGGATGGTTTCTCACGGCCCGCGTCTAGGGCAAAGAGCTGGTTGCACCCCAGGTAGACCGAGTTCCGGTCCTTCCAGAATATGCGAACAGGTACGGTATCGAATGCGAGCTGGAGCATCTGATTGGCTTCGGCTAATCGCTGCTGGGAGGTCCGCAAAGCTTCTTCGGCAAGCTTGCGCTCGGTGATGTCCACAATGGAAATCAGAACCTTGGACAAGAACTCTTCATACCCCGGGGCTATGGTTAACCTTATACTAATGTTTTTTCTTTCACCCTTAAGGGTCATGTTCACGCTTTCACTTTGAAAAGAGGTTTTGCCTTCAGCTATAGCGATGAGTTGATCCTTTAATGCAGGCAGGGATTCTTCGCACAGAATTCGATTCATGTCTTCTATGAGTTCTTCCTTGCATCCTGCCCCGTACAAATTCAAGGTTGCCCTATTTACGTCGATAACCTTTTCAAGTTCGGACCAGCGTAACGCTTCCTCAGGATATTGTTCAAAGTATTCCCGGAAGTTTACCACACCTTCGGCTTTGAGCTGGTCTATGTAGGCTTTGATTCCTGAGAGGTCTTCCTCCCATAAGGAGATTGGGGAATCCTCGAATAGTGTTTTGTAACGTTCTTCAGATTCCCTCAGCGTCTCTTCGGCTTTCTTACGTTCGGTAATGTCGCGAGCTATCGTAATGAGGCGTCCTTCAGGCATCCTGGGATTTCCTTTTATTGCTATAGAAAGATCATACCAGTGAAGGCCGTCGGGCATATCAAGAGAGTATACCGCACCTGAATGCCATCCTTTCTCGACCGCCTGCGATATCGCTCCAATTATCACATCGGAAGCCTGGGGTGGAAGGACTTCTCTTAAGCTTTTTCCCAAGAAATCCTCGGGCTCGGCATAGAGCATAATCGTTTCAGGAACTCGGTAGTCGTAAATGACACCATTACTGTCAACTTCAAAGAGAAGGTCAGGTAGGGCATTCAGAGTTGCGGAAAGCCTCTCCTCAGATTTTCTTAGCGCTTCTTCCGCTCGCTTGCGGTCGGTAATATCGTGAATGACAGTAACAATACGATGAACCAGTCCTTCATTCAATATCGGTATTTTCCTTGTCTCGGTAACGTATTCATTGCCGTCTATCTCGGTTTTTTCTTCCGTAACCAGTGTTTCTCCTGATTCAAAGACTCCAAGGTATTCTAAACGAATCTTATCAGACAGGAATGGGAAAAGTTCAAAGATTTTCTTGCCTAGTGCATCCTTTTCCAATCCCAGCCTTTCGTTCCATCTTTGGAAAGCTTGATTAAATAACACGATTTTCAGATCGGAATCCACTACATGAATGGGGTCAGCCATAGAATCTATGGTGGTTCGATATTTATCTTCCGATTCTCGCAGAGCCTCCTCGGTTCGTTTTCGTTCGGTGATGTCTACGAGGATTCCGTCCTGGTATATCCAGTTATTCTTTTCGTCGGTTAAGGCCTTGATGTCCAAGGTTGCCCAGAACACAGATCCGTCCTTCCGCTGCATCAGGGCTTCAAAGCCTGTGACAATGCCATTCGTACTTAATTGCCGTATTAACTCCTCTCTTTGTTCAGGTCGGTGGTACAACTCGACAGCAGATACCAAAAGTAGTTCATCCTCGGACTCATACCCCAGCATTTTGACCATCGAAGGGTTGACAGAAATGAGTTCTCCTTTGGGCGTCGAGCGAAACACACCTACCGGAATATTTGCCTGAAGACTGCGATAGCGTTGTTCGGTTTGAAGCAAGGCATCCTGGGTTAGTTTTCGCTCGGTGATGTCGATATCTGTCCCGATCATACGATAGGGCTTACCGTTTTCGTCTCGCATCACAGTGCCCCTTGCAAGGATCCAGCGGATGCTTCCGTCCTTGTGTATCATCCGGTATTCTGCTTCATATCGAGGGATTTTTCCTTCTAAGTGTTCCTTTAAGCTGGTCTTAACATTCTCGCGTTCGTCAGGGTGTATATATTTGTTCCAGTCATCAAGATGGTTGCGGATTTCGTCATCATGATAGCCAAGTAAAGCCTTCAGGCTTGGATCGATGTACATCTCGTTGGTTTCAAGATTCAAATCCCACACACCTATTTTACCTGCACTTGTGGTTAAGGCGTAGCGTTCTTCGCTCTTTTCCAGTTTTCTTTCCATCTCGTGCCTGTATTTAGCCATCTCGATCGCCACTTCTAGCTTTTGCTCGTCGAAAGGCTTGACAACATACCCATAGGGCTCGGAGGCCTTGGCCCTTTCCAGGATTTCCCTGTCGGCATAAGCGGTAAGATATACCACCGGTATTTTGTATTTATCCCGAATTATTTCAGCGAGTTGGATACCGTCTATTTCACCCTTTAGCCGGATGTCCATTAATACAAGATTGATTTTATTTTCTTTAATCTTATCAAACACCTCTTGAGGGGAAGGAAGCACACGTGAAGCCTGATAACCCAGATTGACCAGACACTTCTCTATGTTTTTGGCTACGATAATTTCGTCTTCTACAATTAATATCCTTGCTGAAGCCACGGCGTTATCCTCTCCATACTAAATATCCACTAACAGAGCGGATAGTATATTTTCTCTGAATCGAACCCGATGTTGTTCATTATCTTCTCCTGCTAGATTTGAAGCCAAAGCCTGTCGATAAAATGTAATTTATTATAACACGGTAAGCGGGAGAGTCAAGAACAAAAAGTTAATCTTATTCAGCCGGAATCTAATCAGAATTTTTTAAAATACAGGCGTTATTTAGGGATAGACATAACTGATCAGTTTCGCATGCTGAGGGGGTCGGGTGTATTCCGTTGACAAAGCCAACAACTAGATTACAATCCTTATGCTTTGTTTAAAAGTGTAGCTTGCCGACGTAGCTCAGTGGTAGAGCAACGCTTTCGTAAAGCGTAGGTCGGTGGTTCGAATCCACTCGTCGGCTTATTGTTCACGTTTATAGCTTGATGAGTTTTCCTTGAGAACAGGAGTAATTGCAAAGGACATTATCCATTAAGTCTTTAAAAGGTCTGCGTTTTGTTAATACGACTTATTACCCCATCCTGCCTCCCGAGCGCTTTTTCCACTTGGTCTTTTTGACCGCACGCAGGACGGAATGGTGTTATCCGCCTCCTGGATTAGTAGTGTCCTACGTGCTGTGCAGTCTGAAAGGCGTACTTAAGCCAAACCTTGACGTCGCCTTCCCCGAGGAAAGCAGGTTCCTCAACTACTATGCTGTCTACCTCGAACTTACCGTAGTATTCGCCTCCGGTCATGAACTGGTAGATTCCTCCTGCTTCCACCATAACCTCGGAGCCGTAGGCGTCACCAGATTGGTTCCAGTCCTGAACATCGAGCCATTCTTCGGTTCCGCCGAATTCCTGGATGCCGGCGCCTTCGCCTACTACCACAGCATATACTTCTATAGCCGAGTATGCAACTTCTCTAACCTCGAAATATAGATCTGAGTTTTCGGTAGAGGATTCGGTAATTATCCCATCATCTCTGTCGAAAGCGTAACCCGAATGATCAGGATTTTCAGGGTCGTATCCAAGATAGGATCCCTGACCCCAGGGACGAGGGTAAAACTTTCCGCCAAAGCCCATAGTAGTTACCGTGTCGTCCATCTCTCCTCGACCTTGAGCGTAGTGCTCAACTCCGTTTACGAGATTCCCAACATAGATGCTGTCGTCTTCTTTGATTCCATCTTGGGCCGGGGCTGGAAGATCGGCATAAGGAACACTATCCAGGTCGGTTTCCGAGACATAAACACTTATCCCGTCAAACCCTTTAGGGAGTTCATCTTCGGCAGGGAATCCTTCGATAATGATTGATACGCCTTGGTTCTCGGGTTGAACGGTAACCTCGAGATCTTCCGTTACAAGCTTTTTGATGCCTTCATAGTCAGGTATGTTAAAACCACACCCCGCTATGAGGATCACTACAGTTAGCATAACTAAGAGTTTCTTCATTGCTCCTCCTAGCTCTTTTTTGAGCAATTTGTTTTCCGCGAAGCGGATAACACCTTACATCAGAGTATAATTAACTGCCAAACCTTGTCAAGGATAATTTTGTCGTTTACTTACATCGTACTTTTTACTTGACACGGGTAAACATATTGCTAATATTTCGGTAGTTGATTGCTCGCTGAACCAAACCGAAAAAACAAGGAGGATATGATATGAGATATGCATTTATCCTTACAACGGCGATTTTACTTGGTCTACCTGGTTGTTGTCCTTTTAAAACCTGCAAACAGAAGGAGATTAGAATGACAGAAGAGGCAAGTGAAGAACCTGCCATCAGCGTTAAGTTCGTATACTCCATGTGCAACGACATCGATGCGATGCGGCACTTCTACACCGACCTTCTGGGGTTGAAAGAGATAGCCTTCTATAACGATGCTGAACAGAAATTCGGATACCTTTCGTACCTGTGCGCAGGAGATCTGGAGTTCGATTTCTTCTATATCGGTCAGGAGGTTTCTGTACACGAGGAGTGGTCATGGCAGCCCGGATATGACGGCGGAACACTGCCGGTAACTTCCTGGTCTGTCCAGATTCCTGAGGCCGATTTCCCCGCGGTGGTCAAGCGGTTGCAGGAAGATGGGGTCAAGTCGTTTAAGGGAAATCCGTACTGGTGTCTAGACAGCTACTGGGCGTTTCCTGTGGCCGACCCCCAGGGCTATACCGTTGAGGTCTATTGCATACCAGCATCCAAGCCGGCCTCGACCCAGTGGTCGGTCGAATAACCTAAAACGTTCCAGGAGTAATCCATGAGTGATGACAAACAGAAACCAGCAGCCTGACTGGGAATGGTTTTCTCCTACTGCAACGACCTGGAGGCAATGCGCCGCTTCTACACCGACCTGGTCGGCATGTCCCAGAGGGGCTACAGTGCGGAGCACGGGTTTCTTACCTATGCCTTTGGCGGAGGGGAGATGATGTTCTTCGCCTCCCAGGAAAGACTTCCGGTCAACGCCGAATGGGGTGAGCAGCCCGGGTACCAGGACGGCACGCTGAAAGCGACCTCCTGGGCGATCGACATACCTGAGTCCATCTATTCAGATGTTATCACGAGACTCAAGGAAGCAAGGGTAAATACCCATACCGAGAACACGGAGTGGCGGTTCGAAAGCTACTTGGGAATCAACGTGATGGACCCCATGGGAAATACGGTTGAGCTTTACTCGATCCTGAAAGAAAAACCCACCTCCACTACCTGGTCCGGGGATGTATAGGTGCACAGACTTTCTATCCTTACCACTGTTTTGACCCTGGCAGTAGGTCTTGAACGGGATGCCGCCCGATAAAAAAAACAACTAAAACAGAGGAGAGTGCAATGGCTGAAGAAGCGGAGAAACCTACCGTCAACGTGAAGTTTCTGTTTAACGTTTGCAACGACATAGACGAGATACGTCACTTCTACACCGATATCATGGGCATGCAGGAGCAGGCCTTCATGAATGATGAGAATTTTGGTTACCTTTCCTATCACTGCGACAATTTCGACTTCATGTTCTTCCGTGCCGAGGAGAAGCTTCCGGTCATAACCGAGTGGGCGTGCCAGCCCGGCTGGGCAGGCGGAACGCTGGAAACCACCTCGTGGGGAATAATGATGCCTTTTGAGGAATTCAAGTCAGTCTATAAAAGGATGAAAACCCAGGGGGTCCCCTTGTTCAAGCCGGAGCCGGAGTGGCGGCATGACAGTTACTGGGGACTCTCGGTGATGGATCCCATGGGTAATACTATCGAGGTTGGTGCCTACGTTAAGGAAAAACCGGTGTCCACCCGGTGGCCGGGGAAAGAGTAGGAGTCGAATTAGTTAATCCTGCCTGTATAGCGGTTTAGAAGGCCTCGCCATAAGATGCCATACTATATTCGGGATGCGTCGCTTGAGAATGGATTGATGGAAGCGTATCGAAATCGTCCAGACTATCAGCAGAATGATTACGTTGGTTGGATAACCCGTGCAAAACGAGATGAAACCAAAAAGAAAAGGCTTTCTCAAATGCTGGACGAGTTGAAGAAAGGTGATAAGTACATGGTTATGGATTACCTTCCGAAGCGATCAGGTTATTCACAGGATAAGGAGGATGTGATTCCTACCGCAAAACCAGTATTTGTCTAATCCGATCAGCTTTTCTGATGTGTAATTTTTTAGAAAGGAGAAAAAAATGAATGATATCGTCCATGTCTCTGCGGAGTTAAATTGCTCACCGGCGGAGGCATTCAAGATGTTCACCGATAACGAAAAGCTGAAAATCTGGCTCACCGAGGAGGCCGATGTGGAGTCCAAGGTAGGCGGGAAATATGAACTATTCTGGAATCCGGAAGAAAGGGAGTTCGACTCAACCATCGGCTGCAAGGTTACAGCCTTGATTCATGAAAAACTCATCTGTTTCCAGTGGAAAGGACCCAAGCAGTATTCCGGGTTCATGAACGAGGTCGATCCCCTGACCCATGTTACCGTGTCCTTCATACCCACCGACAAGGGCACCACCGAGGTCCACCTGGTGAACTCGGGCTACCGCTGTTCTGCCGAGTGGCAGGAGGCAAGGCAGTGGTTCGTCAACATGTGGAACTTCGCGTTCGGGGAGTTAACTAAAGCAGTTAATAAATAAGGTATCAGTAATAATCATTCAAGCCTTAGGAAATTCCAGTTTTTAGTATTTGACTTTACGGCATCCTGCTCGTTCGGTTCAGGTAAAAAGGACAGGACCTAAGAGCCTGTTTATCCTCAAATGATTATGGGATACTGAAAACCTTAGGTATCAATTTGACAACGTTTTTCCTCTCGATATAGTAACCTGTGGCACAATTCAACCTTGTTTTCTGAGGCTGCTCTTGGCCTGGATTGAACGGATGCGGTTCGTGGCAGTGCTAGCCTACTCTCTGGGCTGCTTCGGTCTGCTCATGGGAATAAACGTCTACCTTCTAATCAAGAAAAAGGAGAGCATCCTGGGTTGGTTCAACCTCAAGCGGATTCCTCGCTGGCTACGATGGCTGCCTTTCTTCGGCGCGGCAGGTCTCGTATTCATGCTACTGTTCTGCGGTACATACTTATTCTATCCTCAAATCGTCGACATTATGCTGCGTATTTCATTTCTATCCTTCATCCCGGTCGAGATTGCAGGTGCCGTGCTCATGGTTGCGGGTTCTGCGTTCATAACCTTAGGGATGCTGCAGCTTGGTCCTTCGGCACGTTTCCTTTTTCCGAAGCAGAAGACGAAATTGGTTACCACAGGTATTTTTGCAATTGCCCGTAATCCAGTATACCTGGGGCTTAACTCAAGCCTCATCGGGGTGTTTCTTCTCCTGCCCTGCGTGGTTTTTTTCGTAGCACTAATCTTCTTTCTCATAACCAACCATTACCGGGTGATCGAGGAAGAACATTATCTTTTGAAAACTTTCGGCAATAAGTACGAAGAATACAGCCGAAGGGTCGGACGATACGGCCCCAAGCTAAGAACGGGGTTCGCGAGTCGGTCGTCGAGCTCATCCGTAAAGAACACCCTGACTGGAACTCCGAGGGATATATCTGCCGTGAGGATCTCAACCGTTACCGTTCGCGGTACGTCCAGGAGGTACTCGAGGCAGATAAGGGCGAACTTTCCGCAATCGAGGAAGCTGTCCTGAAGAGTCTCAAGGAAGAGGAGCTTATCTCGCGTAACGTGGATACAGAGTTCGAGGGGAAGCTGACGTTAGGACAGCGGGTTGCGGACAAGGTGGCGGTTTTCGGGGGGAGTTGGAAGTTCATCGTCACTTTCATGTGTATACTTGGGTTATGGATTATCGTTAATTCGATAGTGCTTATCTGGAAGCCATTCGATCCTTATCCTTTCATACTTCTTAACCTTATTCTATCGTGCATTGCCGCGATTCAGGCCCCCGTAATAATGATGAGTCAGAACCGTCAGGAGGCAAAAGACAGGCTGCGCGCCCAACACGACTACCAGGTTAACCTGAAAGCGGAGCTTGAGATTCGGCATCTGCATGAAAAAGTGGATCACCTAATATTCAAACAATGGCAGAGGCTTTTGGAGATACAGGAGATTCAAACCGAACTTATGGAGGAACTGGCTGAACATATTAGGGGGGGTAAGAGATCGAGAAAGAGACTTAAGTAATTTAGTGTATTCCAATTATCTTGTCGTCAACCTTAAGGAGGAAAGATGAAAAGAAGAATCGTCCCTTTGATAGGCTTAATCCTTGGGATTGGGTTTTTATTCTCATGTACTAAAGATGAGCCTTTTAGTCTGGAAGTCGTACCCAGCTACATGGAAGCCATTGTCGGTCAACGCTGTGTGCTTCTTATTAGGCTTTCGGAGAGCAAAGACGGTAAACCTGTCGAGGTCTCCGCATCGGTGGATGGTGCTGATGTCATCGTCGAATACGCCCCCCTTGAAGAAGGAGTTGTCGAGGTAACCGTAATCCCGGACTCCTCCGCTTTAAAGGATACGGTATGGGGTGATACGATAACCGGATGGATTACGGGTGAACGAGGCAACTATCGGGATTCCTCGGAATTTGAGTTATACGTTATACCCGGCGAGGATGGGTTGCTTGATTACGCAAGCGAAGTAAGGGACAGCTTCATCCGCAGGCTGTCGGACGACTACCCGGAACTCGGCATCGATAACCAGATTGAGTGGACACCTACAATAGTCCTTCCGCACTACCTGGTCGTTTCTCACTACCTTTTTTTCTCAGATGAGTGGGAGATGTGGGTGGACTGGCACAACACTATCTATCCACACGACTGGACCCGGATGTATCTAAGGCGACGCGGGGAAGATATGACACCCTGTGATGCCTTCGAGATTTCCTCCCAGACCGAGTGGGGTGATGCGTATGAGATTACGCCGCCGGATTCGGTAACGCGGTAACAAAACCTTGATACGACAACGATGTAATCTAGAATTTAGTATATCGGATGTCACTTAAAAAAAGGAGGTGCGCAATGAAGCGTATGCTTTCATCAGTGATACTACTAATAATTTTTTCCGTTTTACTTACAAGTTGTTCTGTCCTGAACGTATACTCCGGTAAAGGTACGATTCAATATTTTGGTTTTGAAGGCGGTTTCTACGGCCTGGTTGCAGATGACGGAGAACACTATTTAGTAACTAACCTTGATACTGAATACCCGGAGTTCATGGTAGACAGCTTGCGAGTGAGATACAGGGTCAAGGGACTTGAAGATGTCGGAAGTTTTGTACAATGGGGGATTATTGTCGAAGCGTTGAGTCTGAAGAAGTTGGAATAATAGGGCTTTGGGAGAACTGAAAAACCACGGTATTGTACTCGAGGTGATAACCTCAAATGGAATCAAGGTCAAGCTGCGGCCCATGACCGAGGACGACTGGCCTGTACTCCAAAAGTGGAACACCGATCCCGAAGTGCTTTACTATTCCGAGGGCGACGATGTATCCTCATATACACCTGAGGTGGTCAGGAAAATCTACCGTGGTGTGTGCGCCAACGCATTCTGCTTCATTGTCGAAGCCGATGATGAACCCGTAGGCGAGTGCTGGCTGCAGCGAATGAACCTGGATTGGATTCTCGCAAAGCACCCTTCGAAGGACTGCCGCCGCATCGACTTCGTGATCGGAGAAAAAAGGATGTGGGGCAAGGGAATCGGTACAGCAGTCGTCGAGTTACTTACGGAATTCGGGTTCGAGCACCAAAAGGCTGACTTGATATTCGGCTGTTCCATTTGGGATTTCAATTCGGGCAGCCAGCGGATCATGGAGAAAGCCGGCTACGAGCTGTATTGGAAACAAAAGCTGGAACCTGATCGAAAGGGGAAGTACGAGTTTACCCTGTATCTGAGTAAGGAGAAGTATTTCAAGGAAAGAGATTAATAATTCGAGATCGATCAGACTCGAATCCTGACTTGACTCACCCAAAATTTAGGCTACAGTAGGTAAAATAATTAAGGAGCAGACGATGGTTGATTTGAAGACGACTTACATGGGGCTGGAACTGCGCAACCCCGTGATTGTGGCAAGTTCGGGCCTTACCGGAAACACAGAGGGAGTAAAGAAGGCCGAGGGAGCAGGAGCGGGTGCGGTTGTTCTCAAATCCATCTTCGAGGAGCAGATAGAAGCTGAGGTCGGTCAAATAACGGCAGAAAGCTGGATGCCCGGACATGCAGAGGCCTTTGATTACGTACGAGGAATGGGATACGCCCTTACACCGATCAAGTACCTTGATTTAGTGAGCCAGACCCGCGATGCTGTGTCGATCCCGGTGATTGCGAGTCTGAACTGCGTCTCTTCAAAGTGGTGGACCGACTACGCTGAAAAAATCGAACGGGCAGGAGCCCACTGTCTGGAGCTAAATATCTCCGTTATGCCATCTGACCCTAAACGTACCTCAAAGGATATCGAGAAGATTTACTACGATATTGTGGAGTCGGTAAGATCACGCGTCAAGATACCGATCGCGGTAAAGCTTGGTTCGTATTTTACCGCACTCGGGCACACGGCAGGCGAACTCGTAAAACGCGGGGCGGACGCACTGGTTCTTTTCAACCGATTCTACACCCTGGATGTCGATATCGAGAAGATCGAGTTGACCGCAGGTTATCCTTTCTCCTCGTCCGGGGATATGGGGCGGACCCTGCGCTGGGTCGCGCTTCTGGCCGGACGAGCAGAGGTCGACATCGCGGCCTCGACCGGTATCCACGATGCATCAGACGTTGTGAAGATGATCCTTGCAGGCGCAAGCGCAATCGAGATGGCATCGGCTCTGTATACCAAGGGCATGGAACATATCGAAACCGTGCTGGGAGGGCTTCAAAAGTGGATGGACAAGCACGGCTTTTCCTCCCTGGATGAGTTCCGCGGTAAGCTCAGCCGGGAGCATGCGGATAACCCTGAGCTTTACGAACGCCTGCAGTACATCAAGGCGATTGTCGGCGTAGAGTAACTTACCAGAAATCCTTTTTCTCGGATATGAGGATTGGATGATATTTAGATTATCCTTAATCATCTCCCTGGTTGCATCGGTATGTGTTGCAGGTAACCTCCAACAGGCTGGCAGCCTGTACGAACAGGGTACCCGGAACTACAACATCACAACATTAAAGAGTGCCCTTTCCTTACTTACTGAGATTGAATCCGGACAGGAGTTCGACTTCTATCTGCTTCAAGGCAAGTGCTATGCACGCATCCAGCTCGTATACAAGATCAAAGATAACGTCTCCTCCTCTGAGACGTACGGCAAGAAGTCTCTCGAGGCGTTAGAGAAAGCCATCGATATCGCTCCTAACTCGATAGAGGTCTGGGCCGCACACTCGATCGCCCTTCAGAACCTTACCGGACTCGGCACGGCTTACGGGATGAAATACGGCCCGATGCTGAGTCAAGGGATGAACCAGCTCAAGAAACTCGACCCTGATCATTTCTGCACCAGATTCGTCGACGGTGTATGGAAGCTTCGCGCTCCTTTGATGTTCGGGGGCGACCGCAAGAAAGCGCTCGAGACATTCTCCACTCTCCACAAATCCTATCCGGACGATGAGGACGTGAGTCTTAACCTTGCAGTCGCTTACATAGAAAATAACCTTGAATCAAAAGCCCGCATCCTGGTTGCTTCGGTCCTGGGAACAAATCCCAACAATCTGTGGGCGGCAAAACTTACAGAAGAGTTTGATTAGGATGGATTTCAAACCCATCGAACTCTCCGACCGCGCGCAAACCACCAAAAAGCCTTGGATTTATCAAACCCAGACCTATGTAAAATTTATCAACCGTGAGCATGACTTTGGCATCGAAGGTCTCCGGCGGGCAAAGGAGTGATACCACCCACATCATATGGAAGAAAAGTACTGCATCCGCTCGATCTGAAGTCAGGAACAATTCAAAATAATTCTGTAAACCTTCTGTTTACAACCTGTGTCTGTTTATTCGTTGCACGAAAGCAAGAATTCGAAAGCAATTAGGAAGTCGGCTTGACAATTATCGATAGTAGCGTAACATGTAAACATGAGTTGGAGGTACAATCATGGATAATTACCAAAAATTATTTGCCTTACTCCTCGGGGTACTTGCTGTACCCGGGAGTGTGGTTGCAAATGGAGGTCCGTTCGAGACCTCACCAGTTATAGAATCGGGCAATCTCGAACCTACTGTAAAAAAGGAGATAACCCTTGATGAAGAGGTATTGCACATAACTCTAGACGGGGACTACGTAGACGTTGAAGTCGAGTACACGTTTACTAACCACGGTCAAGCTGATAAAGTAAGCTACGGGTTTCCGGTGGATTTAATCCATACCACGGACGAAGAAGGCTACTATCTGGAGTACCTTGAGAAGAACAGGAAAGACGCGGTTACTTCTTTTACCATATCCGATAAATCAGGAAGCCTTGAGTATCGGATCGTTGATTCGGACGAAGGATTCGATCTTGCGTTTCCTTTCCAGGCTCAGTTCGAGTACGATACCGCATATGCTTTGCGGAGATGGTACATGACCGATGTTAACTTCCCTGCTAATGCAAAGAAGAAACTCTACGTAAGCTACAGGATCAGAGCCCTTTACCAGGATTGGGGTACTAACAAGTCGTTTACACCTTCCTATTATCCAAGGGTGTTCGTCTACGACCTGTCGCCTTCCGGCAACTGGGGCAACGGGGTTTGCAAGAAATACAAGGTTACGGTAGACGCGCGAGAAGAGGTCGAGCGTGGCGCTGAAATAGGAACAATCCTGCTGCCTGGAACGCCGTCCCTAGAAAATTCGGTATACACCTACCAGGCGGAAGACATCAATCTTACAGAGTCCGAAAACATCGTTATTTCCTACGATATCTCCGCTTACAGGGCCAGGGAGCTTTTCGAGATCCTGCGTGCGAAGAGAGACGTTATCAAGTCCTTACGGGTATCCTCTGTCGGGGGCGAGCAATACGGTGCGTGGAACATGTTCGACGGTGACCTGGCGACCGCTTGGGTCGAAGGCGCTGAAGGCCTTGGTATAGGTGAATGGATCGAGGTTGAGTTTACACGCGGCCTGCCGTTCCTGGGCGTGGGTCTTATCAACGGATACATGAAAAGCGAGGTTTCGTACTACGACAATGCAAGCGTGAGTCGAATGAAGATGGAACTCTGGGACTCCAGGGGTGAACGGATTAATCAAGACTTCTACCAGGATATTGAATTGAGAGATATTGAGTACTCCGATTTCGGTGAAAAGGGATTTTCATACTTCATGAACTACCTGGAAATACACGGTGAAACTCATAACAGGGTGTCTAAGGTAAGACTTACTATACTCGATGCGTACCCGGGAGCCAAGTGGAAAGACCTCTGCATCTCCGAACTCTACGTTTTCTACGATGCAACAGGAGCATACACCTGGGACGAACTGGAGTAGAAATGTCATCATCAAAGGTCCGGTCAATCGTTCAGGCTGCCGTCCTTATGCCTCTTGTTACCCCAGCCAACGGCGGGCCGCGGGATACCTCAACGATGAAAGGGGCTGTAAGTGAAGGATTTGAAAGCAGAGTCAAATAATCAACTCAACTTGATTCTCGGTGCATATTCCTTAGAATAGTCACATGATTACTGCTTCGATGCTTACATTATCCCTGCTGGGATTCCTGCCCTTTGCATCTCCTGTCGATTACTTCGTGATTGGCTCCGTTAATGGAGGGGTTCCTCGGATGCAAAAGAACTTCTCGATCAAGACAGGGGATGAGCTGATACTCTATCCGGTGGCAGTTAAAGACTCAGTCTACTACTCCCTTGCAGATTCATTTATCTACAAGGACGGCTCAGTAAAGAAGACCCAAGCCGAACCCCGTAAGCTCCCTGAAATTAAAAAAACCAGGGTCAGGTGGTTCGAGGTATCACCGGTATTGAAAGAATACGATAACCTGAACCCGCCTGATGAAAGTTCCCCGGTCTTCTGGTTCGCTCCTATAGAGTACAACGTGAATTTCATGAAGAATTATAGCTTAAGAACCCCTCTTTCCTTTTTCGGTTTGAAACCGAATAGTACACTCGGCACCTACTATCTGACCTTCAGGTTCGATCCGGCGGACGAAGCACTCGAACTTCTGGATTCGATTAACTTCTCCGATATCAAGCCCGTACACATGCGATATCCTTATCAGGTGGTGCAGATAACGGTTCGTGCCGATGATACCTATATGGGTTATCTTGCCGAACTTTTCAACACCCCGTTCATTCTGCCTCCCAAACGTTTGACTACCGGCGATCACCAGACCGATCTTCGTGCAGGATCGGACTGCGCGGAGTTCGCTATATACGGCAAACGCAGGCAGGGCTATGAGGTGAAGTACATCGGTCCCAGGGGCATTTACCGCTATCTGGATGAGATATCACCGGCACCGCTTCGACCGGGAGAAGACGGAGTCTACACCGACGAGGACATGAACGTAATCGACGTCGGTGAAAGGGGCGTCGAACCCGGGGATATAATACATTTCGGCGAGCAGGTATCGGTATTCTACAAGGACGCCGGGTTCGAAGGACTGCTCGACAGCAGGGATTCGATTCTTCAATGTTACGTTCCGGCGCCGCACTATACCACTCTTGAACACTCGGGCTTCTTCCATCTGCCGATACGGGTGTTCAAGTGGAAACAAGACCTCGACCCTATATGGAAAAACCCCTGGAACCCGTAATCCCGTAACACACCTAATCCTTACCCAAACAAACACTGCGTGTTTGTCCGGAGATCCCATCTCGAAACACTTGCATCCTCTCCTTGACCCTTTATCAAAGAATAAGTTCTATTCCGGATAATCAGTATGGCAATTCCGAAATGGGAGTCAGGTGTGTTACGGGGTTGTTATCTGTCGAAGAACGGCTTGTCGTCCGATGCGTCGTTTGAGTAGCCCCGGCTTTCCCAGAAACCCTTGTAGGTCGAGTCGGCAGAAAGCTCTATTCTTTCCACCCACCTGGCCCACTTGTATCCCCACTTGCCCTCTGCGGCGAGCATGAAAGGAAAGCCCTGCTTAGGGGGAAGGACGACCTCGTTAATCTTGAAGGCTAGCAGCAAATCTTTGTCTTGAACGTAGAAGAGGGGTAATGACGTCGTGTAGCCGTCGGTCGAGTGGAAGATTACTATCCTTGCATCTTCCCTGATTCCGGCATCATCGAGAAGGTCGTTGAGCCTTATACCTTCCCAAAGCAGATTGAGACTCCAGCCTTCAACGCATTTCATCAGGAGTACTCTTTTGTACGATTTGAAGCGTTCGATAACTTCGGCGTAGGTGTATGAAAGCGGCGTATCGACCAGTCCAGTAACCTCTAGCCTGTAGTCCGAAGTATCGACCTTCTGCGGGCCTTTGATTGAGTTTTCCCTGAAGCCCGTGATCGAAGAAAGCTTCACCCCTTCGTATTCCCTTATCTCGGCAGGAAAAGAATCTTTTGTCATCTCGGTCGCCTTTATGGTTCTATCTGGATTTTTGCTGCACACGGAGAAGAAGAATCCGCTTACAGCAAATAGTAATACCGTGTATTTTTCAATATTCATACTTTTACTATAGGATTTAAATCCTGCGCGTCAAGTCCCGTAGCCGAGTTTGAAGGTTAGTTCCGGGTCCAAATCCGAACATGAAGAGCTGATTACGGAGATGTTGTCTATCGGTATTTCCCAGTTGAAGTCCTGAGACGCAAGAAAGGCAACGATGTCAGGAAGTTTGTCAGTCGGGATATTCCCGTGTATTAGGGTGATGTGGGGCATCCATGAGTCAGGATGGTAGTAGGCAAGAGGTTGGGGTGCGAAGGTTGCAAGCATGTCCCACAGTTCACGGTGGAAGCTCGAAAGCGCTGGATTGCGAACGACAGGTATATAAAGCACCGGCTCAGTAGAGTTAAACACACCGAGGCCTTCGGTTTTTACCATGAAGCTGGATTTTCTGGATGCGAAATCGGCCAGTTTGGCCTTCAATAAATCGAGCGAATAATCGGTTGATACGTGGTATGAGAAATGGGGTATCGGGACGTGGAAAAGATGTGCGACACCGAATCGCTTTTCCAGTCTTTTCCAGAGATTCTTGATTTGCTCCTTATACGTACTGTGAAGCAGTGAGACTACGCCGTAGGTAATCTTGGACGTGTCGTGTTCAACGTTTACATCAGGCATAAGTGGTAGAATCTTCGGAATTGATCAATTGTCAACATCTACCCTTGCGTTTAAGTTCAACCCTCATATACCGGAAGCTTCCGGAAAACTTGAATACTGTCAAACTCCTCTGCTTAAGATGGTTATCAAACAAGGACTTGCTACAGGGCTTTACGGAAGGCGCGGTAGTGCTTGTATATCTTTCCGCCTACGCGCTTCATCTCCGAACGCATTCTGGTATTGTTTTCCAAAATCAGGTGGCTGTCGATATACTTGATTCCAGCCTTACGGGCGCTTTCGTACATTGCTTTGGTCATCAAAACATCCAGTCCCTTTCCCCGGTGTTCGACGTGAATTGCCCCAATTAACAGGTCAATCCTGTTCGAGAGTTTGCGCGCATTATTTATCTTGAACACTCCTAACGGAAACAGCCTGCCTCTAGCCTCGCGGATACACCGGGTCATATCCGGGATGGCGACTACGAAGCCGACCAATTCGTGGTCCAAGGCAGCCAGCTTAACGAAGCGAGGATCGATGATCTGCATGTAGGAAGAGGCAACCTTCTTTATCTCCTTGTCGCTGAAAGGCACGAAACCGTAAAGATGGAGGTGGGTCGTATTGGCCAGTTCAAAGATGGGTATTATGTAGGGCTTGATTTGGGATGGTTTTGAGAATTCCAGAAGCCTGTAGTTCGTTCGCGAACGAAGCCTTCTTGCAACCTTTTCGTAGACCGCAGGATAAGGTGCAGCGGCATCTATTAGATAGGCGAACCAGTCGATCTCCTTTTCGTATCCTGCATTCTCAACAAGTGTATGGGTATACGGCGGATGCCACCAGATTCCGATGCTGGTTTGCTCGTCGAATCCTTCCAAAAGCATACCGTTGGGATCGAGATCGGTCAAGCCCATCGGACCTATTAAGCGCTTGCATCCTTTTGGGCGCGCCCAGTCCTCAACCGCTCTAAGCAAGGCTTGGGCTACCTCCTGATCGTTTATGGTATCGAAGAAACCGAACCGTGCATCGAGCGTGCCAATATGTTCGTTCACCTTGTGGTTAACGATTCCTGCGATGCGGCCTACTGGAACACCCTCCTTTAGGGCTATAAAGAGTATTACGTCGCAGAAACCCCAGGCCTCATTTTTCCGCCGATCGAAGGTTGCGCGTTCACTCGAGTAGACAGGGTGCACCCATCGCGGGTAATGCTTCTCGTACAGCCTCTCCGGCAGATATATGAACAGTCTCTTGTCTTTCCTGGTTTTTGCTTCTCTTACTTCAATAGCCATCTTACCAAGCCGACTGTTACATATAAGCTATCCAGGCCTTCATCGATGTCAACTATGCCATGGGCTTGAGTTGGTTTTTCCTTGCACGATAGTTTTCATCCCCTTGAATTTCGGCGTTTCTTTACGTATACAGGGTTACTTGTCAGTAAGGGTTACCTTCCAGGCGCGAGGTTCTGCGAGTTCGTCGAAGCGCGCCTGCTGGTATATTACCAGTTCGGTGCCGTCCTGGGACCACTCCGAGACCCAGACCGGGTAGTTCTCAAGACCTGACTCAATGTTGACGAGTACCGTACCTACATCCTTGGCAAGATCGAATATTATGGGGTTAGGGCCTGTGGCAACGAACAGGAACCTGGAGTCAGGAGAGAAGACTGCGTCCACAACTTGGGCTGCAACGGTGCGCATCTTGAAATCGGATACGGACAGGACGTACAGCTTATAGGTTTCGACATCCAGTCCTTCGACCGGGTCGCCGAACAGAATCCAGCGCTGGTCAGGGGATATGACCATGTGGAAATCGAGGTCCGGGACAGTGCGGGCGCCGGTGTTGGCATGATCCAGCCAGCCGGGTGAGGACGCTCGCTCGGAAGCGTCAGAAAGCTCGACAAGATCGATGTCTATGGTTTCAAGTGCGTGTATTGCAGTCAACGGTACGATCATAGCCAATACGATCAACATGCGTTTAATCATCTTTGTCTCCTTTACACCTTTTTACTCCCCCACGACCCGGAATGAATATCGATGTCCAGGATTACTACTTATTGCCGAAAGGGCAGATCGGCAGAACTGTCTTGCCCAGGTTTTCATTGAGAACCTCGGCCATGGCTAAATATATTGCCGAAAGCCCGCAGACTATGCCTTCCCATCCTGCAATCCTTGTAACCAGTATGCTCGCTCCTTCTGCAGGCAGCCAGTGCGCGGCGGCCAGAAGCCAGAAAAGGATGGTCAAGGTCAGAAATACTACGAACAGTGCGACGTTCTTCTTTAATGTCCCGAACATCATCGCAAAGGTGAAAAGTCCCCAGAAGAACAGGTACCAAGCCAGGAAACCCCGGGATGTCTCGAACCAGCCCAGCTGGCCGGATATAAGGATGAACACAAGCGAGAGCCAGAACAGGCCGTAAGACGTGAACGCGGTCGTGCCGAAGGTGTTGCCCTTGCGAAACTCCATCACCCCGGCGATTATCTGGGCCATGCCTCCGTAAAAAATACCCATGGCCAGGATCAGGGCGCTTGCGGGAAAGAAACCCGCATTGTGGATGTTTAAAAGCACGGTGGTCATTCCGAAACCCATCAGACCCAAAGGGGCCGGATTGGAAAGCTTTTCGGCCATCAATTCCTCCTTGGTTGTTTTGGGTGATTATAAGTGGCAGTGCAGAACTGTCAAACCCCCCCGTAACACCCCTGTCTTCCTTCCCTCACTCCCCCGCAACCTCTGAGCATGTAGGACCGGTACTCCTGCCTGACCATTAGTTGATTTTAGGTGATTATATCTTTGCGTGAGGAGTGAAAAGGAGTCCGTAGGGCGTACGTTGATGCCTTCGCGTCAGGCGCGTCCGAAAGGGTTTACCGACGTGACGCAAAAAAAACAACCGAATCAAAAGAATAATATCCTACCTTGACACTAGAGATTTAATTCCTATAATAAAAATATGGTTTTGGAAACGAGGATAAGGAGCCGAGGAAGTTTTTACCGTCATACTTTCTCCCAGGCAGAAAACATCGATCAACGGAGGCTAATATGAGCAAAAAAGTGATTTCCTTATTTGCAATCGCAATCTCGATGGCTTTACCCATCGCGGTGAACGCGGCAACCAAGATCGAGGTCGAGATTGAGGATTTCGCCTATATTCCTTCCAGTGTATTCATTCAGGTAGGCGATACCGTGGAATGGAAGAACCGGGACGACGTAGCCCACACGGCTACAAGCGGCCAACCGGGTGTTCCAGACGGGATGTGGGACTCCGGGCTCCTTTCAAGAGACCAGAGATTCTCCTACGTATTCGTCGAGGCCGGAACCTTCGACTACTACTGCAAACCCCACACCTGGATGACCGGCATGGTTACAGTCGAAGACAGACCGGATACGACAGATACCACCACCGCAGGCGTTGAGGAACCTTTGATTTCGATTGAGAGGTTCGAGCTCAGGATTAACGCCTCATCGGTAAGCTTCTCTTTACCGCAAGCCGGGTTCGTCAAGGTAAGCATCCACGACGTGCTGGGCCGCGAGGCGGCGGTTTTAGCGGAAGGCGCATACATTCCGGGCACCTACGACGTTGACCGCCCCAGCCTTTCATCTGGACTGTATTTCGTAAGGCTGGTTACGAGTCGAGGTTTTACTGCGACCGCCAGACTCGTGCAAATCAACTAGATATTCCCTCCTTCCTAACCCTCTATACCGGCTCCAGTTCATCTGGAGCCGGTTCTTTTGTGTGAAGCTGTAACCCCAACATAAAATTGACTTAGAGGTATTGACAAATTACCTAAAAGGTATAAGCGACAATATGAGAAAGAATTAACCTTATCTACCTTGACGACGCCTTAAAAAAAACTATATTAATATGGATATTGTTAGTAAAGGAGGTCATTATGAAGATCCCTAATTTCCTATGGAAAGTCAATAAAGGTTTGTTTACTGCTTTATCCTTTTTCTGTACATCTGTAACTACACAGCCACCAAGTGCTACCTTTCGAAGCGAACAAGATATAGAGGAAGTTGGAAGGAATCTAGCAACCGGGCTTTTCGATGACTTTGTAAGACAGACGAAGAAACGAGAATTAGATATGCTTGCTAGGCTTTCACTAGTTCCTCAGATTAGTTGCAGCCCACCGCCTCCGGATTTAGATAGGGTATTGCCTTATGCTGTTGGTAAATACTATAGACCTAAAGAGATTTACCAGGAGTATAAACCTATTGCTACCAGCGGTTATAAGTTTAACATGGGACGGTATGACTTCTAATACTGATCACTAAGCAACGCTTTAAAATTGACTTAGGCTCAGAAGGGATGTAGGGGCGAACCTTGTCGTGTCAGGTGTCCCCGAAAGATACCTGAGTCGTTGACTTTCTTATTCATCTTCTTAATCTTTAATTATAGAAACCAAGGAGTTGTGGTGAGAGCTGATGATTCCTTAATTCACGGTACGGTCGAGCAGGGGTTCGAGCCGGTAAGGGAGGAGTTCTTTAAGAATTTCCGGGAACGCGGGGAGATCGGTGCGGCGTGTGCTATCTATCACATGGGCAAGAAAGTAGTGGACTTATGGGGAGGATACCGGAATCACAAGACCCGCGAACCCTGGGAAGCCGATACCTTAGTAAACGTTTTCTCCACCACCAAGGGGGTATCTGCTCTAACCATAGCTCACGCGCACTCTCAAGGTCTTATCGATTACGAAGAAAAAGTTGCCGCTTACTGGCCGGAGTTCGCACAGAACGGGAAAGCCGACGTTACCGTTCACGAGCTTCTGTCGCACCAGGCCGGGCTTTCTACCATGGACGATCTCAATCTGGAAACCCTGTCAGATTTCGATACCACCAGGGTTGCCGATGCCTTGGCACGAAAGAAACCGGAATGGGAACCCGGAACCAGACAAGGCTATCACTGCTGGACTATGGGGTGGTTAGCCAGCGAATTGCTGCGGCACGCCGACCCCAAAAATCGCCGCCTGGGGTTGTACTTTGCCGAGGAGATAGCCAAACCCCTGGGGGTTGAATTCTACATTGGTCTTCCTGATAATATCCCTGATTCTCGCATTGCTGATATCAAAGGCATTAACGGTCTGGTTCAGCTTCTTTTCGGCGGTCTTAGAAAGATGCCAAAGGGTGTGCTTGGTGAAATGATGAGGAGGCGGTCCCTAACTCGCCGCAGCATGGTGGACCCCAAATTGCTGTTGTCCCACGAGAACTTTAACAACCGGAAGCTGCGGTCGGTGGAGCTTCCTTCCGGAAACGGTATCGGCCAGCCGCGAAGTCTTGCCAAACTGTATAGTGAGTTTGCCACCGGCGGCAAGACCCTTGGCTTAAAGAAAAAGACCCTCGATGATATCTCGGCCCCTGTTGATCCTTCATTAGATACTTTCGATGTGGTTGCTCGATATAACACCGTTTTCCGATTGGGTTTCATGAGACCTTACGGAGATCTACGTTTCGGGTCATCAGGGCGTTCGTACGGACACGCCGGGGCCGGTGGTTCCTTTGCTTTTGCCGATCCCGAAGCCGAAGTTGGCTTCGCCTACGCTATGAACAAGGTAGATTTCTATGCCTACGACGACCCCCGGGAGAAGGCCCTGCGGGATGCGTTTTACAGTTGCATTAGTTAAAGGCATAACCCCAACATAAAATTGACTTAGGAGTATCGACAGACAACCTAAAGGATATAATTCACAAGTAAGTGGAGAAATCGACTTTTTCTTCCTTGACGGCGTCTATGGAAAGTCGGTAGGGGCCGACCTTCAGGTCGGTCCGATCTCTTGACTTCCCATCCTTTCTTAGTATCTCCATATTCCTAAATATACAGCATGTAGCGCGAACGTTCACGTCTCGATACGTGCGCTGCGCGTCAGTTTCGCTGGCGGGTCTAATACCCTATGAACGCATTGTGCGTTCAAGGGGCACGCTGAGACCCGCACTACGCTACGCGTTCTCTACTTTCCGTCAGGTGCGTCCGTTAGTTGTTATTTGACCAGGCTGACCTGGCGCTAAGCGATGTCGGAGATTTTACGTTGGCCTCTGCGAACTTACTATCAAATCTGCTTGACAAGCATACGCATGTTAGTAATATCGAATGGCTTTTAGTATTGAAAAGAATGGAGGTTTAACCTGATGGGTAGTAAACGCATCAGTGGTTTGTATTACATAACGCATATCAACAACTTGCCCTCTATCTTTGAAAAAGGGATATTATCTCACACAAAGCTAGAAGAGGAAGGGATACCTACTACCCGGATATACGATGCAGATATTGTATCAAGGCGTCGTCATATTCTTACCCCTGATGGTAAAAGTCTGTGGAATTACGCAAATCTCTACTTCGAACCACGGAATCCTATGCTATACCGTGTACTTAGTAATAAAACCGCTAATGAAATTATTATTATTGCGGTTAAACCGACAATCTTGAGTAGAAAAGATATCTTTATAACTACAGGGAATGCCGCACATTCTTCATCTGAGATATTTCCTGCCACTGAAAAGGGAAGAATTATACCTCAGATCAGGAAAAATATCGACATTGACTGGTGGACTGACACTGACGGTTCAAAAAGAACAATAATGGCTGAATGTTTGGTTCCAGTGATGGTCGAATCTGAAATGATACAAACGGTTTACGTTGCAAGCCATGAGGTGAAAAGTAAAGTAAGAGAAATACTTCAAAAGAGTGAAATTCCAATCGTATCTGATCCTAAGATGTTCTTCCAGCCATCAAAGGAAATTATACTCACACCTTACTTGTCGGTTTTGGAAGGAGATATGTTCTTTTCAAGGATGCAAACCCTGACTGTAAGTGTGAATTGCGTTGGTGTGATGGGGAAGGGGCTTGCTTCAAGAGCTAAATACCAATTCCCGGATGTTTACGTAAGATATCAGGATTTATGTAAGGGAAAGAAATTGAAAATGGGAAAGCCCTATCTTTATAAAAGGGAGTTATCATTCGATTACATTTTGGCAGAAGAACCTGCTACCTTAACTAATGCTAATCTTGAGACGTGGTTTCTTTTGTTTCCAACCAAGGATCATTGGAGGGAAGATTCAGATATTAAGGGGATAGAGGTGGGTTTGAAGTGGGTTGTGGAAAACTATAAGAAGGAAGGAATAGAATCCCTGGCAGTACCCTCATTAGGATGTGGCTTAGGGAAACTTCAATGGCGGGATGTAGGACCTTTGTTATGCAGGTACTTTTCCAAGTTGAGCATACGCGTAAGGGTTTACCTACCTGCTGAGAAGGAGATTCCTGAAGAGCAGTTGACAAGGGATTTCTTGCTGACTAAGAGAGAGTTGTTTTAAAAATATCTCCTTGACTTCCCACCCTTCCTTAGTGTCCTGAATCTCCGCCTTCAGCGGATAATTATTCGGATTTGTTCAATCTGCGTCATCTGTGCAATCTGCGGATAGAATTCGGTCTGCCGCAATCCGCCAACCGCGGTCAGCCGTCAGCTGTCAGCTTACTTATCCGGAGTCACCCTGAGAGGGTAACCTCCGTTCTCTGGAGACAACTTCGTCGTCTTCTTAATACTCCTTTTTGCGTTGAAGCAACGCTTGCGGTCCGGAGGGTTCCAAAGATCGCAGGCGGCCTGCGGCCTCTACCTCGCTTTGTCACTTCTTTGTGTACTTTGTGATCTTTGTGTTTTATTCCCGACGACCATCACCCGTCGCTCGTTGGAGACAACTTCGTCGTCTTCACTCACTCCGACTTGCACCCGTCGCTCGTTGGAGACAACTTCGTCGTCTTCACTCACTCCGACTTGCACCCGTCGCTCGTGTCCTGCTTTTGGGGTACTTTTGTCATACTTATTTTGCCCGTTTTTTGCTTGACATCCGGGGTCTTGGAGGTATGCTCCAGGCATGCCCAAGCGAGACAAAACCCTCAGAAAGCTCCTCAAGGACATGGACCGCGAGGAGCGCAAGCTTTACAAGCAGGCGGTGGAGGCAAAGAAAGCCTACAACTATACCGAAGCAACCGAGAAGTTCCGGACGCTGGTCAACTCCATCTATGATTCGGCTGAGCGCTGCTACGTGCTCAACCAGCTAGGCGAGGTACAGATGGCTTCAGGCAACGTGACTGAGGCAAAGCATTCATTTCGCCATGCGGTATCGGTTGCCGAACCGGTCATGCTCATAGAACCCTTGATAGACGCCCTTTGCGGTCTGGGCGAGGCGTACCGCGTCATGGGGCAGCCGGAGCGGGCGCTGGAGGCGTACAACAAGGCGCTCGATCATGCACGCCGCTCGAAAGACATCGAGGGTGAAGCCGAGGCGCTGGCAGGCATCGGCGCAACGTACGAGGATACCGAAGATCTCGATGAGGCCCAGATGTACCTGCGACGAGCTTTGGAGATTGCCGAACGCATCGGTGATTTTGAGCGGCAGGCCTATATCCATGCAAACTGGGGCAACGTGTGTACCGACCGCGAAGATGACACTGAAGGTCTAAGGCATTACGAGACCGCGTACGCGCTTTTCATCAAGCTCGACGACAAGGAAGGCATGGCGTGGATGTTCGGTAATATCGGCAACGTGTTCAAAGAAAGCGACGAGGATAAGGCACTCGAGCACTACCAAAAGGCTTTAGCAATGAACACCGAGATCGGTAACCTCAGGGGTCAGGCTCGGGACTCGAACAATATCGGCAACATCTACCGGGCCCAGGATGACGGGGAAAAAGCGATGGAATACTACACGAAATGCGCTGAGCTTGCACATAAAGTAAACGCCTACGAAACCGAGGCAATCGGTATCTACAACCAGGGTACGGTGTACGTTGACCGGGAGGAGTTTGACAAGGGGATCGAGTGTTACCGCAAAGCGGCTCGAATGTTCCACGACATGGGCGCTCACGAAAAGGCTGAAATATGCGAAAGTAACATCAAAGGGATCGAGGAAGCAAAGCCCTCCTCAGAACGCACCGCATCAGGCGGTGAAGGCTCAAGTCTAACCATAGGGCCGGGCGGATCGTTGACTATCGGTCCGGAAGGCGTGAAGATAGAAGGCAACGTCGAGATAGAAGGGGACGTAAGCTTTGAGGACGGAGAGGTCGTTATCGGCGGAGATGACGAAGGTATAGCGTTTGAGGAGACGGAGGAAGAGAATAGAGGCGTCCACCATGAATCCAAATGAAAAATCTTCAAAGAAGGCGGGGACACGTTGGTGGACATGGATGGTTGCCGGCATCGTGGGTGCGGCTATGGTTGTGGGATTTACGTTCCGGTACGAGTTGTTCGGTCATGCATCTGTCAGGGCGGTCCGCCAGATCGGGTGGGAAAACGAGACTGGATATCTCAAGCCTTTAATAAAGGTTCAGGATGAGGTTCTGGCGGATACAATAAAGGCAGGCCTCGATGCTTTGGACTCGAGTGTATATTCTGAAGCTAAGGAACACTTTGTTTCAGCCTTAAAGCTAACCGCGGACTCCTCGATTAAGGTTGTCATATCGAATCTGCTTGAAGAGTGTGTTGATGAATCCAGCGAGAGCAAAGAATCGGAAGATATTTGACATAGTACGATTTTCTCATAAACTTTGGGGGTGTTAGGCAACCTTGGTTTGACAAGGTTGTGTATTAACTTGAACGTTGCGTGTTAACACGCTGAAAAGAGAAATCCTTAAACCTTCTTTGTTAAGAGGAGGAATGAGATGAAAAGAAGATTCGTTATTGCATCACTGTCTGTTGCTGTCCTGTTTATGGTTGCCGGCTGCAACAGACCACCTAATATCCCAAAAATACTTGCTTCAGCCACTCAGGTAGAATCCGGGGATATAGTGACTTTAAGCGCACTTGCCACAGATCCTGACGAGGACGAACTGGATTACAGGTGGAGAGCCACCGGCGGTGTATTCGACGATAGCATAAGCGTTAAGGTTAACTGGACGGCTCCTGAAGTGACAGAGGAAGAAATCTTTACTATCACATTGGTTGTTGAAGACCCGGAAGGTGAAACGAATTCTGAGGTTGTTGACATAACCGTGTTTCCGGATACTACCCCTGATGTAGAAGGTCATGTAGTTTACCTGGGTTTCAAACAAGGTTCGCTTGAGGTTCCTTTCATCGCCGGGGGATACGGTCGAACCCAGTTTCTATACTTCGCTGATGAGATCGATACTTCAGGAAAGATCATCAAGATTGGCTTCATGCCCAGCGATACTACCCTGCAGGGTTTCGAAAACATTAAGATCTGGCTCTACGAGGTAAGCGTCGATTCAATAGTGGATACCCTTGAGGATAATATCGGGGAAGCCAAAAAGTATCTGGTTTATCAGGGCAGTTCAATCGAGTACGGAATCAAGGATGAATGGTTCGATTTCAATTTCTCCACCCCATTCGATTACGACGGAACGAGCAATCTGCTGATAGTGTTTGAATTCGACATATTCGTAGGGGAAGTGGAAGAACCTGTAAGAAGTTGGGCTTACGATTTGAGCGGTTCAGTCAATCGCCATGTGAATGTCGTAAGAGCCGCGGATGAGTTCGGAGATGCAGCCAGAGGAGTGCCGTATCTGAAGCTGGTATTTGAGAAAGAGGAATAAGAGTAATACCCTTACGTTCTAGCTTTTGAAAAAGATTTGCAGGTATTAGAGGCTGATCCTTAAAAAGGTTGGCCTCTATTTTAACTTGACAAATAACCCCATATGTCCTATAATCGGTTGAAGTTTTAACTCAGACGAATGTACCGAAAAAACCCAAGAAAACCACGTGTCGGAGGACGGTAAAACTCAACTCAATATGGAGGTAGAGTAATGATAAAACGACACGGTGTGGTTATAATAGCGGCAATAATCATTCTTGCAGGAGCAGGATGCGATATCTTGAATCCCAACAATCCACCCGACACACCGGTGATATCCGCTTCGGAAACCGATGTTCTACCCGAAACCGAAGTTACCCTTAATGTAACATGCACTGATCCTGACGAAGACGAGCTGACCTTTTACTGGCAAGCTACAGGTGGAGCATTCGACAATACCACAGGAGAGCAGGTGATTTGGACCGCCCCTGGGGTAAACGGAACCTATACAATCTCGGTTGAAGCCCAGGATCAGGGAGGAGAAACTTCCTCGGCAAGCATCAACATAGTCGTATCCGACACAGGCGGAGGCGGCGATGAGGCTTACGTGATAGTAGGCGAGACCGGTAACGAAGACCTTTGGATACCTTTTACAAACGGCGATTACGGGCGAACCCAGTGCATTTATTACGCCAGCGAGATAGAACGGGCAGGTATCATTACCCATCTGGCAACCATGGCCAGTACCGCCATATCTAAGCAATTCAATAATTGCAAGATATGGATGATCGAGGTTTCCACAGACGAGTTGGTCGATACCCTTGAAGACAATTACGAGGGTGGCTCTCCGGTTCTGGTCTACTCTTCTGGCAGCGTGACCTACGGAGACAAGCAGAACGAGTGGACATCATTCGAGCTTGATACCCCGTTCGACTACGACGGTACCAGCAATCTTCTGGTTCAGTTCGAGTTCGAGGGTTACGTGGGTAACGTAGCCGCGGTGGGTAGTTATGCGTTTGCACTGGATATGGATGACATTAATCGTCACGTGACGGTAAACGTCAAGGGCAGGGAGAACGGACTGCCCAACCCCGGAGCGACTTCTCTTAAGATAACATTCGAGGAATAAGCAATTAAGTCGAGCTCCCACCAGAGAATCGAGAAGTATCAAGAAGGCCGGCTTTTCAGCCGGCCTTTAAGAGTTATTGGGTTGGAGGAGGTCAAGCTATCTTTCCAGATACCCCTTGGTGAATATATTAGATGGTATCGAAATCCCGATCTGGATATCAGTAATCACAAACTCAGACCAAGTGTTTTTTCTCAGCTTATTCTCCATCCTTATCTTGGTGGGGTAGTTCTTACCGGATACGCGTTTCCACTCAGTTATCTGGACGTCCTTCATCAGTTTCCCTGATTTCGAGTAGTACTCAGCCTTGATAGGTACGAAGCTTTCCTTGCTTACCCAGAGCTTCTGTGTGTAGTAGGAGCCTTCGGCGTCTTCCTTTAACGAGAGCTTGAGTGCGTAGCAATTGGCATCACCTATCTTCTGTTCTCCTTCGAGTCCTACATTGTAGCTTTCGGCAAGTTCCTCATTAGACACCGCATCCTCATACGAAAAGTCTGATCCCATGAGTGAGCCTCGCATTGCGTGTCCGGAGATTTTGGTTGCCTTACCCACATTGGGCAGGTACATCCAAAAATCCTCGCCAAGCTTGAGAAAACGGGTGCCTTTGTCCCGGGAAGGGGAGGTGAACTCCATGTAGGCATTGTCTTCACCCTTTGAGTAGCCTTCGAACTCCTTGGTTCGTACTGCTCCTGAGATGGATATCTTGAGTTCAGCCGAGAACTTCATGGTTGAAACCACCATATTTTGATCCACCTTATCCAGTATTTCATTGGCGGTGATTGCAGGAAGAGAGGTAGCCGCGAGGACTAAGCCTAGAATAACGATTAGTGAACGTTTCATCTCTAACTCCTTTCCTAGATTTTTCTAAGGGCTTCTGCAGGGCGAACCTTTGTTCCCTGCCTGGCAGGGTAGAGCGCTGTCAGGGTTGCCACGAACCATCCGAACAGGAAACAGCCTATTGCGGCGCCGGCAGTAAGATTTAGTTTGATTATTGGATTGAAGTAGATGGAACCCAGGTCCTGACCGGATATTGATGAGAAGTTTATTTCAGGTACAACCAGGACGAGTATCACGCCCAACACAGCACCTATGGCGGCTCCGAAGAGACCTATCATCGATGCCTCGGCGGTGAGTAACCACAGGATGCGGTTACCCCGCATTCCCATCGCCTTGAGGATCCCTATCTCCTTGATTCGCTCGAACACCGCCATGAGCATCGTGTTGATTATGGTGGCCGAAGCTATAAGAAGAATGATGAAGTAGATTACCCAGTACACCTGGAAAACAACCTTTAACATGCCCAGGATGGTATCCTGCTGCCAAGGTACGAAAGCAAGTCCCATCTCGTCGCCTGCCTGGGATTGCCAGGTTGAGGCCACTTTCTCGGCATCGTCCCTCGAATCCAGAAGCACCAGAACTTCGGCGGCCCGGCCATCGAGGTCGAGCAACTGCTGAGCCGCTGCCAGGGGAATGTAGAATGCATTATCATCGATATTAGCCTGTCCCAGTTGTACGATTCCCTTGACGGTAAGATTCATGCCGGAGGGTGATCCGTACGCGGTGGAAGTAATGATTACCAGGGAATCACCTACCTTAAATTCCAGCTCTTCGGCTAGACCCTTGCCTATAAGGATTGCCTCGTCGCTAGGTTCCAGGTAAGAGCCTTCAATCAGATACTTCTCGTCGGACAGATCGAGAAACCCTTTTTCTCGATCGACGTCGATTGCGTTACCGAACGCAGGTTTGGAGTTTTCGTCCTTGGATAGAAGAACCCCAAACGGTATGCGGTAGGTGAACGCCTGGACTTCTGTGGTGTTCTCAACCATATCTTCAAGCTCAGGGGTTATATATACCGCTTCCTCGAGAGGAAAGAGTTTTTCACGCCTCAGGTATTCCGGTGAAACGATACGTATGTGACCGGACTTTATTCGTGCGGTGTTTTCAATCATATTGTCGATCATCCCGGTAAAGAAACCCTGGGCGAAGATGATGAGCATTACCGCAATGATGATTCCTATCGCGGTCAGGATGGAACGGCGTGTGTTGCGTAATACGTTCCTGAAAGCCATCTTAAACAGCATTATTACCTCCTGAAGGATTAAAACCACAGAGCGCACAAAGGGCAAAGAGATGATTTAAAAGGATAGAAAGAGACTCAGTGATCCCTGTGTTTTTTCCTATATGAAAGTCTATCATCATTTACTCCTAAGTGCTGCGCAGGGCTTGTGAGGGTTCTATCTTGGTTGCCTTGCGGGCGGGGATTAAAGTAATCAGTGTTGAGATTATCCAGCCGAGGAAGAAGGTGAATACCATATATCCGAAGTTGTACTCACCACGGAAAATCATACTCATAGGCATAGGCATGTCGTAGTTTCCTAACAAGGGAGTTAAATCCATACCTACTTCGGTAAGTAATATCACCACTCCAAGACCGAGTATCACTCCGAACAACCCGCCCAGAAAGCCGATTACCGAACCTTCGATGAGCATCATCCCCCGGATATTCCCTTTGGTATATCCCATGGCACGCATGGTTCCGAGTTCGGGGATTCTTTCGTATATCGAAAGAAGCATGGTGTTGACGATTCCAACCAGCGCGATAACGATCACAATCAATGCAATTAAGTATCCTACCGACTGCTTCTGACCGGATATCTCAAAGAGGCCGGCGTTAAGGTCTCGCCAGGAGTATAACTCGTAGGAACCGCCAAGATCTTTTTCGATTTGGCTACCGAGTGCGTCCAACCTATCGGTATCCTTGGGCTTGCCTGCGACATGCAGATCAATCTCAGAAGCAGCACCCGGAGCCTCGAGTATTGACTGGGCATCGGCAAGGGTTATAAACAGGGCATTGGAGTTGATTACGGGGTTGGATGTGTTGAGGATACCGGTGATTCCATACTCGCGAACGTCCATTACCCCTCGGCGTGACTTTGTTTGAACCATAATGTAGTCACCAAGTTTAAGGGAATCTAATTCCTTAGCCAAGCCTGCACCTATTACCAGGTCGCCGTCAGCCTTCAGGAACCGGCCTTGTTCGATGTTATCTCGAAGATCGAACACCCTGGGATCTGTATCAGGATCGATACCCATGCCTACGGCGAATAGCTCGGCTTCGGGAGCGATGGCAAATGCGGCAAAGCGCAGCCTGGGTGTAGCCGAGATAATATCCTCGTATGCTCCTTCCAACTCGGTTGAAAATGCAGCGGCGTCCTCAATCAATGTATCAAGGGGGAACAGGAACCGATCCTCGAATATACCGGCTGGGTATACCACCAGCTCGGAGTTGTCGGTTTCCAGAATGTTGCGTATGCTCTGATTCTCGACACCTGAGAACATGGAGTCTATCATGATCATGAACATAAGTCCCACGCCGATGGCTACCGCGGTTATTATCGTTCTCCGGGTATGACGGAAAACGTTTCTCAATGCCATTTTAAAAAGCATCATTTCCTCCTGAGGGAATTCAACCACAGAGGGCACAGAGGACACAGAGCCGGAATAATGGGTTTTAAGCGATTCTGTGTTTTCTGTGAGGTTTCAGAGTTCTCTGTGTTAAAAAGCAATCTCATCTCTTCTCCTAGACGCTGCGTAGGGCTTGCGAAGGTTCAATCCTGGTTGCCTTGCGTGCCGGTATTATAGAGGCAAGTACCGATACGATCCAGCTGAACAGGAAGGCGAAGACTATGTTTACAGGCGAGAATCTGCCGTAGATGTGATAGTCGAAAGGCCAGTTGAAGTCGATAGCTTCAGTGTAGCTCGTGAAATCTATTCCGTATCGAACCAAGGGGTAACTTGTCAGTGTTCCCAGGACCACACCTGCCAAGCTTGCGAAGAAACCGATTACAGCACCTTCCATTATTAACAACCATCTTATCTGGGATGCGGTAAAACCAATGGCGCGCATGGTTCCCAGTTCGGGGATTCTTTCGTATATTGAAAGAAGCATGGTGTTGACGATTCCCACAAGTGCAATGACAATGATTATGAGCGCAAGGACGTAAGCAACCGATTGTTCCGATTCAAAGGCGTCGAAGTAACCGGCGTTCATTTCTTGCCAAGTGTATATTTCATAGTTTCCGTCAACATCTGCGAGAAGTCCATCGGATATTTCTTTAAGTCTTTCTGTGTCCTTAGGGTTCCCTGGTACCGAGATATTTATCTCCGAAACCGCGCCACTCGCCTCGATGAGATTCTGCGCGTCTTTCAGGGTAATAAGAAAAGTGTTGTTGTTGATCAGGACGTTGCTTGTGGTTACGATGCCTGTTACCTCGTATTGGCGCAGTTCCCAGAAGCCTCGTTTAGTTTTGGTTGTCACCATCACGAGATCGCCTACCGCAACTCCAAGATCGCCAGCTAGACCCGAGCCGATCACGAAGTCGCCTTCGGTTTCCAGGAAAGAACCTTCGGCAATCTCGGTATCCAGCCTGAACACCTCGGGGTCCAGTTCAGGGTCGATACCAATACCCATGGCTATCAGCTCGTTTCCAGCTACGTTCACCGTTGCATTGAACCTTAAACGCGGTACGGCGGTGGAGACATGCGGGTTTTGGTCCAGGCGGGAAACTACAACTCGAGAATCTTCGATGAGATTATCAACCGGATTAAAACGATAGTCGGAAAAATTTCCTTCAGGAAGCAGGACCAGTTTGGAGTTTTCATAGTCAAGAATGAGTCTTACGCTTTGGGCCTTCATTCCTCCGTACAATGTATCGAACAGAATTAGAAACGTAATCCCGGCGGCGATGGCCAGAGCAGTAATCAGAGTTCTTCGTGTGTGGCGGAAGGTGTTTCGCCACGCTAGTCTTGCAAGCATTTTTCTATTCTTTTTTACCCTTACGGGTATCGGAGGAGATTTTCCCGTCCTTGAGGATTATCAGCCTGTCCGCGAAGTCCATGACCATCTTGTCATGCGTTGAAAAGATGAAGGTGGAGTCATGTTTTTCATTAAGTTTCCTCATAAGCTCCAGGGTTGACTTGCCGGTGGTGGAGTCCAGGTTGGCGGTAGGTTCATCAGCCAGGATCAGCTTTGGCTCTTTCACCAGGGCGCGGGCCACTGCCACGCGCTGCTGCTGGCCGCCTGACATCGCAAGGGGACGACGGTGTATGTACTCTTTTAAACCTACGTCTATAAGTATCTTTTCAACTGCTTCCTTGCGTTTTGCCTTGTCCCAGTTAAGAAGAATGAGCGGGATCTCAACGTTCTCGAACGCTGTGAGAACCGGTATGAGGTTAAACGATTGAAAGATGAATCCGATAGAGTCCTTGCGAAGCTCTGCGCGTTCCTTCTTCTTCAAGTCCTCAAGGTTTGTGCTGTTGAGGGAAACCGTACCCTCAGTAGGGCTGTCAAGGCAGCCTATGATATTAAGGAGTGTAGTCTTGCCCGATCCTGACGGCCCGGCAATGGACAGGAACTCGCCTTCGGCTATCTCCAGGTCGATGCCCCGCAGGGCCTTGGTTGTGACCTTGCCTGTCTCGTAGTCCTTGACCAGATCCTTTATGGTTAGTAGAGCCATTGCGTCTCCTTTGTTTGCTTACTTCTTTTCAAAACCCTTCATCAGAAGGTCGACGAACTCCTCCATCTCTTCTTCTGTTGGCGTTTCGAGATCCTTTTTCCACTTCGTTATAAACGGCATGCCGTAGAGTAAAGCCAAACTTATCAGGTACCACACACCGATCGTGGGGTTCATCTTACGAATCTCTCCCTTCTGCATGGCGTCTGCGAGCATCTTTTCCATGTATGCGAATGCTTCCTTGAAGGTTATATCAATTTTGCCGTCCATGCCCTTGCCACCGTGGTCGAGAAATTCCTTGATCCACAGATTCATGGGTATATCTTTTTGGCGGATCATTTTCATCTTGGTTCTGCTAAGGGCAAGGAAGCGTTCTCTGAAAGGAAGACTGGGATCGTCGATTTCCTGCATGACTTCAATGATATCGCCGAGGCTTGTTTTAAGAGTCGCCTGGTAAAGACCCTGTTTATCTTTGTAATAGTAATATATATTGGGCACGGTTACGCCGGCTTTATCTGCGATATCCCGGATTGATGCACCTTCAAATCCTTTTTCAGCGAACAGTTCAGTAGCGGCATCCATTATCTTTTTTGGAACCTCGCCGTGTATGCGGCGGGACTTATCGTAGTCCTCCTTAGCCTCCTCGACGACCTTGAATATGTCGACCGTGTCCACATCGGACTCAAACCAGCGGGGAGAGGGGCCGGGTGAAATTACCCAGTAACGAGAACCGTTACGTGAACGATCCATGTAGCCTTCATCCACAAGATAGCGGCGCAGGGCAACAAAGTCCAGACCGGGAGGGTTATGCATACCCACAAGCCAGGCTTTGATCTCCTCATTGATTTCAGCTTCGGTATAGTCTTTTCCGTTTGAAAGTGTCATAACGATACTCTTCAGGAGGATGTGCCGGTCGCGGCGCTTTCGAGGATACTGCGAGATGCGGTTCTGAGCGAACAGCTGTACGAGCCGCTTGGAAAACTCCTCTTTGGTTATGAACTTATTCTGCATCGATCCTCCAAATTAAATTTCTTTAACTAACGTTAGGATTATAGTAAAAAATCAATCCTTGTCAAGTCTTGCTTAGTTAATGTTAAGTTAATCGAAGTTTAGATCAGTCAGGTTTCTTATTTTAGCTAATGTTAGATAGAATAGATGATAAGTATTGTCGATACGGGCACTACTTAACAAGTGTTAAGTTTGGCTTAGGCGTTTAGTCGAAAACCCCTTGAGAGAGGTTATATATTCGGAAACGTCTTTATTCGCAAGAGACATCTCATAATCCTGGAAATTGTCTGTTAATCTGTTTCTCTACATCAATCTCAGACCAAGGATAAACCAGGCTGCAATCCGTGGATGCATTTTCAATCCCTTGGTTCAAATCCCCTTAGACTTAGAAAACCGTCCAGGATCCCGTTGGCTCTCAAACTTGAGCCGTCTGTGCGCTCAGTAATTCATCAACGGCGATGGAGTACTCTCGTGATTCGACGCCTTTTGCCCTGCCTATAACCTCAAATCCGGTTCCTATCTCGTAGCCTGTGTCGTCGGTCTGAAGAGCCTGGACCGTTACTATGTTGCTAAGGCAGTAATGTCTGAGAAGTCCGTGTTTTCCTTTGGGAATGGGTTCCAGGGTATCCGGGTCCACAACGACAGTTCTGGTCCATGGAGGGTTAATCTTGTGACGCGGCTCCTCGTGACCTCTTATGTAATTGTAGAGAACGTTATCGGGGAGAAGGGCTTGAAGTTCGGTCATCATATAGCAATTTATCAACAAGTGAGGTTCGATTCCGATAATTTGATTGGCCAATCCTAAGTATTCTGTTTTACTTGGTTCTCTTGATCGACCCTTATAGCCACCGGTGTCAAGGGAACGGCTGCCTTCCGGCAGTCTGAAAACCAGATCATTCCTGAGACAATAATCATAGAGGTGGACATAATCGTAGGTGGTTCCCAGAATCAGTACCGGCTCTTCGTCAACTTCGGACTGTCTGAAGCTCTTCTCAATATAATTAATGTTTAATCCTACCGTGGTTAAGAGGAAACGTGGCTCTCCAAGATAGTGATTTTCTATGATTTTCTTTGGAACGTGTAGTACTGCCGCATCGTGTGGTAGCCTGTCCGGAGAAGGGCTAAGAAGCAGTGCATGTAACTTCTCGGAAGGGTCTCTATAGAAAAAGGTCTCCACCGTTTTCTTCAGGGACAGATCAAGCATTTTGAGTCCGGATTCGTTTAGAAAAACCTTTGAGCGCTTCTTAGGATTGGTAGTCCCGCTTGAAAGAAAAATCTTAGCCGCTTGCTCAGGAGGGAAGGTACACAAAGGGATTTCTTTGAAGGCATTGGTTGGTACGGCGGGTATCAGTTTCCAATCGTCAATATCTCCTGGCTTGACACCACGCATGATGCAGTACTTTCGGTACGGTTCGTTTGCTTTGTACTGGTACTCGAACAGACGAAGTGCAAGTTCAGCGAATTTATCTTCCGTGTCAGGTTGTTCAATCCCCCCATTTATAAAATCAGCAATATCCTTTTCCAGATTATGAAAGTAGTCCGAATCACCGTCATATTTATCCGGTATAGTCATTTGACCTCCTTCTTATCCTGAATTCTCGGACTAGTCAGGCAACGATTTTTTTCGTTGGTTTTACCTTTCCCCTCTCCAAAAGGTATGAGTGGTCAAAAGACAATCTCAGTTGATAATTTAACTATAGCCAGGAACTTGAATATGTCAAGACTTGTCACCAGGATATGATGGCGTAAATACCGTTTCTTCCCGATCGCATTTCGTTGATAACGATGTCTTAGTGTTTCTCCTCTTTAAGTCTCTTCCCTTCACGGTCGAAGACAGTGCGACTATCCCAGTCATGTCCTGCAATATCGGGTCCCTTCGGTTTCATGTAACGATAGATGTAGTGGGGAATGTCCGTGTTTTTCCAGTACTCTAAACTATCCACAGCCCAGATTGAGTCGGTGATGTTTTTCCGGTGGTATGCAATCTTACTGAGTAATCCCTCACTGTATATGTAACACCATTTGTATATGCCCACCTCGGTCATGAACAATGCGCCTTGAGACGTTAGCGTGGTTGCCACATCTACCGTATCGCCCGAGAAGCAGTAGAATCTGCCGCAGTCAGGATAAGGGTTGATTACCCAGATGAAGCGAACTTTTCCATTCTCCTTCCAGGCTTGTACGTAACCGGTTAAAGTATCGTGTATTCCGCCGGGACACAGGCTTTTAAGCCAATTGCCCGGGGCAGGTTTATTATACTTGAGATCGGGAAACTCCGCATATTTGTAAACGGATGCATTACCTTCAAAATCTGACCATTCAGGGAACAAATCTTCAAGTGTGGGCAGGTGATTCAAACGGTATAAAGGTTTAACATTCTCCAGTTCCCAATAATTGCCCTCAAAATCCTTGAATCCGGGAGGGGGACCGTACTTTCTTTCGGGATTGAGTTTGAAGGTTAACATCAGGTCGTGATACTCTTTAAATGGAAGCAGCAGGTCTCCGTAGAGCTTGATTGTTGCGTACACCGACAGACCGAATACACTGTCCTCCAGCTTTCCTTTCAAGACATCCTTGACCTTGCAGGAAAAAACGTGGCCCCAGCCGTGTGATAGCGTATAGTCGGCGTCAACTAAAACGGTAAGCGTTGTATCGGTAACCGCTTCATTGCCGTCACTTGCGGTCCCGGCACTGCCGGCGGCTTCAGTTGTGCCGCATCCTGTTAACACGAGAACGCTTAACAGTATCAGGAAATCAGGAAACCCCCTGTTCATTCTTTGCTCCCTGTTCGAAAATCGACCAGTTTAACGTCAATCTCGGAAACCGTGCCGTGATGAGCGTATCTGTACCTCGTAATTCCAATGCCTGGAACGAAATCAACAATCGTATGATCGGGTAAGGTAGCTAAAGCCAGACGATATCGGGTTTCGCTCACCAGGGGTAAACCTCTTATAACGCCTGGTTCGATGCTGTCTACCTCAATGACCTGCCAGTGATAACTATCCTTACATCCACCAAAGGCCTTGTTAAGGGATAGGGGAAGATCAAGGAATAGTTCAGATTTATAGAGCCAGCCATCAGGCATCAAGGTTGAATCCTTGAGTAGTCCTAAAACTTGTTCCACCCTGGGTTCAGTAATCAGGTAGTACAGGTTCTCTCCCTTTCTTACAATCAAGTAATCGCCGGGCTGCCGGTTCTCCTCGTACCAGCGAAGATCGGCAGGATGTCCTTTTACTCGAGCTGCCGTTATCCCGTTACTTTCAATCGTTTCGACAATCTCCATTCTCCACGTGATCGTATCCTCCCTTATCTCCGACGAATTGGGCTCTGTCCATTTTACTTGCCCCTTGTATACCCAGTAAGCACCTTCGTTCATTGGAAAGGCATTCTCCCAACTTGATGTTCCTGATTGAATGGGATTTGAAAAAACAAGGGCCGGTATGGTTGCCAAGAGTGAAATTATCTTAACCACTATCCTCCTTTACTATTTAGGTATTATCGTTCCCAGCCGTATATTCTCCGCTCGGAAGTTGCCAGAAGTCTCTTAGTCGAGCCATCTTCCGGCACGAACCAGAGTTCGAATCTTGCCGGGTACTCATGTTCCCAGTCGCCTTCCTTGCACCATGCTTCGCAGTCGAAGAAGAACTTTTCCTTCGGATTGCTCGACCATCCCACGTACTCGATAGTTCTTTTTTGTTCCATCTCGTACATAACCTCAACACCCGTCTGGGTATTGAACACCTTGAAGTAGATCCAGCCCGGTTTGCCGGGATTTACGTATCCGTGCGCATTGTATATCCCAGGTTGTAAACCGTCATCGATAATGATCTGGTTGGTATCGGCAATTATCGCAGAACCAGGAGGAAGGAGAGAGGGGGAGAGGCCCTTTTCCATTAGCTGGCCTAACTCCTCATTGATCTCGTCGATGACCCTTTGAGTGAAAGCCCTGTCACTGCTTTTCGCCTGTTCGTAAATCTCGAGCCACGTTCCCTCTCCTTCGAGAACGAGATAGGACTCTATCCCGGGCTGATCGTACTCAGGCTTGTACACGTTGAGTTCGACCGCATCGTCACCCACCGAACCTTTGTCGTACAAATCGCTTCGTATCCAGCCGTCCTCGCTTCGCGGCTTGTATGGTTCGAGCCTGAGCATCACCCTTGACTGAAGCAGTGTATCTTTGGTAAAATCCGCAATATAACCGTGCAATGTCGTAAACCACCCATCCTCACCTTTCGCTCTCCTCAGTGCGACAATTGTCCCTTCAATCGTAGGCGTCTCGCCAAACCGCGTAACCCGCCACTCGGCACTCGAACAAAGGTAGCGTAGGAGAAGCTCCTTCTTATCTCCGGTGAACGTATTCAGGGTAGTGTCGGAAGCGTCGATTGTTACAGTCCCTGTCTTTTCCCTCGCATCTTTGTAGTCGAGAACGTCAGATACAACTGAACCGCAGCAACCGGCAAAAAGCATTAATGCCACGACCGACATGCACGCTCTCATAATATTCTAATACCCCTTTCTAATGGAGATATTCCGCATCGACGTCATTTTATCGAAAGCTCAAGCCCGCATTGGTCGATGTCGAAAAGGATGCTCTCGGAGAAGTATTTCGGGTCTCTTACGTAATTAAGATACTCAGTAAAAACTCCTTGTTTCTGGAATCCTGGATCGGTAACGTCGTGCGCCAGAACCCAAGCCCCTTTAGCGAGTTTGGGGTAGAGTATTTTCAGGAGTTCCAAATACAGCTTCTTGCCTATCTTCTCGCCGTCGGCGTCGAGATGAAGGAAGACTACAGGTCCTTCCAGTCGTTGGGCCACTAAACGTCCGTCCTCAGCAATCAATTCTACGTGATCGGAACCTTCCAGGATAGCGAAATTCTTGCGAGCGCCTTCGATTGCCTCAGTATTGATATCTACACCGTACACTCTCTCAGCATTGTAAAGCTTGTCCTTCCCGCAACTCGGACCAGCGCTCCATGCAAGGGTATAGCCATAGAAGATGCCCATTCCCACGACAATCCTGGGTTGTTTGATAGAGGCCAGCATGTAGAAGAGCCTGCGCATCGCTTTAGTGAAGCTTGTCCAGGGGTAGTACCACTTCTCCTTGGTTAACGCAACCAGCTTGTCAAAGGCATCCTTGCTGTAGAAGGCGTCAGGTGGCACGAGCGCTTTCCCCTTGAGCATTTCGAGGATCGAATCCACAACATACTCGTCATCTATGGAGGAAAGCAGACTCAAGAAATCCTCATCCCGGAAACAAACCTCTTTTCTGAGGCCGTCTTTGGCGTCATAGTTGAACCTGGCGTCAGGGGCAACCAGGTTGCCGTAACTCTTGAGCGCGGCAAGGGTTTTCTCTATGGACTTTTTATCCGGTCTGAAAACAAGAGCCATGATCAGATACTGGTAAAGTCAACGTCCACGAGAGGAACGTCGTTTTCGATGTTGTGGCGGAAACGCTCGATCGCTGCCTGCTGCCGTTCATCGAGATTATCCATGTCCCACTTCTTGTTAAGCCACACGTAGGTTTGTATCTCCCTTAGCTTTAAGAAGTCGTGGTAGGTACTCTTCCACCAATCGTCCAGAAGATTTTCCCGTCTATATCCTTCCCAGAAGTTCGTAAGCCAGAATTTTGCATATTCTGCCATATCTCCTGTCGGTTCGCACAACCATCTCGAGTAAAAAAGGATTATGGCAATATCTGCGGCAAACCAGATATGGTGAATGTCGTCGAAATCGAACACCGTGATGTTACCTGCATCGTCTGCGAATATGTTGTGCTGATGGACGTCGGTGTGCAGGAGCCCGTAGGTGTCTTTACCGACCGGTAATTTCTTAATATGTTCAACAAGTTTTCCGGTTTTTTCAACAATGACCGCATCGGACTCCTGAAGGTATTTTTCGACATTCAGATAGTCGAATTCATGCCAATGCTCCCTGCGGATATCGTCTCCCGGATCAGGATAGTCCTTGGTCAGGCGGTGCATCAGGCCAACTATCCTGCCCCATTTGCAAATCAACTCCGGAGTACATTCACTCGGCTGTGGTCTCCTCCCAGGGGCCATCTGAAACGAGACTGCCATGAAAAAAGAGCCGTCTCTTGCCTGGATTACCTCTATAAGGTCGCCCTGTGGTGAGTCGTACTCCCGGGCTGCGGGTACGCCTCGATCTGCCAGATAATTGAGCCAGTCGATCTCACCCTTTATCTGATTAACCGTGCGGTGCGACGAATGGGTTACCCTCAGAATCCTCTCAGCACCGTCGTAAGGATATGAGTAGACGAAGTTCTCGGCATCGCCCAGTAGCTTCAACTCCTCCTTCTTCGTCACGAATCGAGAAGCGACCTCATCCTTAATGTCGTCCGTAAATAACTCAACTACTTCTTTTTCCATCCAAACTCCTTTTTTGATATGACGAAACAAAACACGACTGGTTGCATCCATCACTTTGAAAATTATTTGACACGCTATTTGAGTTTACTTACAATCAGCCGAGGCAATCAAAATAGTTATTGAACTACTGGAGGAATGATGATTGAACGTTCGTCAATCTTTTATACGCGGGTTTTTGATGATCCCAAGGAAGCAGAAGAGTATTCCCGAAACGCGGCGATGAGGGCTATAAGGCTGGGTTCCATCTATGCTTCCGCTTTCATAAAAGAAGGGTTTGAGAATGGCCGGGTGCTCGATGTCGGTTCAGGCGGAGGCGAGATGCTTATCGAGATAGTGAAGGAGTTACCAGGTTTAGAAGGGGTCGGAGTTGATCTTTCAGAGCCTCTTATCGGAATGGCTGGGAAGAAGGCTGAGGAAGCGGGAATCGCCGACCGGATTAAGTTCATCAAGGGCGATGTCCAGAACATGCCCTTCAAGGATGATTCGTTCGACGCGGTGATCAGCCTGAATGTCTTTCACGTGCTCCCTGATCCGGTTGCTATGCTTGACGAGGTTGAGCGGGTGCTGAAACCGGATGGGAGATTCGGGTTGAGTGATATTAAGCGCTCCTGGCTGGGAAGGCTCATGAAGATGCTTGCCACCGCATATTCCGTTGAAGAGGTCAGGGAAATTCTCAAGCGCTCCAAACTTCGTTCCTGGAAAATCGAGGAAAGAGCGATGTGGTTTTCGATAATTGCAGGTGCATGGAAAGATTTATAAAGTTGTCTGAGACAGAAAAACCCTTGATCCGATGATTCCTATCAATCCATCACTTTGTTTATCGCTTCCCGAATCCCCTCCCACGGGGCTTCGTAGCCCCAGTGGATTTCGGAGCCGTTGACGTAGATGGCGCGCCATACCTGGTACTTCTTAAGAATCTCCGGATCGTCTGCGTCGTACTGGTTGAGTACGACCTTATCCCCGAATTCGGCGCAGACCTTTCTGACCCGTTCCGCCTCGGTGCAGGTAGTCAGGCAGGAATCGGTGCAAAACAGATCAACCACCACCTTGCCCGGAACTGGCTTATGCACATATTTCCTCTCTAAGAATTGTGGGAGTTGGGCATCTTCTGAAAACTTCTTTAAGAACAAGGCGGAATTGCCTTTCTTCTGGACAACTTCGTACCCTATCTTCTCAAAGAACTCTCCGGGCATGAACCACATCTCTTTCCAGTAGAAGCCATTTACGCAGATGCCTTTCTTGCCTTGCTCTCTTGCTTCCTTTTCAGCTGCATCCATTAGGGCACGTCCCACTCCTCGCTTTGGTTTTACAGAATCCAGACAGGTGATAACCATCAAGTCCTTGCCTGCTGGTCCCCAGGGACAGTGTTCAATTGGGTAGAGGTAGATGAATCCGGCGTGTTCACCGTCAACCAACGCGACCTTAATCCTCAACCCTTTCTCTTCATAGGCACGGTGAAACCATTGGATTCTCTTTTTACATACCTCGTTCCACTCATCGGTCTCATTAACATGTGTGCAGGAACCGACGAACACCTCGTCATCGGTCTGCATATCGCGAATTTCTATCCTTGTCATTTTTTCTCCTTAAAGTCGTTATTTTTCTTATAGATGATATCGAGGCTTCGACGAGATCGACAAGGTCCTTGATCCGGCGCTCGATCCCTGGTTGATAGCTGTGTTCAACCGCCCACAGGATACGGGCGATGGTATGGCGTGCATGGTAGAAGCGGAGGCTTTCAAGCAACGAATTCCGATCCCTGTCGTTATAGTATTCGAGGAAGATGTCCATGAACTCGACACCGAAATCATCATACAGATACATCAAATCCTCGATGCAGTCACCAATAATCATATCCGAAAAATCGATGATGCCGGTAATCTCCCTCAGGCGAGGGTCGAACAGGATATGCTCGGCGGATAAGTCATCGTGCACAAGCGCCGGTGAGAAGTGAAGTCCGGCATTTGTCTCGAATTGTCTTTCAATATAATCACGTACATTCTGATTAATCAAAGGATAAATAAGCTCACGGCTTTGCTCTAGGTAGCGGGCATTTTCTTCTCTGTAGTTACGTTCCTTGATTCCAGCCTGGCGGGCTTTGTCCAGATCGAACGAATGCAATCGGTGAAGGAAGCGACTGATAGTTTCGGCGAAACGATTTTGTTCTTTTCGGGAGGAGTCGAAGAAATGTTTGGCGGATAAAGATATACCCGGTATCCTGGGGTAACAGATAAATGTATAGTTGTTATCCCCATATTGTCCAGAATGTGATACATTCGGGATCGGAAGATCGACATGCTTAGCCAGACACGGGAGTAATTTAGCTTCGCGCGCCAGGGATTTCGAACCTTCTGGGTTGAGAGCAAAGAGAACCATTAAACCGTTGTTGATAGTATAAGCTCGTGCGAAATCGCCCTGGCCTGCCAACTCGATGGTTCGGACTTCCAGTTCAGGATAAACTAAGGCAAGGTGCCGCTTTGCTTTACCAATGCCGGGATTCACTGACCTATCTTATCCCCAAAGCCAAAGGACAGATACTCCGGCATATATTACACTTCTTGATGGTATATCCTTTCTCATTGATGTGGTTTGACAAAGGTCTGCACAACCTCTGTTTCACGGTCTTTCCGTCCAAGGCATGCGGCGGGCAGTTCTCGATACACAACCGGCAATCCTCCGGACACTCACCCTCAATCACAGGATCAGGTTCTAGTTCCCGATTTACCAGCAATGCGCCTAATTGAATCATGTTGCCGTATTTCTCGTTAATCAATAAGGTGTTCCGTCCCAGGAAACCCAGCCCGGCAAGCAAGCCTGCGTGTCTTAAAGACAGGATAGCTCTTCCGTATGAGCGTTCCGGCTCCCAGTGTTCGTAAGGATCGTCCGAGGGGATCATCACTGTACCGATTCCATTGTCCTCCAGCCACAATGAGAGTTGAATGCTCAGGTTATCAACAGCAGTAGTCATCAAATTATTAACAAAGGTGCAGGGTATAGCACTTTGAGCAGAGAGGATTGTCACAGGCACTCTCTTTGCGTAAACGATAACTGATTCGGCATCAGCGTAGATACCTCGCGGTTTGAAACCTTCAGGTGCATCAGAAAATCTGTCGACTGAAGCGATGCCGACAAGATTAGCACCAAGCTTTCTTGCTTTTTTCTTTATCTGATTACTGTCCATATTAGGTGTCGGGGCAAGTAAATATTCAATCCCCGCCTGACTGCGTCAGAATGAGTATCATCGTTTCGGAATAATGCTCCTTATAATCGTCTTCCGGGTACTTATTTTCGATTACTGGTTCGTCAACTTCATGAGACATCGATCCGTAAAGATAAAGGTCTCCTTTTGGGTCAAAGGAAAGCGAAGCCAGAAAAATCCCCTGCAGACCCAGATCAAGGGATCTAATTTCCTTAAAAGGCAAATCTATCTTGGTGCGTTCGGCATAGAAGAGTTCGTTAGTATATGTGATTGCCACGAAAAGAAGCTCGTCTGCAGAAAGCCAGCACGAAATGAAGTCTCTGTCCCATGGAAGTTTCAATGCCTCTGGTTTAGAGAATCTTCCGGAGTTCTCATCGAACTCAGAAACCACAATCACTGTATCGGCAATGTAGTAAAGACGTTTTCCGTTGGCGGAGATGAAAGGATATGATTCCGCGGTGCTGTCAGAACCAAGTTCATCTATCCTTCTTACATTATCGAAAGCAGCTTTCGATGACTCACGCGTGGCCATCCATAAATCGTTACCCTCCCATAGTCCGTTATGGTTACGTACGAATATCATATTCAGGCCGTCATCGGTAATGGTCGGTTGAGAGTTGGAATATGAGCCGGGTATTGATGCGTCAGGACCTTCCTGCGGCTGCAAATCTTCTTCGGCTACCACCTCGTTAATTTGACCGGTCAGAAGCTGTGGTCCTTTCCAGCTTGCTTTCAAGGATCGTCTTTGCCACTGGTACAGCAATTCGTATCCATCATCATCCTTTAGCCCGCAAATAAACGTTCGACCGTCAGGCGACAGGTGTCCGGGATTGACGTTGGTAGCGAGGGTATCAACAACCGTGAATACCTCGTAATCATAATCATCCTGGCCGATCAATCCAGAAAGCGGCAAAAATATCAGAAAGGTATATAAGATTCTTTTCACGCGACCTCCAGTGATTTTAAAAATCAAGTTTACTTCCATTGTGCCCCCAGTCAAGATTTGTGATGATTTGTCAGGAATTTCGGAATCTAAATATCCAGGACTTACTTCAGATTTAGATTAGTATGCGGTCAAATTACAGTCATTTCAGCCTCTTACTCATACTCACCCTATCCTCGGTAACGTACCCCAACTTTTTGTAGAACTCCACAACCTCTTTGTTTGACCCTCTGACCTGTAAATTGAGCTTGGGGCAGCCTATCTTCTTCAATCCACACTCTACCGCATCCATTAACACTTTCCCCACTCCTTTTCTCCTGTAGTCCGGCAGTACAGCCACCAGGTATACCCAGCCCCGATGTCCGTCGTACCCGCCCATGGTTGTACCGACTATTTCTCCGCCATCCTCGGCAACAAAAAACAACTCAGGCTGTATCTTGAGTTTGCGTTCGATGTCCTCCTCGGGAACGTTCCAAGGCGGATCGTCCGGAAAAACCACGCGCCACAAGGCGGCTACAGTTTCACTGTCCTTATCCTGGTAAGGCCTGATAAGCATTACTGAAACAGATCCTCGAAGTCGTAATCGTGGCGCTGGCAGTCAGGGGCGCTCATTTCAGGATCGGCAAGGAAGAAATGGAGTCTCATTGCGTCGGGTTCAAATATCACTGAGTGAATCGTCCCTCCTGTCTGAACGTTCCTTATTATCTCACGAGCTTCATCCAGGTCAATGTTTCCGTCGGATTTCGCTTCGATGAGGTTCTGCTTGATACTCATATAACGCTCGATACTCGATGTCCCTGATTCCGGAATCTCGGTATTTCTTTTTAGGTAGTGGTTGGTGTTGATGATACCGTAGGTGAAATCGAGGGTCTGGTCGTATGAGGAGTTTTTGGGCAGACCGGGGTTATCCGAAGGGCTTCTTAAGGTAGCCCTACCGTCCGGATGAGTTGCGTCACCGTCGTACTCTACGATCCCGGCAACCTGACCCGATTCTCTTCCCAGGCTCGGAAAACAGATCAAGAAGTTGTTGCCAGTTTGCGCTGGTATTGTATCCAACATTGTCTCTATATCTGCGGGGGTGTTTGATGAACCGATCGTTTCGACGATCCTTCGCAGCGCAAATCCTCGAGGGATGAAATCGTCCTCGTCACTCGACAGGTATTCATTAGTCGAGTGCATCATCACGCACACACCATCTTCGTTCATGCCGGTAAGGCATCCGGTGAAACCGCATATAGAGGTGCTTACCCACCTTTGATTCGTTCCGTCGTCGTAGGATATTATCACCTGGAATCGCTTCACGATATCGTCAGGATCGTGCATATAATCCATATTCCTTGCAAGCAGAAGGGTGGAATCCGTACGACCTTCGGCCCATACAGCGAAGCTCGAACAATCCATATCGGCGATAATATGGGCAATTCTTATGTCGTCAAGGGCGATTGACCGCGCCTTTTCTCCCCTGGGTTTTACCGTTCTGTCTTCCTCAGGCAATGCATCTTCGATACCTGCAAGCATCCCTTCCAATTCGTCCAAGTAGAACTCGTCGAAGGTAAAATTATCAAGGATAGAAGCCGCGTCGTCGTAGCCCAGATCCTCGTAGTCCAATATCCAGAAGATGTAGTCCTGCATAACGTTCACGATCTCTGCACCCAAAAGGTACCCATAGTTGTAACCCATCTCGTAGTTCGAGCCTGAAAGCTTGAGGATTCTTACATTACCGTCTACCGTGAGTGTTGCCTTGCCGTCAGGCGAGGTGTAGGTTCCGTCACCTTTACTTTGTGGAAGATCAACGGAACAACTAAGTATTGAGAATCCAAGTAAGATTGCAGCGTGGATAAATCTTTTCTTCATCTTTCCTCCTCGGATTAGAACAGGTCATCAAAGGTGTAGTCGTGTCTTTCGTTCAGGTACGACGCGTCCCTGAGATCGGAAAACCACGCATGAATCTTCATGGCGTCCGGCTCGAAAGCCACGGTGTGCAAGGTCAAGCTAATCAATCCGTCACTCCCGACATCTGCCATTATTTCTAGCGACTCGTCCAAGTCTACGTTGCCGTCAGTCTTGAATTCATCGAGATAGTATTTAATCCGTACTACCCTGTCGGCGCTATTTTCGTTTTCCGGCATCGATGTCCGTCTCTTCATATAATGGTTGGTGTTTATTATACAGTAGGTGTAGTCCAGGGTCTGGTCATAGCTAGTCTTGTCACCCGGACACTTGCCTGTGGGGAGGGAGGGGTTGTCTGAGGGTAAACGAAGCGTTGCCCGTCCGTCCGGATGAGTCGCATCGCCGTCGTACTCGATAACCGCGGCAATCTCGTCGTTTGTCCTTCCATCCCGGGGGAAGCATACGATAAAATTATTTCCCTGGTAGTTTGGTATTGCCTCGCATAACTCTTTCAGATCCTTCGGAGTAGATGATGCATTCGTCTGCTCCAGCAGTCTCCTTAACGCTACTATCCTGGGTACGTAGCCGTCATCGTCCGTTGTTTCCAGGAAATCGGTATTATGAATAGCGGCTGAAAGCCCGTACTCGTTCATCCCGGAGATGCATCCCACGAGCCCGACCATGGCCACGTTGATCCACCGGGCATTGATACCGTCATCATATGACACGATTAGGTGGGAACGTTTGAAAGCCTTGCGGAGATCTGTAACGAAGTCCAGATTGCGAACCATCAATACGGATGAGTCCGCGCGGCCTTCATTCCATATAGCAAAAGAGGAACACATGGCCCAGTCGGCCAGGGTGTTGTAAACCTTGAGGTCGGTAAGGTTTATCTCCCGCTTATCCTGACCCTTGGGTTTGATCATTCGTTCTTTGGAGGTCAATTTATCCTGGATACCTGCAAGCATTCCCTCCAACTCGTCAAGGGTCGCCTCGTCCCATGCGAACCTGGGCTGCATATTCTCGAACGTTTCGTAGTTCTCAACCTTGCTTGCTCCCCAGCATGAGAACTCATCAACCACGATAACAATCTCCTCTGCGAGCAGATAGCCGTGATTGTATCCGTTCTCGTAGGCGTTTCCTCTGAGCTTGAGAATCTTAACTCCGTCCCTAATCTCTAATTCTGCTTTACCGTCAGGGGATGTATAGATTCCGTCTTCCCATTCAGGGTAGTCAATGGCGCAACTTCCGAGAGTTAACGTCAATCCCACCAAAGTCAAAATAACCGTTATATGTCTGGTTAACATAAGTCTCCTTGTTTTCAAAAAAGACGGTATTTACCTAATTAATGTTACACCGTGATCCAATTGGCATTACAATGAGGGGACCAGTTCTCTATAGCTCTATCTTTACCTCAGCTACATAGATAAGACTGCGGTCTCTGTTTCCGAGGAAGTTATTCAACATAAAGCGGATGTCCGGTTCAACCTTCTGGTTGTAAACCTCTTTTCCGTTGCAGGTAATTACTAAAGGATGCTCGAGGCGAATCATGTCGGGATGTACATATATGGTAAAGGCACCTACGCGCGAGCCCTCTACGTCGATCCGGTTTGCAAAGAAAGTTACGTTTGCCCTTGCCGAGGTGTCGGTGTGATTGAAGACCTTATACTCGGTTGGCTCGGGCAGTTTTCCGTGAAGCTTGATCTCCTCATTGGCCCTGATTACGGTCATGTGGATCGAGTCGCCCCTGACCTTGGTTTGCTTGTACGCGTTCAAATCATCCATGCCTAGAATCTCCATATCTTCAGCATGGATGATAACGTCGTCTTCCTCGAGACCCATCGAATCCGCAGCCGTCCCATCGAACACCTTGCCGACCTTGACACCTTCCCCTTCGTATTCAGGAACGTTGAATCCTATTGTTACTCGATCGTTCACAAGAGTGGCATTATAGTCGACGTGCCAGTCCGCGGCATCTGCTTCTTTTTCGACCTCATCGATTGAAAACCACCGGCACTTGCCGAATCCCGGATCAGCGGTCTCCCATGTAATCTTCGGTATGAAGGGGTCACGGGGATGACGATCGAGAAAGTTAACCAGACGTTCAGCCTCATCTTCAGCATACGCAAACTCGTGGCGTCCTTCCTGCTCGCGGTAGTAAATATCTCCTCCGGCGTCCTGAGCCATCTTGACGGTCGGGCGCATCTTTGCAGATGGATAGAGCTCGTCGGCAAAAGAAGTCACGGCATAGGTCGGAGTATTTGCCAGGTTAGGCGCGTAAGTAGGCAGACAGCCGTCAAGGCTTCCTACACCGATGTGTCCACTCAGTGCAAGAAAAGCTGCGTAGTCCCTCGGATCGAGCATCCCGTATAAAAAAGAACCTGAGGCTCCGTCAGAATATCCTCCCATCCATACTCGGTCGTCGTCGACATTAAACTCGCGCTTCACAGTACGAACCAGGTTATTTATATTTGCCATCCCAACACTATCCCACCAGGTTGCACCAAACTGACCGAACGGAAAAAGCATGAGCCAGCCGTTTTCTCCAGCCATCTTTTTGAAGATGTTATCTTCCATACGCTCAAGAGCGGATGAATCGGGTATCGGTTCCGGGCTCGACACACCTCCGTGCAGGTTTACGAATAAAGGGGTGGGTTTTACCGGGTCGTACGAAGGGGGAATGTAAAGTATCCAGGAACGCTCGTCCCCGTCGATGCACGTTGTCTTGCGAAGAAGGACGGTATCGGTTTCTTTCTCCCGAAACTCGAGTCCAACTAGATAATCCGAGACTTCTTTCCATCCAGGGGCTTCCTGAGCAATCTTTTCAATTAAATTTTCCTGCCTGGAAGCTGAGTTCGTCTCCAAGAGCTTTTGGAGATTTTCCTGCCAGTCTGCTGCACTCGTCGACGAGAGCAAGACCATCATTACACTCAAGTATTTCATCGTTGCACCTCTCTTTATTTATCGACTTAGACGAACTATAACCCTTTGGTGTAAACAAGTCAAGCCGGGTGTTGTCCAGCTTGACATGGATGTAAGTCTTTGTATACTCGGTTGACAGATATGGATATATCAATAGGTTTATAGAAGGAGGATATAGATGCTGGAAATCCTAGCCATAATCTTTATCGTTACCCATTTCAGTAAGATAGCACAGGAAAAGGGCTACCCAGGGCGGCCTTTTTCGGTGTTCGGCGTATGTGCGATCATCTTCTTGGGGATTGTTGGGGCAGTTGTAGGAGTAATGCTCACCAGAACTTTCTTCCTTTATTATATATTTTGGTTGATAGGCGCAGCGCTTGGGTTCTTGGGGACGGTAATACTCGTAGAGAGTTTGAAGCCGAGGTATGACAGAACCCCCAAGATTCATCTCAAATGTGATAAGTGTGGAGCAACCACATTCCTGCAGGACGAGAAATGCCGTTTCTGCGGGGCCCCTGCATCTGTAGAAAAAGATAAAGAGCGATTGATGATCGAGGTAGGAAATAATGATCATACCCAGGAGGAGCGCTCTCGTTACGTGATTCGTCTGTCCGGTGTGGGCAGAGAGATTGCGCCTTTCCTTAATGAGTTATATCAGAAGGAGCAGAAGCTTCCGGCAGCAGCCCCTTTGCTTCGCGCAACCCTTGCAGTGGCGCTTTATAAGATACAGGGCGAGGATTTTCTTCCTGAGGTTGAGAAGCTTAAGAACGATCCTTTCCCCGTGGTCAGGGATACGGCGGTAAAGATACTCGCTTCTCGTATCAAGGGTGAAGCCGAGTTTCCGGAGTTAAATAAATGATTCATTCATTCAAATCATCCACCCCTTAAGTCATATGCTACCCTTTGCAGTCGAGTTTATACTGCCTTTGATTCTAGTAATCCTCAGTTGGTTATGGTGGTTTCTTAAAGGAACGAGAAGAAGGGGTTATAAAGTAAAGTGGTGGCTTGCAGGTTTTTTGCTTTATCCGATCGTAAACTGGCTAATTGCCGCTCATGCGATAACTCCGGACATAATCACAATAATGCCAAGGCGGTTGTTGTTATGGGGGAGTGCAGTCATTTTCTCCGCTGTATTGATATCGAGTTGTATTCTCCTGCCTTTGCGAAGGAAGCTTCTGGTTCGAAGAATAAGGGAAGGCTCGAAAAGCCAATCCGAGAGAAGGATTTACGTGGAAGCCCTGACTCTGTGCTGCGAGGATGCCTTGGAGTTGCTTCACGAATTCTATAAGACCGAGAATATGGAACCAAACCGCGCACCACAAGTTAGAACTTGCCGCACAGATATTCAAGTTACAAGGAGAGAATTTCCTTCCAGAGATAGCAGAATTGACTCAAGACCCTTACTCTGTTGTTCGTATCAAGGCGATGAAGATACTTAGGAAGTACGAGAAGCGTAGAGACCCAAACCGCTCAGGAAAGATGATTTGAAAAGAGAATATGTTGATGCAAGTTTACCAAGAGGAGTGTTTTTCACAAAGAAGGCGCTGTGGATATAGTAGGTTTAGTGTTCTGGGCCATATACCTGGGGCGTAAGACCCTGGGTAAAGGTTACTCCAAGGGGAAAGGGGTCGGCATTGCCGTCGGTTTCTGGTTGGGGTTGGAGATAGGCTTGGCTATGGTTGGGGCGATCGTGAGTTTTGCGCTGGAGTTCTACGAGGTAAGGTGTCTTGCATTTCTTTTAGGAGTGGCAGGTATAGGACTCGGGATGTTGTTTTCTCATCTCGTCGTAAAGAACCTGCCGATACGCAAGGCCGAGGTTGCCGCCTTCCTGCGCTCGAAACAGGGAAGTGAGAAGGAACGCCGCTATGCATTGATGGCACTGGCCGAACTTGGCCAGGAGGCTTTACCCCTCTTAGTGGAACTATACGAGCAGGAGATGCATTGGCAGTTTTCATCGCCGGCCTACCGTAACTACATCATCGAAGCTATAATCAAGGCAGGTGGAAGGGAGTATCTCGAAAAAAGAAAGAGGGGAGAGGTTTAGTAAGTTAGCCCGGCTATAGTCTGGGGAACAGTGAAAGGCTTTATACGAGTATAATAATTTCGATCAGGAGCTTGACGTTGCCAATATTTCGCCTAAGCTATGGGTGATGCAAAGATTTCTATCACTAGCCGTTTTATTTGCAGTATTGCTGATTCCTGTGGCGGGCTTCGGTGCATCGAAGTACGTTGTGCTGGGGTTCGAGGGTCCGATAGGCCCGGTTTCGGACCGCTACATATCCAACGGCCTGGATGAGGCGGATAAACTCGGCGCTGACTTCGTACTCCTGAAGCTTGATACCCCTGGCGGACTCGATGACGCCATGCGTTCCATAGTGAAAAAGATCATGGCGTCCGAGATTCCGGTGGTCGGATACGTATACCCTGTGGGTGCCCGAGCGGCATCTGCAGGCGTGTTCATCATGCTTGCCACCCACGTATCGGCGATGGCTCCCGGGACCAATATGGGCGCCGCACACCCCGTGAACCTGGGCGGACAGCAACCAGATTCGGTAATGATGGGGAAGATAGAAAACGATGCCGTTGCTTTTATTGTCTCCATTGCCGAGGCAAGGGGGCGGGACGTTGAATGGGCTGAGCGGGCTGTACGTGAATCCGTCTCGGCATCTTCCAGCCAAGCCCTCGATCTTGGGCTCATCGACTATGTGGCTTCCTCTCCGGGAGAGCTAATCGAGATGCTGGACGGGCACAAAGTAGAAATGCCGGAAGGCGAGGTTGTGCTTGAGACGACGAATGCAGAAGAGATCGAGATAGGCCTGCGTTGGTTCGAGAAACTTTTAAGGGTGTTGTCAAATCCGAATTTAATCTACGTACTCATGATGATCGGCATCTACGGGGTCATCGCCTGGGTGCAGAACCCGGGCTCCATCTTCCCAGGAGTAATAGGTCTGATCAGTTTGATATTTGCGTTTTACGGGCTTCAGGTGCTGCCCATCAACTATGCAGGTCTGGCGCTCATCGGCCTTTCAGTTCTTCTGTTTATTCTTGAGGTGAAGATCACCTCGTATGGAATGTTAACCGTAGGAGGCGTCGTGTCATTGATTTTAGGAACGTTGCTCATGTTTCAATTCACTCCCAAGGCTTTTGGGATATCCTGGCCGTTTATTCTAATCGTTGCCGGTGTGATGATTGGTCTGGTTGTATTGATAATCGTTCTTGCCGTGCGCACCCATACTCGCAAACCTACCACCGGTCAGAAAGGCATGGTCGACCAGGTGGGAGAGGCTCGATCCGATCTTTCGCCAGAAGGCTCCGTATACGTGCGCGGCGAGTACTGGACCGGTGTGTCCGCTGACCCCGCAATAAAGATCAAGAAAGGCGATAAGGTAAAGGTTGTCGAAATGGACGGGATGGTACTGAAGGTCAGAAAAGTCCCGTAACACGACTAACCCGAAACACCCGAACCCCTTCGGGGCATTCTCACTGCTTCTTGGCGCTTGCGCACTGCATCTAATGATATAACACCAGCCCTTGACAATGGGAGTAAACAGCCTACTATATTAGTGAGAGAATAAGGAGGAGCGATGAAACTATATGAGTCCCTGATAATCGCCGTTTCAATCATAGCTATACCTTTGTCTATGCAAGGATGGACGAGGACGTATGGCGGACAAAATAATGATGTTGGTAAGTTTGTACAACAAACAGCGGACGGTGGGTATATCATTTGCGGTTGGAATGACGCTACAGGCTATTTTGGATATGGTTGGGGTAATATTTGGGTAATAAAAACAAATAGTAAGGGTGATACTTTGTGGACCCGTGAATACAGGAAAGAAAACCATAATTACGGTGAATGTGTTAGACAGACTGAAGATGGAGGTTATCTAGTTTTAGGAAGAACAATGACGGATGCTGGAGATATTCGTATTTGGTTATTAAGACTAAATTCATATGGTGATACTATGTGGAGTCGTTTATATGGTGATGAAATGGATTATCATGGTTTTTCATTAATAAATTCTGATGATAGTGGATGTGTTATTGCAGGATCTGCAGATTATGAGATGCTACTTTTTAAAATTGATTCATCTGGTGACGTTTTGTGGGAGTCGATATATCCAGGTTATTCCAGTCACAGCTTTGATTTTGATAAAACGACGGATGGAGGATATATCATGGTTGGAAAAAGAAATACTTCTACCACTGGTTTAGATTTGTATCTTATTAAGGCAGATTCCCTTGGCGAACTTTCTTGGACACGATTTATCGGTGGAGAAGATGATGAGATGGGATTTGCTATAAAACAACTTTCGGATAGAGGGTATATTGTCACAGGAGGGATAAATCTTTTTTGGCCTCCACTTGCTAATGAACAGGTCGATGGCGATCTCTGGCTGCTAAGGCTTGATTCAACCGGAGATACACTTTGGACTCGTACTTATGGTGAAGGGGACAGTACAAATAATTGCGGTAGAGGTGTACTCCAGGCTAAAGATGGTGGTTTTGTAGTCGTAGGGTACAAAGAAAATAAAGGATCAACCGGTAGTGATCTTTGGTTACTAGAAACCGATTCTTTGGGTGATACTTTGTGGTCATGTACTTTTGGCGGAGACTTGAGCGATAAAGGATATTATATAATTAGTATTAAGGGCGGTTACTCAATTACGGGGGCTTCTCAACCTGAAGGGGATCTTTATCACGATTTATATTTGATAACGGTTAACGAATTCGGTGACACAGTATGGTATTTTGTCCCGCCGGTTACGGTTGGGTTGCCCTTACAAGATACCATTGTGGATACAATTATTCCTGCGGCGTGGTTCAGGAATTTAGGAACCATGGGTACTGTAGAGAACTTCTACTGCCACTGTGAGATTGTGCCCAAGGGTAGTGCGTATCTTTCTCCGCCATACCACGTTAAATACTGGATCAGTTATTCTTTGGAGCCAGGGGACTCGGTCTACGTGGAGTTTGCGGAATGGTTCGCGGACGACTCGGCACGATATGAAGCTCGTTTCTACACAACCAAAGAAGATGAACTTATATGGACTACAGACACCGTCACGATTGAGTTCCAGGGTGTGCCTGACGTTGGCATTATAGAAAACCCAATCGTCTTTGCACCCTCCTGGGAGCTGACGAGGGCATTAGGTCACGAGATTTCACTTCAATACTCCAACTATCCCAAAGGCTTCCGCGCCGAGGTGTTCGATGCGTCTGGCCGCAGGGTGGACGTGCTTCAATCCTCAGCCAAATCCGGCACCGTCACATGGGGTGAAGATCTATCCTGTGGAGTGTACTTCATCAGGGTGCCTGGTGCCCAGACTGAGGTTAAAAGAAGAGTAGTGATTATCCAGTAACCCTTGACAAAGGGAGTGAGGGGTTTATTATAAATAGTAAAGGTTAGGATGTGCTGTGAAGGTTCTGAGAAAAGAAGTTTGATAATCCCTGACGTGCGTGCGCTGGGCGTCTGGGGAGAAAGGAGGATACGATGCGTAACCTAAAAGTCTTAACAGTGGTTGCCTTGCTTGCGGTCATTCCCCTCTCAATCTACGCAGACGGATGGATTAAAAGCTATGGTGAGGCTGGAATAGATTGGGGTTACTGTGTACAGCAGACTACGGATGGAGGTTACATTGTTGCAGGCAGGAAAAATTATGAATATGCTGGGTATAGCCAATCCCAGGAAGTTGCTGGAGGTGTATGGCTTTTGAAATTCGACTCCTATGGCGACACTTTATGGACCAAACTATATGGAGCTTCTGGAGACGAAGGTTATTGGGTACAACAGACTTCAGATAAAGGTTACATAATTGTAGGCTGGACTAAATCTCAAGCCACTTCCGGAACGAGGGATCTATGGCTTTTGAAGACCGATCCCTTCGGAGATACACTATGGACACGTGTGTACGGTTATTCTCCGAAACATTCACAAGGTCTCGATTACGATGTAGGATACTCCGTACTACAAACTTCTGATGGGGGTTATATCGTAGCTGGCAGAAGGAATTCACCACCCTCACCATTTTCGACATCTACTACTTCTTTATGGATCCTGAAAACAGATGAGACAGGAGATACTCTTTGGACGCGCTACTACGACCAAGAAGAATCTAATGAGGCAGCAAGCATTCAGGAAACTTCAGATGGTGGGTACATCGTTACCGGTTATTCTCATGATACAGATCCTCATGTAATACTTATTAAAATCGATTCGCTTGGCGATTCCTTATGGTTACGTACTTACGGAGATCAAAATTCCGGGAATAGTGTCAAGCAAACCCCTGATGGTGGTTATATAGTTGCAGGCACTGTGATTACCACTTCGGAACCAGGATGGGCACATCAGGCTTGCTGGCTCCTTAAAACCGATGATGAAGGCGATTCAATCTGGGCTAGAAATTATACCTACGATGATTGGAACATTGCCACCTCTGTTGAGTTAACTGATGATGGGGGCTTAGTACTGGTTGGGATCACGGGTGGAGAACTTCCTGCCGATCCAACATCTATTTTGTTATTTAAAACTGATGAATCTGGTGATACGCTTTGGACGCGTGTATTCAGAGAAGATGATACCCTTTGCGATGCAGGGTTCAGTGTTCAACAAACCACGGACAGAGGCTATGTAATTACAGGTTGTGTCGATGGATTGAATACGCCCTTTTTCTTGGAGGCAGATGTGGTATTGATTAAGACAGACTCTCTGGGCAATCTAACGGCAATCTCTGAGCAGCCTAAAGCAGTCGAGAATCCTCGGAACTGGAAGGTACTTAAATCAGTCGGCAGCCAGATTACACTTGAATACTCGAATCAACCCCATGGCTTCCACGCCGACATCTTCGATGCTGCAGGTCGTATGGTAGACGTGCTGGTGTCCCCAGTCCCAGCCGGGACCATTACCTGGGGAGAGGGGCGACCTTGTGGGGTGTACTTTATCAATGTTTCTGATACTCGAGTGAATGTCGTGAGAAGGGTTGTAATAGTCCATTAGTTTTTTTCATTGAGTAAAGACTGAACCGTAAGGCCTTGACATTCCGAAACTAATGACTATTATTATGTAGGTTTGATAACCAAGAAAAAACGTCGTAATAAATCACTTGGGTGACGTTGTTGGAGGAGGTCGTTAACGCACCGGGTGGGAAGTCCTACCGGAGGCTATATGGACGATGCCAAGGTTATTGAGGCGGTATCAGATGAGACCCTTGGGCATAATAATCACTACCGGTCATTGATCGATAATCTCCCGATCGGGATTTTCTGGGGAACACCGGAGGGCAAAATCACATCCGTAAACAAGACATTGGTCAGGTTACTTGGTTATTCTTCCCGTGAAGAACTTTTAGCCAAGTCTATTCCAGATGTATGCTACAATCCAATCGAACTCCGGGAATTTGTTGAGAGACTCGCTTCCCGAGGAGCGATATCCGACTACGAACTCCGACTCGTAAGAAAAGATGAGTCTGTAGCTTGGACTTTAGTGAGCGTAAGTGCTGTCAGAGGAGAGTCTAATAAGATAATACGCTACTTCGGGGTGATTCAGGATATTACGAACAGGAAACAGGCCGAGGTGAATATGGTAAGGGACAGCGGGATGTTCGAAGCCCTCTATCAGTTAAGTAGAGAAATCAACCGTATTACGGTGCATCTGGATGACCTTTTCGTTGTTGCAGCCGATTTACTCGCAGAAAACCCGCAGGTTCTGGCAGGCGGTATATACCTTCTTGATAAGTATTCCCGGCACTTTAACCTTGTAGTATCCTTTGGTCCAGGCAAAGAGTTTTACTCGAAGCAGGAGGTCTGGTCATTAAGTAATTCGCATGTGAGAACGGTTCTGGATTCGGATACCGCGATTTTACAGAGTGAATGGATGGGTAAAGAAATTACGCTGAAATCTATTGGTAATCGTCACGCCTCAGGCCAGATTGTTTCAGTGGCTATGAGGACCGGACTCGAGGTACAGGGTATACTTTCAATGGTTCTGCCAAGTATTGACCAACACGGGCTACGGTTCGTTGAAACTATAGGGGAGGAACTTGGTGTAGGGATCAAACGAAGACGTGAAGAAATAGAGTTGAAGGAAGAGAGGGAAAAAGAACAACGCTACCTCGATGTGGCCGGTGTTATTATTTTGGCCTTGGACTGTGAGGGAAAGGTTACGCTAATAAACAAAATGGGATGCAAGATTTTAGGCTACGGTGAGGAAGAGATTGTTGGAGAAAACTGGTTTGACAATTTCCTTCCGCAAGATGCTCGTTCAGAGGTGAAGGAAGCGTTTACGGCATTAATTAACGGTAAGAACCATCCTCAGGAATCCTACGAGAATCCGGTTTTGACAAAGTCCGGAGAGGAAAGATACATCGCATGGCACAATATCATCTTAAGGGATGAACACAACAATCCTGTGGGTACATTAAGTTCAGGCACAGACATAACTTCTCGTAAAGGATTTGAAGAAGCATTGCGAGAATCTGAAGAAAGGTACCGTGCTCTTACCGAGGAATCGCTTGTCGGGGTGTATATGTTGAAGGACAACAGATTCATATACGTGAACCCTGAGATGACAAAGATAACAGGATATAGGAAAGTAGAACTACTGGATATGAATCCCTGGGATATGGTATTAAAGGAAGATCTTCACGAAGGTGTTATTAAACAGCGTGAAGAGGCCATTGAGAGAGGAGAAGAGGTTCCTGTCGAATACGTCATGCGCATTAAGAAAAAGGATGGAAACATAGCCCATCTTGAAGTAAGAGCGCGAAAGGTTCAATACCGGGGTGCCTGGGTTACTCTTGGGTGTTGCATCGATATTACAGAATTCATTGAGGAGAAAAAGGAGGAAGAAAATACGAGGAATGAGTGGAGACTTGTGTTCGATTCGGTTCCGGATTTGATAATGATCATTGACCGCGATGGGAAGATTGTTCGCGGAAACAAAGCGTTGAGTAAGTATACCGGAAAAACAATCGCTGATCTCTTTAAGAAAGATTATCTTGACGTTTTAAAGGTCGATTCCCCAGGTGTTTGGATTAATCTGCATAAGATATGCATGGACAGTAAGCAACCTCAGTACACCGAAGTGAAAGATAAGAAAAGAAATAGCAGATTCTCTGTTGTGATATCACCTTTGCTGAACCGCAAAGGTGAGGTTGTGGGAACTACAGATGTTGCTCGATATATAGGCAATCTATAATTAGTCACAAATCATTCACGAACAGAACACTATTTCCCTGCGTAGATTACAGACCCTCTGAGCGCACCTTTTCTATTATTTTGTTCATTGTAAAAACGATCATTCCGACATTTGCAGACTGATCGGCAAGAACCGACATGCCTACCGTACCAGGTTCAACGCAGCGGTGAATTAAGACCGCATCAGGCGTTTCGATTCGACAGAACTCTGCGGCGCCAATTTGCATATCAGTGCTTATCTTGCGGCTGAATTTGGAAAGTTCCGCACCGAACGCTGCCATGCCTTCCGGAGGTATAGCAATATCAGATTTCAAGTGATGGACCAAAAGCTCTCCCTTTGAGGAATATATTACTGCACCCCGGAATCCTTCTATTTTCGAAAGCGGTAAAAGGTGTTCTTCGGTTAAAGCCATGATTGTCTCCTTTTGGTTATTTGAATTAAACCATATACAATCGACCTCTTTACACTCCCATTTGGTTACTGCATCGATTATTTTTTTGTCTGTTTCTCCGCCGTTATTTTGCGGTTCCCCGCGGGCAAAATGTAGAATCGCTTTTTGTCCGCTACGATGATTATTGATACAAAGTCTTCCTGTGAATTGACATATCCTGGCCCGTTCAAGGCATTCTGCAAGATAGTTCATATCATTCTCCATCATGCTCCGCCGTACCAACCTAAGTACCCTCATCACATTCCACTACTTGCATCCATGCCCTCTCCATTATCCATATTAGTATAGTCTATTCGTTTTTATTGTCAAGGTTTCCTATTCTGTTATGGGGTTGCCAAACAGGTTTTTTTGTATAGACTCAGATGAAAAGAACCTAGGAGGTAACGTGCTTTTTGACGCTAGCCATTTATTTTCCAATTCGGCAAAGCGAATGCGCCGCTCCGAGATACGAGAGTTATTGAAACTCACCCGAAAACCTGATATCATTAGCTTTGCCGGGGGTCTGCCTGCACCTGACCTCTTTCCTATTGAAGATTTTAAGGAAATAGCTGTACAGGTCCTCGATGAGAAAGGTGCAACAGCTTTACAGTACGGACCCACAGAAGGCGACCCCGGATTGATTGAACAGCTGGTTGCGTTTGAAGGACGCGGAGGTGTCGAGATCACACCCGAGCAGGTACTGGTTACCACCGCATCCCAGCAAGGACTTGATCTTGTAGCCAAGGTATTCGTCAACGAAGGAGAACCAATAGTTCTGGGACTGCCCTCATATATCGGTGGTCTTCAGTCATTCAATTGTTACGGCGCAGATATGCATGGAGTCAAACACGACAACCACGGTATGCGTATAGACTCTCTCAAGGCTACGCTTGAGAAACTTTCAAACCAGGGAAAAACCCCAAGGTTCATCTACGTGGTTCCCGATTTCCAGAACCCTTCCGGTGTAACCATGCCCAAGGAGCGCAGACTCCAGGTCCTTGGTCTGGCCAAGAAGTACAACACCCTGGTTATAGAAGACACACCCTACCGTGAGCTTCGGTTCGAGGGCGAGCACGAACCGCCGTTTATCCTTTTAGACGATGACGAACGTGTTATAACCTTGCATACCTTTTCCAAGATACTTATACCAGGGTTCCGCACCGGATGGCTCATCACCCGCAACAAGCAAGTTATGGATAAGCTAGTAATGGCAAAGCAGCCCGCCGACCTATGCACCAACACCTTTGGTCAGATGATCCTTGCCGAGTATATGAAGCGGGGCCTTCTGGATAAGCAGATAGAGGTTATTAAGAAAGCGTATAAGAAAAAGAGGCAGATCATCCTGGACGCCTTTGAAAAAAACATGCCCAAAATAGAAGGCCTTTCCTGGACCATGCCTGAAGGCGGACTTTTCTTATGGGTACGTCTGCCTGAGTATATGAGCGCCACCGAGATATTCCCGAAGGCGATCGATAAGAAGGTAGCTTACGTTGTCGGCACCGCGTTCCACTGCGACGGTGGAGGTCAGAATACCATGCGCATTAACTTCAGCTTTCCTTCCGAAGATCAAATCAAGGAAGGCGCAAAACGTCTGGCTAATCTCATTGCCGAAGCTGTAGAGTAATTAAATGCTCCTTTCGTCCTATGGACGAAAGGTCGCAAAACTTCTAAGATGTGTAAGGGTGAGGCATGGGACTGTGCCAAAAGTCAAGAAAACCAGACAAGGGGTTTAAATCCCTTGTTTCAACCTGGGTGTTCGCTACGTATTCATGCGACTTACTAACCACATTTGCTCTGAGTTGTATGGCTAAAAGTGTCCCAGCAGGGATGTCGACCCAGTTCGCATACCTCGTCCTCTTTTTTTCTAAAAAATTTGGAGTGCAACAACCGTGTTGTTGCATATTACATCACTTACTTCTTTTCCCGCTGACGGGAAAAGGAGGATCTACTATGGCCCCACGTCGCCGTCTCGGTTGTCATGGAAAGAGTTATTAGCTAAAAGGTCAACAGGATTCAGATCCGAGTAGTAAAGGTATATCCCCCACGAGTCGCTCGAGGCTATCTCGCAGCCTGTAATCGCAGGCGATGAAACACTCAAGTAGATTGCACCGTAACCGTTGCCGCCTCCGTATTCCACAGTGCAGTCTTTAAGTTCACTCCCCGCGTCCATGGTATAATCCTCGAAAGTGATTCCGAGCCAATCGCCTCGAGAGGCCGGGGAAGCCGCCGAGGTGAAGGTGACTCCATCGGCTCTGAGTGCACCTGATTCCGAGTAGCCGACGTAGAATCCTGCTCCTGCCATGAACTTTAAAATACAGCCCGACGCTATTGTAAGGATCGGACTTGCGTTACCTTCCACCGTAACGTCGTCCTTGATCACGTACGGAACACCGTGGTTGCGCCACGTACAGGTGATTGTAACGTCATCGTAGTCGACTACGACGCCTTGCTTCGAGTTTCCTGAAAAGTCGTTGCCCGAACCCAGGGTGTGAACCTGACCTGCCCTGATGTATATGGGGTAATCAGCATTCTCGGTAACCTCATTATTGCTGAAGGCGTCGAACCCTTCGTCATCCGCATAAATACCGTAGCTTGAACTGCGGCGAATCGTTGATTTGGTGATGGAAGGGGAAGCGGCATTGCACTGGATTTCTCCGTATCCGTTGCCGCCCCCGTACTCGATGACACAGTAATCGAGCACTGTCGCTGCATCGATCGTGTAATCATCAAATACAATACCCAGCCAGTCGCCAGGCGATGCCGGATTCACGTTGCTCGTAAAATAGATCAGCGAACCTGAGCTTCCTTGCGCAACGAGTGCGCCCGGAGCGGAGTAACCTATCCAAAGCCCTGTACCTGAATTGAACCTCACGATTACCCCAGGCTCCAGGGTAAGGGTAGCCTCGACGGTTACGTCGCCGACTACGATGTGCGGGTTATCTGCCGCGTGCCATATTTCGTTTTCCCTTATGTATCCTGAGTGCTCCATGCCTTCTCCGGCGCCTCCGGTAATGGTGACGGCGACATTGTCGGCACCCATGTTTTCAGAACCGTCATAGGCCCTTACCTGGATGGTGTGACCGGAACCAGGGGTTTCTGCACTTGCATCCCAGGAATATGTATATTCCGAGTCCGTACCGGTGGTAACGGTGTCTTTCGGATTGCCGTCTATGTAGAATTCGACCCTTGAGACTTCCTCGTTGTCCGTAATCGTCGCCTTGATCTCCACGTTGCCTGAGACGACAGCGTTGTTTGCGGGTTGAGTTATGGTTACCTCGGGCGATTCGGTGTCCTCGGAATCGCAGCTGACAAACCAGATGAAACCTGAAACCAGCAAGGATGTAAGAAGTGTACGCTTGAGCATTTCTCCTCCTTTGTAAGGAACTTTCTTCTATGCTAATTCGACAATACACCTATCTCGTTGGTTGTCAAGTTTATTCTACAGTGCGGCGTTATAACCTTGCTCATAATTTGTAAAGGAAGTGTACAATTCATCACCTTAAAGCAAAACGTTCTGTCGGGTTGACAAGAATCTCAATGTGACTATCCTCAGCTTATGGCAGGGCGCAGCGCGTCGGTAGGCAGATTCGTGGGTTTGCTTGATCCTCGTGTGGTTTTCGTATTTCTAAGAGCTTTCAGGGGAAACCGATGAGCGGCATTTGGGTTTACCTTCAGTTACTCACAATAATCTTTCTTGTCTTTCTCATATTGATCGCTTTGACAAACACCCGTGCTTTTCGGAAGCTCGGTGACTATCCTCCGGCCTCGCGTCTACCGAGGGTATCGATTCTCGTTCCGGCACGTAACGAAGAGAAAAATATCGAACCATGTGTACGTCTGCTTCTGGCACAGGACTACCCGGATTTCGAGGTGCTCGTACTAGATGACGAGTCCTCTGACAGAACTTGGAAAATCCTTAAGTACCTTGCCAAAAAAGACAATCGTCTTAAGATCGTCAAAGGTAGTCCGTTGCCTGAAGGATGGATAGGCAAGCACTGGGCGTGTCATCAGCTCGTAGGAAAAGCCTCTGGTGATTTAATCCTTTTTACCGATGCGGATACGCGTCATAGGCCTGAGACCTTGAATGATGCGGTGGCTGCGTTCGAGGCCGAGGATGCCGATTTCCTGACCGCCTTACCTCGAGAAGAAGCCCATAGTCTGGGCGAGAAGCTGACAATACCCATCATGTCGTTCGGCATCATTTCCTTTTTGCCGATTCGGATCGCCCATCGAAGTCATTCTCCCCTCCTTTCTCTTTCAGTCGGTCAGTTCATGATGGTCAGGAAAAAAACTTACGAGGAGATAGGCGGGCACGAAGCCGTGCGAACCAACGTACTCGATGACGTGGCCATGGGGCGCAGGATTAAATCCCTGGGTCTGCATTGGAGAATCGTGGACGCAAGCTACCACGTGAACTGCAGGATGTACACCAGCCTGCAGGAAGTTTCCAACGGCTTCAGCAAGAATCTCTTTGCTACCTTCGGGAACAGCGTATTCATTTACATCCCTGTTTGGCTTTGGCTTACCGCGGTATTCATCTTTCCGGTGTTCGTGTTAGGGTTGGCCGCTGCAGGCGGAAATGTATCCGATAAATGCATCGCGCTTGCTTTGGTTACCATCGGCTGTTCATTCATTGTGTGGGGCATAACCCATCTGCGGTTCCGCTATCCCATTTACCTAACTTTCCTCTACCCGGTGATGGTTTTTTTGTGGGTTGTGATGGCCATGCGTTCAATGGTTCTGAGCCTTGCCGGGCAAACCTTCTGGAAGGGACGAACCATCGACGTACCCGAGGAGATGCTCGGTGACAGGGTTAATGAGTTCGACGAAGAAGAGTTAGAAGAACTCAAGGACAAGCACGCCTGAGTTATTTTAATACCAGGTTGTGTCCGATCCCTTGCGCAGGAACAGGAACTTATCCAGGGTGTGGACGCTGTCCTGGTCGGATGCAGTTATTAGACTTTGCCAGGTCGTGCCTAGTCCTTTAACCCGGCTTACCGTATGAAAAACCGGACCTTCACTTGATGCATAGTTGAGTTTTATCTTCAGGGTGTCGCCTGAGTAGAAAATCGAAAAGAAATTATATAGGTCTTGAATCGTATCTGTTTGAGGATTAACAAGGTTTATTGTCTTCCCGACTCTAATCTTGCCTTGTCCTTCCAGAAATACGAATACGCTATCATTGATTATCTCTATAGGATCGGCAAGGTCGTCGAAGTAGCCCTCAAGATCGAATGTGCAACTGGTGTTCGTTCCTGTTGAATCGAGAACCAGCACGTGGTAAGCCTGGGTATCAATGGAGACTAAGTCGCCGTTCTGGAAGATGCTTGTGTACTCCTCGTAGTACCATTCATAATCCTCGCCGAAAGGAAAGTAGGTTGTGTCAAGGTCCAGGCTCAAAGGTTCCTCGCTACAGTCAATTATCAGGAAAACTGCAGTCAATATTACGACGACCAGGGCTTTCTTCATTCATTCCCTCCTTTAAGGGTACCTTTGTCCTTCAGGCGTGGTGAAAGACAGTAGGCTGTCTTTTATGTACAGATACGCACTCGGTTCATTATACCGGTATTCCTGCGAAATTGTACCGACTCCCTTCACTCGTACGATTTCAATCTCATCCACCCAGTAACCTGTGGTATCCCCGTCTGAATGAGTAATACACAAAGTATCACCCGATGCAGGGGAGAGGTTTATCGTTGTGTCGAAAGGGTTTCCTCCAGGAATGTGCAACTCGACCCTACCATCCCAAATCTTAACAGGGTTACCTACATCCAGTACCTGGCCCGGATAGCCTTCGCATCCCTTGCCTCGAAGTTTGAAGAGTAACGTATCTCCTTGCCAGGTTGAATCCGCAACCCTCACCTTAAATGTATCCACCTTGTCCCAGTTTTCCTCCAACGTCTCGCCCCAGTTAGTGTAGCCTTGATTGTAACGTACGTATGTCCACGCGTAGCCAATGCCGTAAGGGAAGCAGGTTGAGTCAAGGTTTGCACTAACGCTCTTAGTTTTACAACCGCTTAAAATCATACCTGTAATGAATACGAGCGTTTGTGTCACGCAAATCTTTGCTACATCGACCTCCCGTTAGATACATGATAGTTTGAAATACCGACTTGTCAAGCGGGTTGACAAGTCAAGGCTCCCTGTCTATACTTCCATCTAAGTCGGTTGAATTCAGTAACCTAGCATTTTGAGAAGTTTTGCAAGTGAAAAGGAGAAGGTATGAAAAAGAAGTTAGTAATTTGGGTCGCTGCAGCGTTGATTCTTCTGGTGGCGTGTCCAGGAAAGTGCCTTAAACCGGTCGGTTCTGTAACGGCCATTAAATGCGGCAGCCTGCAGTATTCAGATGCCGGCGGGATGGTTTTCCGCGACGCAAAGAGCTGGGAGGCGTTCTGGGACGATCACTGCAGGGCGGTAAGTCTCGAAGGAGAAAACCTCGAAGCCCCTGAGGTGGATTTTTCAGCCCAGATGCTGGTCGGGGTGTTTTCAGGAGAAAAACCCACCGGAGGCTACGGGATTAACATTCAGCGCGTGCTCGAAGGGTCGAAGTCGCTCGTGGTCGAGTACGTCGAGAAATCACCCGATCCTGATGCTATGGTGAGTCAGGTGATTACCTATCCTTGTCATATTGTAGCCATTCCCCGGTCGGATAAGACCGTCGAGTTCAAAAGAACAAATAAGGATTGACGTCCGTTTAGCGGAGGCATCCACTATGAAAACAAGAAAGGCATGCAAGGGGGAGAAGGTTCTGAAGTTGAGAGCGACGATGATAGAGGAGGTGCAGCAGCCTTCCAGAACGTTTCACGTTCTTGAGGATTCCACGCTCGATTCCCTAGCAGAGACTATAGTCTCAGGGTTCGGGTTCGATTTCGATCACGCCTTCGGATTTTACGACAACGTGGACAACTGGCTCGATTCCGGTGAAGGCTATGAGTTATTTGCAGACATAGGGGAGGAAAGCGAATTCCCCGGGGTTGAGAAGGCTAAAGTAAACGACGTTTTCAACCAGCCCGGGAAACAGATGTTTTTCGTATTCGACTACGGAGATCATTGGCCATTTCTCGTTGAACTAGTTGGTACAGAAGACGCGAAGGAGGGGGAGACGTACTCCAAGTTAGTCGAGTCAGTGGGGGATGCACCTTTGCAGTACGGCGACGAAGAGTTCGATGACGAGGACGAATTCGACGACGAAGATTTCGACAAGGACGAGGAAGACTTCAAGATTGACGAGGACGACGATGACGAGGGCAAGTGGTAAGGCATAACCAAGAACGATTGCTCAAAAAATCGACTCCACACATACAGGTTTTCCAATAATCCCTTTTGATTAAAACTTATTTGTTGTGGTGATATTAAAGGGATACGATGTGCCCCTTTGCATACCCGGCAATTGCCTTGGATCAAAACCTTGTCAGGATCGTCAGCTAACCCAGGACGCTGTGGGTATGGCACTTGTCATATCGTAGCAATACCTCGCTCGGATAAGACGGTGGAGTTCAAACAGGTAAAGAAGTAACTCGATAGAACTTGACTTATAAAAAGGTCTGGGCGTAGTTCGTCTCAGGGAATTACGTATTTGCGATACTAATGGCTACGGCAACAATAACCCTTATGATCCAAAACAGTACAGGTACTCCAAATACAATCGCGATAAGAATTATAACCCATTTGGGGAACTTTCCTGAAGATGGTGAACCTCTTCTTCCAGAACCAATAGCTGATTCTTCGTGAGCCTTGCTTATGAGATAAGCATCAGGCATTGCTACAGCTGAGGCAATTTCCATAACGTCATCTTTTTTGTCCTGTTTTTTTCGAGCATGGGTTTCCGATTGTCTGGCGGTTTCGGCATATTTTTCAACGCAGTCTGCGCAGATGCCGTCCTTGAAGCCCTCCTCGGGTTTGAATTCCATGCAGTAAGGGCATTTCTTAAGTCTCGGCGGTCGAGGTTCAGGTTTCTTTCTCGCCCCTTCCTTATCGAAAACCGTGTAGCAGTTCTGACACATGAACCGGTACTTGCCGACCTGGATGGTTTCGGTCGATCCGCACTTAGGGCATTTGTGTTTACCTTCAGGCATCAGGTTATTATAGGAGAGGGAAGTAGCTTGTCAAGAATTGCATGTAATAATCAATGCTACTATAATTGAAAGTATAACTCCCGCGGGTATTATATACAATATGTACTTGAGGGTTGTGTTTCTTCCATCATTTTACATTACACCCGCAAAGGGTTAATAATTCATCCGTGATGACGATCACGAGTCAATACTATCAAAAACGGAGGGGCTATCAACAGGGGTTTACTGAGATCAATTTCTTGGCCTGAAGCCCTTGCCAGGCGAAGGAAGTTTTCGATTCATTCTGATTGTCATTTTAACGGATAAGGTGATGAACTAGTTATACCCTTGGCCTAAATCCCTTGCCAAGCACCTCATAAACGTCGGAGATTACGATAAAGGCCTCAGGGTCAACCTGTTTGACTACGTATTTCAGGTATGATATCTCCCTGCGCGTCAGCACGATATAGAGCACCTCCCGGTCTTTTCCGGTGAAGTAGGAATGCCCTTTGAGTGACGTGACTCCGCGTCTCATCTCCAAAGCTATTGCCCAGGAGACCTCCTGGGGTTTCTGTGTAATAATATGCGCTGCGCGCGCGTAGCTGAAGCCTTCGAGAACGAGATCGACAACCTTCGTATTCACGATCAAGGCCAACACACCGAAAAGTGGCGCTATTATGCCTGCGTGGAAATCCGCTTCCGCGATGCCGTAGATTATTCCCCACGAGGTGATGACTACCGCGTCGAGAACGAGTATCCACGTTCCTACGGACATGTTGCTGTGCTTTGCAAAGAATTGTGCCACGATGTCCGTGCCGCCTGTGGAGCCGTGTCCGCGAAATACTATTCCCAACCCCAGCCCAAGGATAGCGCCGCCGTAAGCCGCACTCAGGATAGTCTCGCCCCCAATAGCTGCACTCTTAATATCGGCCGGTAATGCAGGCGGTATTTTCAGTATGGTTTCAAACAGGAAGATGAAACCGGATACTGCAAGGATGCCTGCAAGGCTCTTTATGGTGTAGCGCAGGCCCATACCCCTCAGTCCCAGGAAGAAGATGGGTATGTTAAGGCCGATGTAGAAAATCGAAACCGGCAATCTGGTCAGATAGTTAATTATGATGGAGATGCCGCCGACGCCGCCTGATACAATGTGATGAGGGATAAGAAACATGGTGTATGCGATTCCGCATACGGCGCTTCCCGCAAGGATCAATACTCCGTCACGCAGCTCATCCTTCCAGTTGAGCTTGAGCTTGAAACGAGGTCGCGGCGTGCGTGCAGGTTTGGTTGGCATGTGGGATTCTATTACATAAGAACCTTTAGTCAAGGAGACAGGGGTACGGCATGCAGTGTCGTATGTACGTAGAGGATTAGATAAGGGCGACGCAGGCGTCCTACGGAAGGTGTGTTACGGGTGTTACGAGTGTTACTGGTGAGGGTTGACTTGCCGTTTTTGTTTACTAGTATAAATATATGGAAAGGAGACCTGAAGACCTGGAGGGAACCCAGTCAGAACGAGGGTCTGTAAGGATAAGACACGGGCTCAAGCGCAGGCCGAATGCGCTATTCAACTTTAATCCTTGGTTTTCGATAGCCGGGTTACTCTTCATTTACGTGACTATAAGAATCGTTGAATATTTCTGTTATTATCCTGGCGATATGTGGCAGTATTTTCAGTCCGGGACCGAAAGCGGTATCTTTGTTAAATATGTCGATTCAAAAGAGTTACTAGATTGGGTAAGAAACCCGGATATCGAAATGATACGTGTGGTTCCAAAAGAGGGGTTTCCGAGGTTGCGAGAGCACGAGTGCCGTCTTTTCTGGGTTACATTTGTTATGAACGGCAGACGGCTGACATTCGAGCAGCTTGAGGGGGTAATCAAAGAAATTGTTGAATCTAAAGGTGATAGAGGTTACCTTATCGTTCTTGAGGATAGGACTCCTGAATGGTTGAGTCACGGCGATTTTGTTGCTATTTGTGATATATTGAGGACGAATGACGCCCGGTTGATTGCAGTGGCCGTGAAATAAGCTTTTTTCTGCTGTAATCCCAGTAAGGGATTACCTCTTAAGAAAATGCAAGAGGAGGGTTGACAAGATGTCTATCCGCGGTATTGTTAGATCGTTGAACTAACCCTAGGAGGAACAATGCGTAAGAACGTGTTTTTGGGAATACTGGCAGGGTTTATAGGTCTGGCCGTCTTATCAGGCTGCGGTCCTGAAGCGGGATACGGGCCAAACGATATCGTGACTATTACCGGCAAATTCGTTGACGTTGACGGAGAACCTTTAGGCAACACAACCATTGGTATTTGGAAACTCGATCCCGAGGGTATCTCTCTTAACAACTACTGGTACCCCGATCCTGACGATGAAGATTTTACCGAAGAAGACGGAACCTTCAGGATAAGACGTAAGGGTGAAGAGTACCTCTGGCCCAACGGAACCGCCAAGTATATAATCATAACCAATACCGACTCCCTGGACGGTCCGGTTACTGCAGTTGGGTTTTTCGTAATAAATCAGAATACAGAGGTTCCCGATATCAAACTATGGGATGCCAATGCCGGGCATAGTATTGTCAACGATACCGTGACTTTTACATGGGACGGTGTCGAAAGTGTCGCAGGTTCTACACCGGACCATTACGGTTTCAGTTCGCGGCTATGGTACTGGGCCTTGTGGCAGGAAAAGGAAGTACAATCCGGATTCTGTCTGCCCACCTACGTATTCCAGGATACGTGTTCCGGCTGGAGGATAGGTGCAGCATTCACCCGCGAAAACGACAGTTCATACGACTGGAGTTACATGAGCGCTACGGTTGCTGAACACGGTAACGGTAATATTATCCCTAATGCTTCCCACTGGGTATATTCTAAAGGACTTGGAGCCTATATCCCGGGACATGATACCGCGTTTAAGAGGCTTACCGATCAGGTTTTCAAGACCGAAGAAACCTTCCAGAATGCACATCCTGAATGGGTGATGCTGGATCTTGGAGAAGCGCAGTTCATCAATGCAGTAGCAGTCTACGGATTATTTACTAATTACGCCCAACCCAATGCCAAAAGCTTCGATGAGTTTGAAGTCTACGTAACTACAGATACAACTAACTGGGGTATCCCGGTAGCAACTTCAACACAAGAGGACGGCTATATACGCTTCGAGTTCAATCTCACGGAAGCGCGGTACGTAAAGTTCAAAGCAAACGACGGTTCAAACATCCAGATTCTCTGGATGCGTGAGTTTGCCGCATTCGGTCCGCCCGGCAGCGGTTGATAAGAGATAGGTTTGAAGACAGGCGGGGATCCTCCCCGCCTTTTTTTTATCTCAGCAAGGTTTTTCTTTAGCCATGCAGGGATTCTAAAAAACGACACATAGTCCTTAACCCTTGACAAATGAAACCTTGAGGGGTATCTTTACGTTACTATTATTGAGACCTAGCCTCGAAATGAGGCTCAACCTCAAAATGAGGTTCAATTTCCGAAGGAGGCTTTATGCGATTCGAAGCGACAACTAAGACGTTAGCGGTACTCGTTACCGCGGCGTTTGGCTTGAGCACTGTTTTCTGCTGCGGTGGGCCTGAGGCCGCTTACGGCCCTGATGACAAGGTAACCATCAAGGGGAGATTCCTTGACGAGACAGGCAGGGCACTCAAAGGAAGAGAAATCGCGGTCTGGATTGACAATATCGAGTTGTTCTTCTTCGTTCCTGATTTCACGACGTCTTCAGATAGCAAGGGATACTTCAGCATCACCGAACAGGGTAAGCATTTCATCTGGGGTTCAGGAAGAACCAAGTATACCACGGTTGCCAACATCAGCTCGAATGACGGTCCGGTAACCTCGATGGGTTTCTACCCTATAGAAGCTATTATCGAGTTGCCTGAGGCCAGACTGTGGTCCGCTAAACTTAATGAGAGAGTCAAGCGGGGGAAGGCCACCTTCGAATGGAATACGGTGGACTATATTACAGGTCAGCCTGCTGACGAATACGAATTCGAAGCAAGGTGTGATTCTGACTGGTACCTGTGGTACGAGGACGAGGTTGAATCCGGACTTTCACTCCCTGCCTACATCTTCCAGAATCGGTGTACAGGTTGGCGTGTTTCAGCCGAGTTGGAAAGCGATGACAGCTACGGCATAGATTGGTCATACCGCAGCGAGACAAGAATCGGAAAGAATCTTTTGCCGGACAAGGACTACAAACTCTTGTCGGCAGGTAAGCCCTGCTATGCCGAGGGACAGAGTACCCGGATAACCTCGTTTACCAACCTGGAATGGAATGATTCGCGATCGCTGGATTCCCTGACTTCATGGTTGATGTTGGATCTGGAAGCGGTAAAGGAGATCTCCGCAGTCGCCGTTTACGATCTTGGAGTTGCGTATTACGAGTCACCGTATGCGTTCGAATCGTTTCAGATATTCGTTGCCAAGGATACTTCCCGGTGGGGAGAGCCGGTTGCCCAGACCTCTCAGGAAGAAGGGTACATGCATTTCGAGTTTACACCGGTTAAAGGGAGATACGTAAAGTTAGAGGGTAATCCGGGTTCCAACGTCAGCTTGAGCAGTCTCGTGGAGTTTGCGGCGTTCGGCCCTGCCAGATAGTACACTGTTAATACGTGTAGGTTAGATCCTCAAGCCTGCAAACCTACGAGGGGTTAAGTTTTCTTGGGGATTCTTGGGTTGTTGACGGGGTTAATTTACAGCGCAAGAAACACGGCAGTGAGATAAGGTTGCAGCTAGTGTTTTCGAACTGGGTTTAAGAAATGGTTAACCCAGGGCCTTGCGCTGGAAACAGTCCTTAGATCGGCTAATATGAATTTACAGCGCGAAAACGAGAAGTATTTTGATGTAGGGTCTCAAGTTAGGGTCTGGTATTTATCTAAAATTAACCAAGGGCTTTGCGCTGGAAACGCTCCTTAGATCGGATAATATGAATTTACAGCGCGAAAAACATCAATCTATCCTTTAATCCAGCGCTGCGATTTGTTTGAGAATCTGTATTGAGTTAATCTAACGCTTTGCGCTGGAAACGCTCCTTGGTCCGAATGATATGAATTTACAGCGCGAAAAACATCAATCTATCCTTTAATCCAGCGC
>JAFGSK010000082.1 GCA_016934635.1 Caldifarciminota bacterium
GCCACCTCTAACTCCTTTCTATCCATGTTTGATTATACTCAGGGGGGGCTTGTCAAGCCCCATGAAATTTAACTTTGTCAAGGGATAGACCCTCCTCGTATAGCCGCCGTCTACTGGCCTACCGATAGTCTTGCAGCAAGCGAAGAAGGCAGCCCCGCATCGAGGATTCGACGCTGCGCGGCCTTGATATCGTATTCCACGCGTTCGAGACTCAGTTGCTTAATGTCCGAATCAATCCGCAGGTAACACGCCCGAGGATCGTAATCCCGAGGTTGGCCTACGCTGCCTACGTTCACGAGATATCGCTCAGTTGGTTGAAAAGTTACCGTGCTTTCTTTAATCTCCTCAGGCCAGCTTTCTTTGTCCACGGCTCTGATAATGAATGGCACGTGTGAATGACCTATTATGCCTATTGCGGTATTGAATCCGGAAAATTCCTCTGCCGCTTTGGGAAGGGTGAAGACGTAGGCCCAGCTTTCAGGACTCAGGAAGTCGCCGTGAGCCAGGCTTATTTCAGCTTCTTGCATGGTCAGGGGTAATGCCTCCAGATAAGCACGCGATGTATCAGTCATCTTTTCACGGGTCCAGAGTATCGCCTTTCGTGCAGCTGAGTTGAAGTAGTCTATGGGGGTCTTTTCTATAACGCCCCAGTCATGGTTACCCGCTATACACCCGGCTTCGAGTTTCTTCAATAGGTCGATGCATTGATCAGGACACGCGCCGTAACCTACGATATCGCCTGCCACAAGGAAAAGTTCGGCTTTCCAGGATTTTGCGTCTTGCACCACCGCTTCCAGAGCATCGATATTGGAATGTACGTCTGAAAGTACGGCTATCTTCATTCTTTAGCCTCCTTCTTTTTTTTCCAAAACCTCCCGTTTGTACAACGAATCCAACACCCCGTTGACGAATCGTGAAGAACCCTCGGTTCCGTAAAACCTGGCAAGTTCAACCGCCTCATCTATGGAAACCTTGGGTGGTATTTCCGAAAAGTAAAGCATCTCACAAGCGGCCAGCCTGAGTATTGCCCGGTCAACGTAGGAGAGTCTGGTTAACCGCCAATCGGTAAGTGACCGTTCAATTTCCGCGTCGATATGCATCTGCTGCTTTTGGGTTTTATTAACGAGCCTTGTCAGATACTCAGCCGACGTCCCCCCCAGACGTCTTCGCCTGATCACCTCCTTGAGTATTTTTGGAGGGCTTTCATCTGCTACCAAATCGAGTCTATAAAGGACTTCCACTGCCGCAATTCGAGCACGGGTACGCATCCCCTTGTGTACCCCTTTTTTCTCTGTCTTATATTTACCGGATTCCTTGTCTGAGGCAGCAAGCTCCACCCTTTCCTTATCAGGGATGTCCTTACCGAAACTCATTATAGACCTGACAGGATCATCCTTCCTATCCGCCTCTGGATAGATTGGCCATCTCGATTGCCGCAAGTGCCGCGTCCCATCCTCGATTCCCTTGCTTGACACCTGCTCGTTCGAGCGCCTGCTCGGTCGAGTCTGCGGTTATGACCCCGTAGATAACCGGCTTATCCAGTTTTAGACCGAGTGCTGCGATACCTTTGGCCGCCTGGGATGCAACGAACTCGAAGTGGGGTGTTTCGCCGCGGATCACTGCACCAAGGCAGATTACGGCATCGATGCCCTTATCTGAAGCCATAATCTTGGCCGCATGAGGAACCTCGAAGGTTCCCGGGACGTATCTGACGTTTACAGATGAGGCCTTGTGGCGATCAAGACAATCGAGAGCTCCCTCCAAAAGAATCTTGGTTACCCTCTCGTTGAATCGGGAAACCACGATTGCGAAATTAAGCCCTTCAGCGTTTAGACTTCCTTTTTGCTCGTTGACCTTCATTTATTTTCCTCCTCTTTTTTTGCTTGGAAATCCAAGATATGCCCCATCTTGTCACGTTTGGTTTGAAGATAAAACCGGTTACGTTCATGGGGTTCAATCACTAGAGGTACCCTTTCGGTTACCTTAAGTCCATAGCCCTCCAGACCGATGCGCTTCGAAGGATTGTTAGTCATTAATCGAATAGAGGATAGCCCCAGATCCGCAAGTATCTGGGCACCGATTCCATAATCCCGGGCGTCTGGAGGGAATCCTATTGCCACGTTGGCATCAATTGTATCAAGACCCTGATCCTGAAGCCGGTAACAAACAAGCTTATTCAGGAGACCTATTCCTCTTCCTTCCTGCCTCATGTATACGAGAACACCCAGACCTGCGGCTTCGATACGCGTCATCGCCTCGGTCAGTTGGTCCCCACAATCACAGCGACCTGAGCCGAATACGTCGCCTGTGAGGCATTGAGAGTGAACCCTGACCAGTACGTTCTCCTTGCCTGAAACGTCGCCCTTGACAACTGCCAGATGGTGATCCCCTTCGATTACGGTTTCGTAGATAATGAGCTTGAACTCGCCGTAGCGTGTAGGCAACGGGGTGGAGAAGAGCCTTTTGACGAGTTTTTCACTTCGGCGGCGGTATTCGATAAGGTCTTTGATGGTTATGAGCTTTAAGGAGTGTTCTCTGGCGAACTCAGTGAGCTTCGGCAGACGGGCCATCGAGCCGTCTGAATCCATGATCTCGCAGAGAAGCCCGGCAGGTTTGAGCCCGGCAAGGCGAGCGAGGTCCACCGTAGCCTCGGTGTGACCGGTACGTCTGAGCACCCCACCCTTCTTGGCAATGAGCGGGAAGATATGGCCGGGTCTTGCAAGGTCTTCAGGGCGGGTGGAATCCTCAACAAGGGACTGGATGGTACGTGCACGGTCGAAGGCGGATATGCCTGTTGAGGTGCCGTGTTTGTAGTCTACCGATATCGTGAATGCCGTACCGTGTCTTTCGGTGTTACGTTCAACCATATATGGAAGATCCAGTTCCCTTGCGCGTTCCTCGGTAATCGGTGCGCATAAGAGACCCCGTCCATACTTCACGATAAAGTTAACCATCTCGGGCGTTACCTTTTCGCCTGCGGCAATCAAATCCCCTTCGTTCTCCCTATCCTCATCGTCGACTACGATGATTAATCGCCCCTTACGAATCTCTTTAACCGCTTCTTCTATGGATGAGAATTTAGTCTCACTCATAACTTCTTCCCGTACCATGCTCTTGTATATTCTTTGAATCGTTCATCGTCTCTTCTTTTCTTCCAGAATCCTGGATTATCCCGGTACCAGTCTACCGTTTTATCAAGACCTTCCTCGAATGAGATCGAAGGCTCCCATCCCAGGAGCCTTTTGGCCTTTCGAGCGTTCGATACAAGTTTCGTAACATGGCCCGGTCTGTCGGTGTGAGTTTTGAGTAGGCTTTTGGGTTTTCCCAGGCGTTTCAGAATATGTTCTGCGACCCAGTTCGTGGAATAGCTTCTTCCTGTGCCTGCGTTTATCTCCTGTCCGATTAATGCCTCTAAGTTATCTGCAAAAAGTACTGCCTGGATAGCCCTGGCGCCGTCGCCGACCCAGAGCCAGTCGCGTTCGGCAGTACCGGCCCCGTATACGTATAAAGGCAGGTCAAGCAGAGCGTTGGTTGTGAAAAACGGTATCAGCTTTTCGACGTGCTGGCGCGGACCGTACATGTTGAACGGTCGAAGGATTACGATAGGAAGCTTGTATGTTTTATAGAACGAGTAAGCCAAACGGTCAGCGCCTGCCTTGGATGCAGCATAAGGCGACTGAGGCGCAAGGGGGTGTTCCTCAGTCATGGGCTCCTGCTGTGCAGACCCGTAGACCTCACTTGTGGATATATGTACTATCCTTTTGACCTTAGATTGTACGAGGGATTCGAACAGATGAGCAGAGGTTACGAAATCGTTGCGAATGAACGTGTCTATTGTGAGAATAGAGCGATCTATGTGAGTTTCAGCGGCCAGATGAGCGACGGAGTCTACTTCTGAGAGTAATTTATCGAGGATACGCTTCGAGCCTGCATCACCGCGTACGAACCGGAAATTCGGATCTTTACGAAGCGAGGAAGGAAGTGTATCCAGACGACCAGGGTAGACTAGCTTGTCAAGTATCGTGACTTTCGTATCTTGTCTTGAGATGAGCCTTTCGACCAGGTGTGAACCGACGAAACCGGCGCCGCCGGTCACGAGTATGGATCGGCGCTTCATCCGTCTTCCCTTGTCCAGTCGTAAGGGACTTCATCCGAGTGAGGGTCGACCCTGTACTCGTCAGGTTCATCGTAGTCGTAAGGCTCGGACGGTATGTTGATGAACAGCGCAGGCTCGGTTCCGATGCCCTTCATCCCGTGAAGAACGCCTTGGGGTATGGATACGAGAACAGTGTTCTTCTCACCTATGAATAGCTCCATTATCTTACCCGACGTTGGCGATGTTTGCCTCGAGTCGTAGAGCACGAGCTTGGCCATGCCCTTGACCACGCAGAGGTTATCCTGCTGAACCTTGTGATAGTGCCAGCCCTTTACTACGCCGGGATAGACGGCAGACAGGTACGCCTGTCCGAATTTCGTAAAGAACGCATCGTCGGAACGAAGTATCTCCATAAGCCAGCCCCGTTCGTCAGGGATAACCCGCAGTTTTTTTATCTCGACACCTTCTATTTTATCTTGCATCCCCTAAGTTTAGCCTCGTTTGCGTCCAAGTCAAGGTGAGGAGCGTCGCTAACCGCCGACCGCTGACCGCTCACAGCTTACGGCTGCCGGTTAGATAGATTGAAACACAGAGGACACGGAACGTAAACTTCAAGCTGGATGCGTGTA
>JAFGSK010000012.1 GCA_016934635.1 Caldifarciminota bacterium
AAGCTAGAGATACGACATACGCCTATCTTTGTTCGTTGGTTCCCGAACTCAAAAAGATAACCCCCAAGCTGATGGAACTGGACTGGGACAGCGCGTACTCTCTGAAGACTACGTGCGGCCTCGACTCTCCCTGTCCGCATGGGTATGTTCACAGCGTCACCACCACGGACTCAGGCTACATAGACCTTGGGTTCTTTACGCATCCTGAGGAAGCGTGGTCGAGGTACTTCATGGTCGTTAACCGGGACGGTATAGCCCGAATGGATACCGCGATAATAACGATTACGTTCCATTTCCCGGGTTACACCAAGCTGGAAGTAACCAACGTGGCCGACACGGTTCCTCCAACGTCCATTACAGACACCACAGGATACTTCACCCTCGTAGATACGTTCGCTCCGGGTGAAGGGAAGCTTTACAAAGTGATACCCTCTGACCCCTTCGACCCCAAGCTCCAACTCAAGGGCGAGTGGCGGGAGTCGCGCGTAGGCGATGGGCCGTTGCAAAAGAGTAAGGAAGACCCAGACTGGGGCTGGGCCTGGCTCGAATGGACATGGACCGAGGACAAGCCTGACACCGTAGATTCGCTTCTCATCTATGAAAGTATCTTGGCGTATCACTGGGCTCCATTCGATACTCCCCGATGGTATCCGCCCGTACCCACGACTGATGAATGTGATCGGAAGATGATAGATTCGTGCGTTACGTTCTGCGCTTTGGGCTTTCACCGAGACGGCGATCATCTTGCGCCGGTAGCTGATACGTCTGATACAGGCACCATGTCTGGCTGGGTGCACCTGTGCTGCCCTGACACTACGGGCGGCTGCCCTGATCTGTATTCGTTCGTATGCGTGGACACCACTGATACGAGCTATGTCTTCATGGAAAACAACACCATCCTGCCCTTAACCGAGGGACCGTCGGCTCAGGCTCGGCTTGACCTCCTTCCGCTCGACGTTCTTAATCCCGAATCGGGTCGTTATTTCCTCAACATCCGCGAGAACGGCGGCGATACCACCCATCTTTACGGCGGCGCGTTCTGGGTGGTAGATCATCCCGAGGGAACAGAGGCAGTAATCTCGTCAGACAGCAGTATCTACGTCTACTCTGACAAGGTTTCTCCGGTATCGTGCGTGGACAACAACTCGCAGGATTGCCTCGATGAAGTCGAGTACGATGACGATGAGGTCTACATAGGCGGGTCCTCGTCGTACATCGTCGCAGCCTTTCCTGCAAACGAGTGGAAAAGCAAGGGGCTTTTGATAACCCTGGGTTCTTACGATGGGGAGGTAGAAAATCCTGTGATACCTAAGAACCAGCCTTGCGTCGTGAGCGTCAGCAACGGACAGGGCGGCTGGACGCCTCGAGGCTTGGGTACGACGCGCATGAACGTCTCCAGGTGGCTCGTAAATGTCTCCGACGCCGACTCGAACGTCTTCCGCGTAGACTGCATGGGCGACTCGTGCGGAATCAACTGCGTCGAGTTGGTTGAACTCGACACCAACGACGTTACGATCACCGAAGCCGATCTGGATTCTGCGGTGCTCTGGATCGTAGTCCCGCCAAATCCAAATCCGACACCATTCGAATGCGGCGGTGCATTTTCGAACCCGCAAACCGCAGTAATCATTCCGCCGAACGGCGAGTTGGCCCTTTCCTTCACCGAAGTTTCACTTGACACCACCCGCCTGCGCGATTTCGTCCTCGAAACAACCGGATATTACGTTCAAGAAGGAGGGCGTGGTGGCCCTCACGGCTTAGAAGAGGTTTTATGTTTCGACCTCGATGTTCGAACCATGAACATCGGTAAGAACTCAATGATGATCAACTACTCTGTGCCTGTCGTTACCGACGTAAGGATACGCATCGTAGACATCGTCGGTAGGGTAGTAGCCGAACCTGTGAAAGCCGAGGTCGATCCGGGCAGATACCAGCTCTCCTGGGACTACAAGGACGATGAAGGCCGCAAGGCGGCTTCAGGCGTCTATTTCGTGAAGATGAACGCGGGTGAGTTTGCCGAAACCAGGAAGGTGATAATAACAAAGTAGTTTCCTTGACTTGAAGTCTACGCCGAATAAACTAATTTGACTAAGGAAGACGTGATATCAACAAAGACTTAACCCTTCGGGGTCCCCACAAAGACACGAAGTGAATTTGTGGGGTATATTAGGAGGAAGAAATGGCGAACCTTTTATGGATAAGTATCTTTTTATCCGCTATCGAACCTGCGGTTTCCTGGCAGCAAGTGATCGATAATGGTACGGATGAGAAGTTGAAAGGAATGGACTTTAAAAATAGAACCATCTATCTTGCAGGTGCGAGCCTAGGTTCAGATTCGAGTATCATCGTTGTGGTGATTGATGACTCGGGTTCTGAAAAATGGTCCAAACTCTTCGGAAGATCGAACAGATATGAGGTGGGGGAAGACGTTGCAGTTTTACCTTCAGGCAATATCGTTGTTACAGGTTGGTACAATATTGGGGCTCGTCCGGGCTGGTTTTCTGTCTGGGTGGATTCACTCGGCGAACAAAAGTACAAAGATTCAATGCCGAAGGACCCGAATGGATTTTCTTACAAGGCGACAAGTGTTGTAGCCGCTTCAAATGACACTACTTACGTAGGAGGTTGGTACTTTAAACCGGACTGGATTGGGTTTCGGGTGGAGAAATACAACCCAGTGGGGGAACGCATGTGGAGGCACTTCGTGGATGGAGAGGGGTATAACGCGAGGATAAAGCTCGCCCTCGATTCGGAGGAATCAGTATATGCGTTATGCGAATACCACTGTACGTGGACCGGGTGGTTAAGCGATGGCAATACCTTAGGGTTGCAGAAAAACTACATCAAATCAGCCGCAGAAGGCGCGGCAATACGTATCAACCCCGCAGACCACGTATTCATCGCCGGAGACGTGACTGCATCTGACAGGGACTTCATGCTTCTTAAGTACGATACCGACGGAACAAAGTTATGGCCTGCACATAAGGCATACGATTTAGGCGGGGAAGAAGAGTGCCGGGACATGGCGCTCGATGCAATATCGGACTGCTACCTTGCAGGCTTTCAGATTTCAGGTGAGGAAGAAGACGCGGCCATAGTCAAAACCGATTCAGCAGGCAACCTTCTTTGGTCATGGGTGGATACGGTGCCGGGCAAGCGGGAGATAGAGGCTATAGAGGTAGACCCCGAAGGCTACGTATACCTTGTAGGTTCACATCACAACGGAGACGACTGGGACATGCTGGTCGAGAAGATACGCCAGCCCATCTCCATACACGGTCAGATTTGGCTTACCGGCGGATACAGCGCGTTACCTGACGACGGGAAGTTCATCGTAACCGGGGATACCTCGATGGAGATACCGATGGAGTTCGACGATTCAGGCTACTACCAGATTGAGCTGTACAACGGCGGGAATTACGATGTGGTTCCCTATCATCCTCTTTTTAATTTCGTTCCAAAGGAGCCGGATGAGGGCATAGGTGAATACAAGCCATTAGTCCACCGTATGGTTAACCAAGATTGGGTAGGTTATTACAAAGGCGTAGTAGAGGAAGCCCCTGAGACGTACGTCTTCGGACTCGAGGTCAACTCAGGGGAAATCCGGTTCAGTCTGCCTGAGGCTATGCACGTCAACTTTGCCCTGTATGATGCGTCAGGCCGAAAGGTCAAGGTGCTTGCACGAGGGTTATATCCTCGAGGTGTTCATCCTGTAAAGTTGCCTGAGATGAATCCTGGAGTCTACTTTGTGAAGATGAACGCGGGTGAGTCTGCCGAAACCAGAAAGGTGATAATAACAAAGTAGATTGACGAGAAAAACACAGCTGGTGGTGTATACGTTTACGAATCGGAAGGCGACTCTTCTTTCGATTACTGGTTGACTTGAGTCCGGTTTAGACTAGAATTCATACTTAAAGTTCACTTAATTCGAGAAACGGAGGATTTGCGATATGATGAATTTACGTAAACGATCAGTAGTAATGTGGATCGTTTTAATAGCATTTATCGGAGGTGGTGCCGGATTTGGAGCATTCGGATTGTTTGATGCCTTAGGCGGCCTTTTTTCCAAGCGAACCAAGAATACCCTTGCCATCGTAAACGGCGAGAAGATTGAATATGCCGATTACGGAATGGCCTATAACAGACTTGCAATAGAGATGGGTCCCGAGGCATTGGAGGAGATGACTACGGCAGAACGGAAAGAGTTGCTCAAGCAGGCCTGGGAGAAAGCGATAGAGGAAGCCATATGGGAAAAGACGATCGAGCGAGAAAAGGTGGTGGTTGGTGAAGACGAGTTAAATCTGATAGTGAGTTATTCTCCTCCCCCGGAGTTACTTCAAGACACCGTAAACTGGTACGTTGAGGGAAGATTCGACTACCAAAAGTATCAGGCGATGCTTAATGCACCCGATCTTCCTATTCAGACACGGCAATATCTTGACTACTATAAATCCGAGATTGCAAGGGAGCTTATTAGGTCTAAAGTGCGCGGTGATCTGCAGCATGCCTTCAGGATTACCAGGAACCAATATGCAGAGGCACAAGTCTATTCAGGGACAGAGATAGTCATCGAGGCGCTTTTTGTATACGAGATGCCTGAAGTCGATACCGTTGTTTCCGACTCAGAGATTCAAGCCTACTATGAGGAAAATCTCGACCTGTTTGAAAGGGAGAAGTGGTGGGAGTTGAGAATGATCGGATTTCCAATAAACCCGTCACCTGAGGATAGTTCCTTTCTGAAACAGAGGATTGAAAGTGTTGTACCCGCGCTCAAACAGGGCTATGAGTTCGAGCAGATGGCTTTGGATTTCACCAAAGATTCAAGTCGTGTGTTTACGAGACCTCTAGAGACCCTGAGTGTCGAGGAATACGAGGAGTTAGTCAAGACACCGGTCGGGGATGTGGCCGATCCCTTCTTCTATCGAGGTGCATGGCATCTGACTAAGATTTTAGACCGGACGGAAGATGAGATTACTTATAGAGAGGTAATAGTACCGCTGGAGGCAGGCGATAGCACTCGGATGAAGCTTCTTGATAGGATAGATGAATTCCGGGATCGGGTGAATCTTAAGAACCTTGATTCTCTGGTTTTCCAATACGGTGTTAGAATGAAGACCGGACCCTACGTGAGAGCTTCAAAGAGTGTCTTCCTGCGGGACTTTCCCTATAATGATATAATAAAAACCTACGCTCTCAGTTCCAAAGTTGGGGACATTAGTGAACCATTACCTGCATATCGTAATACATTCTACGTATTCTTCACATGGGATATTGCGAAGCATGCATTTGTTGGGCTTGAGGATACGGTTAACGTCAACTTTGTCAAAAACAGAGTAATACTTGATAGAAAGAAAAAAGCCCAGGAGGAGTATGCCCAGTGGTTGAGTGAGCAGATTCTTGCGGGCGCTTCTTATGCTTCGCTTGTAGGTAATCCTCACGTAAGTATAGACACCCTTTTTATTCATTCTTTCTTTGAGATGGAAGTCAGATACGGATCTCGCCAGGCCGGGGCTTGTTATTACCTTAAGGAAGGTGAAAAGACAGGTCCGGTGAAGTGTGACGTTGGATATGGATTCTTTCGCTGCCTTAAACGGGAGTTTGATCCGACTTCTCAGATGGTGGAAACCGGGATTAATAACGAACACATCTTGATGTTGAATGATCTGGCAGAAGAAGTGTTTTATCGTGGAGATGTAAAAGATTATAGAAGCGCCTATAATTTCATGGGGACTGATTAGGGAAGTTGTACATGTGGCCCCATCGTCTAATGGTTAGGACATCACTCTTTCAAGGTGAAGATACGGGTTCGATCCCCGTTGGGGCTATTTCCTCCACATAATACGAGGAGGTTTGAATGAAACAAGGAGCTTTTTTCAGGGGTGGGGTGTTTTCACTTATTTGTTTAGGGCTTATCAGTACGGCGAGGCTTCAGGCTCGAGCAAATAGATTTGCTCAAAATGGAGCGTTAAACATTTTTTATGCATCTATTATTAAAGAGGGCTTACTTTCTGCCAATTTCATACATGCCGGATTCGGCGCTAGTGGAGGCATTTGTGGGCATAGTATTTCAGGAGTAGGATTTGCCCCGGTTTCATTTCTTGAGTTATCTTTTTCACTTTATGCAGAAGGTTATCGTAGAAGTGAATATGACTATATTCTTGGGCCGGTCAGGATTGCACCTGTGATCAAAGGGGGGAAAGACCTGACTCTAGTCGAAAGCGACTTTTTTGTTGCTCCGGGTGCAGCATTGGTTGGCAGGTTCGGGGCTTCCGAAGCTTGGTCTGGGGATAGTGTTTCAGAATCCGATCCGCCAGATTATCTGGATGTTATTGGTATAGTCGGTCTTGGTAATGATTTACTCAGATTCGATCTTAACCTGGGCTACGGTTTCGATCTTGAGAACTTGACGAACGGTGCTGTGCCCTACGGGTTTGTCTTTCAATATTCCCCCACACAAACCCTTGATATAGTACTGGAAGTAGATAACCGGGTTCACCTTGACGATATGAGTTCATTCGATGCATTACAGATAACCCCTTTGGTTCGTTACAGTATGACTCGGATGAAAGGATGGACCTTTGATTTCGCCCTACCCTTGGGTATCGGTGAGGTAGTACCTTTATGGAAGGTGGAGTTGGGCGTCTCGGCAGGCTTCGATCTATTTGCCCCTCCCAAGGCCAAGATGGCTAGACTTGTGGGTCGGGTGATTGATGAATCGACGGCTCAGCCGCTTGCCGCCATAATTAAATTCCCGGAGCATGAAGTAGAACCAATATGCAGTGACTCCGGATCAGGGAATTACGAGATAAAACTATACCCTGGCGTTTACAGGGTCAGGGCGGAGAGCAAGGGCTATAAATGGAAGGAGAAAGGCGTCATCCTACAGGAAGCCGACGAAAAGGTACTCGATTTCGCCTTGGCTAGAGAAAAACTTGTTCAGGCTCACGTGGCAGGTTCGGTGAAGGATGCTGGTTCCGGAAATCCTTTGTCCGATGTAGATGTAAATATGACCGGCACTGAAATATCGACGGTTGTAAGAACCGATGCCTTGGGTGTTTTCAAGGCTTCTATTCCTCCAGGTGATTACACGGTCTCGGTCGCTAAACAAGGATATATTGTTCGTGAATTAGAGATATCCTTGGTTAACGGTTCATTCAAGGAATTGGATATTGTACTGGATACTGTAGTATCTGTTAGTGAAGCAATTGTAAAAGATTCGACAGAGTTTATCCCGACCAAAGAACCTGTAGACTCGTTTCTATCAATTGAACCGGTCGAGAATACAATGTCTATTGAAATTATTGAGCCGGTCGATGTAACTGATACTGCCGAGGTCGCCATTACCGCTGTAACTGAAGAAGAAACACCGGATACGATGACTAAAGAGCCGGAAATAATCGAAGAAACATCTTCTGAAGAACCTGCAACATACGATGCCAAATTCAATAATGTTTTGTTTAATCCGGGGAGCGCGATAATATCGACTCAGAGTTTTACGGCATTGGAGCAAGTACTCAACTTTCTCAAGTTTAATCCGAGTGTGTACATGGAGATTCAAGGGCATACCGACAGCATCGGGGACGATGAGGTGAACATGAAGCTTTCGGAGAGCAGAGCAGAGGCTGTCAAGAAGTGGCTGGTTGATATGGGTATAGATCCTTCACACCTTGTAGCCAAGGGCTACGGTGAAACCAGACCTATAGGGGATAATCGTACACGAAGAGGGCAAAACGCCAACCGCCGGATTGAATTCGTTATCCTAGCGAAGTAAAAGTTCTTCTATCTCCTGGGCATTGCTTTTAGAAAGCCCTTTTTCTTTCGCCAATTCAAGCACCCACTGCGAGAGCATCCGGTAGAGTTTTCTCTGGGCAGGGAAACGCTCGAGAGCATTAAGGTGCAGAGCCACACTGGATTTGTCTCCGCGGATTATAGGACCTGACAGGGCAGCGGCAAGGGTTGGTTGTGCTTGAGCATCCTTTATAGAGCTTTGGGCCAGATCCAGGATAACCTTCTCCAAAATGGTGTCATCAATCCCTGTTTTGGTTTTCAGTTGATTTACCGCATTCAAAAGTCCAAGCAATAGATTGGAAGACATCGTACATACTGCATGGTACAGCGGTTTGTCATCTGGGGATACGGAGAAAGAACGGGCGCCGATTTCTTCTAAAACTGGTTCGAATATATCTATCGCACACTCGGTTCCCTCAAGGGCAAATATAACGTCTTTGAAAACGTTGGTCTGGGTTCGAGGTTGGGGGAAGGTCATGGCCGGATGTGCGGATAACCTCATCGGTGTCTCGCCGAATATGTCGCTGGTTAGAACGCCTGAGAAGTGAACCAGAAGGGCGGTTTCAGAGGCACGTGGAGGGATGCTTTTGAACAAGGGTGCTATCTGTTCGTCGGGTACTGCAAAGAGAAGAACGTCAGAGGATTTAGCCAGGTCTTCTACGGAAAGTACCTGGCATTCAAGAACCATAACGGCTCTTTTCTGTGCGGTCTCATCGGTGTCGTATACTCCGGTGATTCGCCCCAGGGTTTTATCAAGGACGCTGGCAAGGCTGAGTCCAAGGCTTCCGGCTCCTAATAACCCGAATCCCACCTTCATGTATGAACTCTAAGCCAAACCTGGTTTTTGTCAAGGCGGAAGAAGGTGATATTTAAGGGGTTGACAAATCATATTTCTTAAGCATCCTTTCACCTAGACACAATTCTAAAGGAGGATAAATGAAGAAATCGATAGTTTTTCTGTTCTTTGTTCCACTTTTCCTTTCTGCAGGAATGATTCCTGTAAACGTATTAGCGGAACTTGCTACCGGTACGTGGTGTGGATGGTGTCCCTATGCCTATGACGGTCTTGAGGTTATGAAAAGCAGGTATCCGGCTTCTGATTTTGTGTGTATGCGCTACTATAATAACTCAGGAGATTTAAGTAATCCTGAAGCCGATAGTCGAGATAATTACTACAATGTGACCGGATATCCTTCCTGTTTCTTCAATGGGACCGTAAAAGTCACCGGCGGAGGGGAAACCACTGCCGACGGCTCGCGTTACGATCCTGTTGTTTCCGGGCTTCTTATGGGAGAAACTACCCCTTTCGGGATCGAAGTGGGACTGGATGTTGGCGGTGGCAAGGCAACTGCTACAGCAACAGTAAAACTTCACGACGGTTACTCGGGTACTGAACCCAAGTTATGGATAGGTCTTACCGAGGACGATATCGGAGGAGAGATAACCAACGTAACTCGAAGAATTGTTGATGCAGGTAACGCAACGATAACTGCCGAAGGCTCCGAACAAGTCTTTGAAGAGACCTTTGACGTTGAGCAGGGTTGGAATTCGGGCAACCTGCACGCTGTAGCCTTCTTGCAGATAAACAGTACCAAGGAGATTCTACAGGTTGGCTCATCCTATCCCAAACCGGACTATCATTTTCGACTCAATATGGCTGGTTCTCGTATCGAGCGAATTGCACCCTCTGGTACATTCAGCACTTCGTTTTTTGTAACCAATGTAGGGAATTTATCCGATGAGTTCACGGTTAGTCTGGACGATACAGGGCTGCCTTCCGGTTGGAGTGCAGATCTTGTTGAACCTGTTGCGTATTCCAGCGTTACGCTTGACCCTGGTGCAAAAGCAGATTACATGATAGAGGTGAATCCCAACGGGAATTCAGGCGATGGTGAGCTTATCATCGAGGTTTCTTCCGGCAATGAAGAAGAACAGCAAATCCCGGTGCACATTCTGACAAATACCGCTGACTACATCGTTATTGACGATGATGTGGGTGCCGATTACGATGAATACCTTGCTGCGTCACTTGACGTAATGGGTGCATATTATGCGGTCTGGGATTGCAGTTACGGGGCGTTTAACCTCGATAATCTTTCCCCGACCAAAACCCCGGTGCTTATCTGGTGCACAGGTGACGACTATGTAACGACATTGAATACGGAAGATCAAGACCTCCTTGCATCCTATCTTGACGCAGGGGGGAAGCTCTTCCTGACCGGGCAGAACATCGGTTACAATCTCAGCGGCCCGGATTCCGACTGGGAAAGTAAGATGTTCTATAATGACTACATTCACGCCAACTACATACACTTCAACTCGGAGAACACCTCAATATCCGGTGTTGCAGGGGACCCTATCACGAATGGTATGAGCTTTAACATCGAAGGTGGTGATGGGGCCAACAATCAGGACAACCCCAGCAAGATATCACCTTACGATGCCTCAGCTACGGCTATATTCAAGTACTCTACAGGAGACATAGCCGCTATTCGTACAGAAGCAGGATCCTACAAGATTGTTTACCTTGCATTTGGTTTTGAAGGTATTGACAATGCTTCATCACGCAATGACCTCTTGGAAAAAGCCCTTGACTGGCTTGGTCCGGCAAGCTCTACCGGCGTAACCGAACAGGAGCAGGTAATCTCGTCAGTGTTTGAGATTTCAACTATCGGCAACGGTTATATTAGTGCATCTTATATACTTCCTTCTCCTCGAGGACAACTCGACATCTATGACGCTCTGGGATGTTGGATTACAGGTATTGAGCTTAATACCGCTAAAGGAGAAGCCAGATTGAACCTTAGCGGCATGCCTACAGGCTGTTACTTCGTTCAGTTAAAGTCTTGTGGTAATACTCTCTCACGCAAGGTGGTACTCCTGCACTGAAACGGAAGATAGAATTTATGAAAGGACGACTGGATGCAGTCGTCCTTTTTTTATCAGGTATTCAGGCTTGACAAAATGTATCCTAGGGGTAAGGTTACTTATCTTTAGTAAAAACCAAGGAGGAGATATTATGATCTGGTTGTCTCTTTTGCTTTCCCTGATTGCCGCAGGGGGGCCGAATCGGGAAGAAGCTGGTATTACTACGGTTGGTGAGCAGTGGACAGCTACTGAAGATTGGTCAGAATACGTGCAACTCCAGCCTTTAAAAGTCGTATACGATGGTGAAACCTATGACGAAATGACCTTTTCAGTTTTCTTACCGGCAAATACCGCTTACGTGGTTCGCTGCGATCCTGCGGGCATGAGTATTGCCGATACCTTAGCCCCGGATTATCCACTGGTCGAAGAGGTATGGCCTGCGATCGACGCCTGCCCCGAGTGGTTAAGATTCGATCTTATCAACAACCTCATCGAACTCACCCCTGGTGTACAGGGTATTATTGCAGATATGATACTCAATCCGATCGATCCTCGTTTTCGCGATGAGATAGCCTTTCAAGCCGCCTATCTGGCTCCGTCCCGACTGGGCAGTATGGATCTGGGTATCCTGGCCCGGAATCTCGATTCACTTTATGCTATTGATAACGAGTTGCAATATGTGGAGATCGTCGATTACGGTGACCCGGAAACCGACGAAGACTACTACTCGACCACCCGATACAAAAACTCCGACGGTTCTACAATCGAGATACCACGAGAGATATACTACTGGTACGTTATCATGCCCCGCATTACCGATGAATTGCCCAAGATCATCTACGAGAAGTTCTGGCGGGAGTACCTTTACTACAACAACGGAACTGTTTCCTATACCGAAAACCCTGAAGGCGATCCTTACCCGCTTCTGCGGGATGTGCTAAAAGATATCAGCTTTGTATGGGACGGAGTAAGGCAAGTATGGCCGGCTGACCGTGAGCATTCAACGGATATGGGTGCAATCGACGCCATAGGCTGGTGGGTTTCTCGAATCCTGCCTCGCAGCGCCACGTCACCTCGTCCGGTTCAACCCAACCAACTGGCTACGGACCACGACGGTAACTGCGGTGAGTGCCAGGATTTATTCTGTGCCGGGCTTCGAACGGGGATGATTCCGGCTTTGGGTGTTATGGACATCAACGAAGACCACGTATGGAACGCCTTCTGGTGGCCGGATGACGCTTTCAGCACAGGCCCTGGCTGGTACCCTTGTCAGGTTGATCTGGGTGGAGGCGTGACCCATGCCGCGGACTCGGGCTGTGCCTACGACAATAGCCGGGGCGGCGGGAAATACTGCTCAATGATCTGGAACTGGAGGACCGACGGATACCAGTGGAGTGCCATTGAAACCTACTCCGACTGCTGCACCCTGACAGTAGCCGTATACAATACTGAGGGGAACCCGGTACCAGAAGCCGAAGTGAAACTTCGCAGTGAAGGCTGGAAAACCCTTGTGAAAATCGCCGGATTTGGAGGGATAACCGATCGCGACGGTCTTTTTACCACGACGCTTGGAGAAGGACAAAACTACTATGTGATGGTGGGGTGGGATGAGTTGGGACGAGTCATAGACTCCGCCTCGGCTCTTACAGGCGAGCATTTCTTTACCGCGTGTACGGTGAGTTTCGGCGCAAAGCCCAGGATACTTGATACCGAACCTAAAACACCTGATCCCTTGGGTGATGTGGCTCTATACCTCGAGGTTAACGCGGAGTACGATCTGGCACGTTGCCCGACCTACGTATACTCTGAGGAGGTAAAGAGTAAGGCCGCAGTCAAGTTCGCCCCAGGCAAACTGACGGATTTCATTGTGACTGACTACGAGGGTCTGGTGGATTTCCTGGCCGAGGAGAAGTTCGCAACATACAAGCGCATTTCGTTCGAGGGCGAGAAGGGCCTTACAATTGCCTTACCCGCGAACCAGGCGCGTTATCTGGTATTTTTTAATAACCATCCAGGGATGGGTGAGGTGGTTTCCGGGACCATCTCGATGGTTGAACCTGAAGATGTTGCTGAAAGTAGGCCGATACATGAGCCCCTGAAGCTTGAGACATCGCCGGGCCCCAAAGACAGAAGCTGTGTCTTCAAGGTCTCAGGCTGCAGTGAAACCCTGGCACTGGCGATATTCGATAAGCTCGGTCGCAGGGTGTACGAGACTACAACCACACCTGAACCTCGAGGCGCAGCCTCGATAGAATGGGACAGGCAAAGCCAACCCTCAGGGGTTTACTTCGTTCTTCTTAAGTCAGGTAACCAGGAACTGACCCGCAAGTTTGTAGTGTTGAAGTAACGGGAAGATTCAGGGATTAAGGGAATACCTCATTCACATTCGGGAGACCTTGGCGTCATATAGTAAAGGTTTCTTGACTGTGTTAAGGAGTAGCCTATAATGGCGTTATCGAGAGTTGGCTAAAACCGTAAAAAAGTTCAGGAGTTTTGATGTTTGATCTAAAAAAGTATTACAGGGAAGAAAACGAGAAGGTCCGCGACAGCTATGAGCAGACCTTGCTAGATATCCAAAAGATTTGTAGCAAGACCGAAGGCTACGCTAACGCTGGTCAGAAGAAGGAATACTACCGTTTCTTTAATTACACCGGTATTTTCATCCTAAGGTTAGCCGAGTATGAAACAAAGGTCGGTGAAGATTATTTCACGAAGCGCACTTTCGAGGAACTGAGGGAAGAGAATCAAAGCTTCTATGCCGACTTGTTCACTCCGAACTACGAGGAAAGCTACGCCAATCCAACCTATTCTGTAAAACTCTTTGGGGATAAGTTTGGCCAGCTCTTCTCTTATTTCTATATATTGTTCCGTCAGAACATCAATCATGCCCTCTATCACCGCATATTCAAGATGGAAAGGTTCAATCGACTGTTCAGCGAAGCCTTCGATTTCGTCGATAACAACCAACTTGACTACGAAACACTTAAAGAAATAATCACCCGGTTACGCCGTGAGCACTCAGTTCAAGATGCCGTTCGCGGCACCACCGAAGAGTTCTCTTCAGATTTCGGATACAACAAAAGTATAGTTCTGGAAAGCGACCTTGACGATATACGCTATCTTTTTGCTTACGGCAGATACGTGAGTGACAACGAGATAAAGACCGCTCAGTTCTTTACCGCCTACCCATCCAGTAAGGTCAAGAAGCTTGCTCGCCAGATTGCTAAAGCATACGTGGAAGGATTCAAAAGGGATAACAAGGATATAAGTAAGAAATCAACGGTGAGTGTCGTTTTCAACCTCGGACAGGAGCATCTAGTACGGGAGCTGATTGAGAAACTCAAAGAATACGGGCTTGAGTCCGTGGAGAATTACGTGCTTTCCACAAGACCCAACAAACAGTACGATTACGATCACAAGTTCGACAACGCTTTGTACCTTGATGAAGCCTACACTCAACTGATTGAACAAAACTTTGCCCAGGCCTTCGAGAAATGCAGTAAGATGATGAATAAGTCTTCAGGTGTCGCTGTAATAGAGAAATTCGGTGAGTCTCCGTTCAAACCCCAACCCAAAGCGGAACTTTTGCGCTTCTCAGAGGCCCAGCAAAAACTGTTGATGACGCATCAGGGTAGTCTCGCTCGTGAAAGGGATAAGTACGTGCCCCAGAAAGAGACCAGCTTTACCATCGTCGCATTTCCAAGCCCGGAGATAGGGGAGGGCTTCGGGGAGATATTCGAGGATATTTTGGAAGTAAACATGCTGGATACCGATAAGTATGAAGGGATTCAGCAGACGATTATCCAAGCTCTGGACAAGGCGGATTACGTGCGTGTGAAGGGTAGAGGTGATAACGAAACAGACCTGGTAGTCAAGATGCAGGAGTTGAAGGATCCCTTCAAGCATACCAATTTCGTAAACTGCGGGGCCGACATCAACATACCTGTGGGGGAGGTGTATACTTCGCCTCAATTGAAAGGTACAAACGGAATCCTGCACGTCGAGGAAGCCTATATCGAACAGTTAAAGTATGCCGATTTGAGGCTTACCTTCAAGGACGGCTACGTCACGGATTACTCATGCAGTAATTTCGAAAACAAGGAGGATAACAGGAAGTTCATTGAGGAAAACCTCCTATTTCCCCACAAGACCTTGCCCATGGGTGAATTCGCAATCGGAACCAACACCCTGGCTTACGTTATCGCCCGCAAGCACGACATACTGGACGTTCTGCCGGTTTTGATTATCGAGAAGATGGGACCTCACTTTGCAGTGGGGGATACGTGTTTTGCCAGGGGAGAGGATATTCCGGTGTTCAACAAACTGGATAACAAGGAGATCACGGCAAGGGATAACGAAAAGAGTATTGCGAGAAAGACCGATCCTGCACAGGCCTACACCTACCAGCACGCAGACATTACGATCCCCTACTCTTCTCTGGGGTCTATTACGGTTGTTGCCAAGAGTGATGAAAGAATCGAAATAATACGCGATTCCAAATTCGTTCTGCCCGGTACAGAGGAGTTGAACGAACCTTTTAAGGAGCTTACTTCCTGATCCTTTTTTGTCTAGCCTGGTGTTCTATTCAGGAGAGTGAATCGGACCAGATCATCTGCAGCACACAAACACATCGCTGACCGCCTGCCGTTAACAGCTGACGGCCTACAGCCCACAGCTAACTGCAGGCCAGATCGCTCATTTTAAACTCAGCATTTGCATTTTGTTTTTGATTCTTGTGTGATGCTAGTTATGGAGTTAATCTACGGTTCGATAAACATTCCGGAGAGTCTCCAAAAACAAAGAATTAGAGAGCTTTCTACTCTCGTGGAGCATCGATAACCTCTACTTGAATCCCTTCCTTCCTCAAAAGCCTGGTCGTAACCCCATCCTTTCCGCAGGACGGGGAGCCTGACTTCAGGATCGCGTGTCTTGCACCGGTCAAACGCGCTATATTAAGCGTTTCCTGGGCGCCTCGTACGAACTCTCCGGTAACGTCCCTGCCCTGTTCGTTGATAACTTCGGGTATATCTTCATTCCATGTCAGATGGTTCTTCGACCTGGGGGTAGGCAGGCCGCCCATCTGCTCAGGGCACACAGGAACCAGACATGCGTCTTCCTCTAAAAGCTTCTTAATCCTTGCAGGTCTCTTCCGTCTGGTTCCGTCGTAACGACACACCAGTCCCATAAGACATCCTGATACGAGTATCTTAGAAGATCTTCCCTTAGACAGATTAGGAACTACTCCCCTTCCTTCTGTATGTAGGGCCAGGGATCGACCGGAACGCCGTTCACTCTTACTTCGTAATGCAGGTGCGGGCCGGTTGATCTGCCTGTATTCCCGATGTAGCCTATAATGTCGCCCCGCTCCACCCTGTCTCCAATATCCACCCCGTAACGGGACAGGTGGCCGTATACGGTAGTGAACTCGCTACCGTGGTTTATCTCAACCTCTTTACCCATCGCTCCAACGTAACCCTTGAAGGTAACGACCCCGTCTCCGGTGGCATAGATAGGGGTTCCTATCGTATTTGCTATATCGATACCCGAGTGAAAACCCCTACCCCTGGGTCCGAAACGTGAGGAGATAATACCCGATGTCGGCCATCCCACAGGACGACCCTCAAGAAGCGTGGCTTTCTTTTCCAGGAAGTTTCGAAGGTCCCTCAGGTCATTGCGCTTTTCACGCAACGACTTTGCCAGGGTCACCGCCTCGTTATCGATGGTTGAACCCAGGCTGTCCTGAGGGGTTTTCAAGAGTCCCTCAAGATAGGATTCTGTTTCTATATCCGCACCACCGATTGCCAGGCTGTCCGGTGATTCGGCATCGCTGGTGGACGGAAGTTTCTGCGCATCTTCTTTGCTCAGTTTGTATCCGGCAAGTATCTTCAGATCTGTTACGAAGTTCTCCAGTCTCTCCAGTTCGTCTGTCACCTCGGCCAAACGTCTGGCATGCGATACACGTTCCGTTTCTACCTCGTTTAGGAGACTGTCTTTTGAAAAGTGCAGTCCACTCAACTCAACGTAAAGGGAGTCGTTTTCAGTGTGCAGATCTATGTTCTCAACACTCATCGGCCGCAGGGTTACTATCTCATTGGCATAGAAGCCAAGGCGAACCAGGCCTACGGTAGCCAAGAATATAATGGTATAAAGGGCGATGTTTAAGAACTTCCTGGAGAAATGCAGGCGGCGGGGTTCCTGCTTCTCGCCGGAGACCACTATGATGGTTATGTCATTTTTTATCATTTCTTCTTCCTCCTGGGGCGGGCAATGCTTATTCCAAGCTCCTCGATCTGGAGTTTGGTTACCTCTGCGGGCTGACCTTCCATAAGACCTTGACCTGAGGCCGTTTTGGGGAATGCTATGGTGTCGCGGATGCTGTCCAGACCGGCAAATATCGCCACAATGCGGTCGAATCCCATGCCGATTCCTGCGTGAGGCGGGGCTCCGGCATCAAGGGCCTTAAGAAAGAAATCGAAATGAGCCGGATCAAGCCCTGCAATACCTAAAAGCTTTTCCTGCATGTTCCTTTCGTGACAACGAACCGATCCTGACCCCAACTCCCATCCGTTGAGAACCACGTCAAATAATCTGCCCCTTACCTTTAAGGGATCGGTATCCAGATATTTGAGATCCTGGGCCTGCGGTGAGGTGAATATGTGATGGGCAGGCACGATCTTGCCTGTTTCATCATCAAGCTCAAACAGCGGGAAGTCGGTTACCCACAATGCAGACATTTGATCCTCATCAACCAATCCAAGCTTCCTCCCGCACATGTCCCTCAATCTGCTCATCGCCTGGTTGAGGAGCTTTTTCTCGGTTCCGGCAAGGGTCAGTTCAAGCTCGCCTTCTGCAAGCTCTTGGACGTTCATGAATTTCGATAACGGACCGGAAAGATTTCCTTCCTGCTTCTTGACCCAGGCAATCCCAGGGAATCCGAAGGGCTTTACCTCTTCTGCAAGCTCATCGATGTCTTTCCTTGAAAACCGTCTATCGTCCTTGAACCGCAGGGCACGCACCGTTCCTTTCTTCTCAACAATATCGGCGAAAATGCGGAATTCCGATCCCTTGAACCTTTCTGTAACCGTCTCGAGTTCAAGCGGGTTACGTATGTCGGGCTTGTCCGTGCCGTAACGCTCCACTGCCTGGGAATAAGTAATGGCTGGAAATGGAATCTCCAGGGACTGGTTCTTGATTTCCTTCACCCACAAGTGGAATAAACCCTCCACAAGGTGCTGGATGTCTCGCTCCTCGGCAAAGGAGGTCTCGATGTCGACCTGGGTGTGCTCGAGTTGACGGTCCGCACGCAAGTCCTCATCCCTAAGACAGCGCCCCCACTGGAAGTAGCGATCCATCCCGGATACCATGAGTATCTGCTTGTAAAGCTGCGGGGACTGGGGTAGTGCATAGAACTTACCCTTGAGTAACCGTGAAGGAACCAGGAAATCCCTTGCACCCTCAGGCGTTGAACGGGCAAGGATAGGGGTTTCTATCTCCCAGTATCCCTTTTCAGCAAGGTAGCTGCGTCCAAGCTGCATCAGGGCGTGACGTAGCCCAATGTAAGCGGTCATCTGAGGTCTGCGCAGATCAAGGTAACGATAGCGTAAACGCATTTCCTCTGAGGGCAGCAATTCCTCCCGCTCGACGCTGAACGGCAGGTCCCTTGCCCTGTTGAGTACGGTAAGGGCTTCAGCCTGAACCTCAACCTCGCCTGAGGCAATGCGCTCGTCGGTCTGATCAGCAGGACGAGCGGTAACAGTGCCTTGAATCTCGATCACGTCCTCGGCATGTAGACTGCTTACTTCTGCAACCTTCTTGGGGTTACATACAACCTGAACAAGACCGGATCGGTCTCTGAGATGCATGAACGTAACCCCTCCCAGGTCGCGCAGCCTGTGAACCCAGCCACATAAACGCACGGGTTCGGAAACATGCCGGAGTGTCAATTCACCGCAGCAGGTTCGTTCCATTTGAGGTATTTTAACCGGTTTTCGGTGCAGGTCAATGCGGTGTGATAACAGGGGATGTCCCATAGCCTGTTGAAAATAGGATAGCGGATCCAAAACCTGATAAGTATAATCAGGAAAAAACTACAAAGGAGGATCC
>JAFGSK010000083.1 GCA_016934635.1 Caldifarciminota bacterium
AGGCAACAAGAAAGGTGGTTATAATAGATTAGTCCGGTTAAGAAGAACCGATCAATAGAGGAGGAAGAATGAGACATCTTATCGCTGGCATTACTATCGTATTCCTGCTTGCATCATACACCGCCCTATCACTTGATGTCGGTGTGATTGACCTTACCAACGAGGAAGGGCACGAATGGAACAACATCTGGACAGATTCCTATCCTGAGGGAACCGAGTTCACCTGTGTTGCCGCGGTAGAAAACTTCGGCTCGGAACCCCAGCACGACGTCCAGGTGAGTCTCAAGATATACGACGTAACAATGGAACCTGACTCTCTGGTATGGCAGGATACAGAAGTCGTCGGGCGATTGGAAAAACGAAGCATCGGTGAATCCGACCAGATTGAGGTCAGATTTCCTGTATTCAACGTGCCGAGTGACGATTGGTTCAGGTTCGAGTGCCGTACTGAACTTGACGACGATGAAGACCCTGAGAACGACAAGTATACCACAAACGTCAATATGGCAACCGTCGAGGAGTGTATTGAATATGCGTACATGCTGGAGTCTATAGTTCCTGACTCAGTCTTTGTTTCGACCAGGATATCCTATGCAATACCTTGGACTACGCATGTCAGCCTGACAGTCTGGGACGTCCGCGACAAACTTATTAGGACCTTGGTGGAAGGCATAGAGGGACCTGGTCGCCATATTGTCACCTGGGACCGCAAAAACAATCGAGGCCGTAAGGTTTCCGCTGGTATCTACTTGGTGTGTATGGAAGCTGATGAGTTTGAGGCTACGAGAAAGGTGGTTGTTATCGACTAAATTGTATCTATAATAACTTACAAGGAGGACGAATGAAAACGTTAATCTGTATTATAGGGGTGGTGCTGATGGGGAAAACACTGGGCTACGCACAGGAAATCCACGATCTTACAGTACACGAAATTGTATTACCCGAGCACTGGGTAGAGGACGGCGCTTCTGTCATACCCGTACTCAAGATAGTCAATCTCGGAAACGCTGCCGAAGAGAACGTGCCGGTAATGCTGAAGATAGTGGATGAAGAAGAAAAGACAATCTATAATGAAACGGTGAACCTGGAACGCATCGGCTTTGCCGGCGGGATAACGCCTGAAAGCGACACAGCCGAGGTTATCTTTCCGTTGTGGCTGCCTGTAGGTGCATGTGAAGACTGGGAAGAGATGTTCGGCGGCCCGCCGGACATTGACTTTGTCGGTACACACTACGAGGTTACGGGCATTGTGTTACTGGCCCAGGACCAGAACCGGGAAAACGACACCCTGCAGGAAACTTCAATTGCCTTGCTTTCCTATGACGTCGGCTTGGTTGGCCTTGCAAATGATCCGTCAGGCTGGGTATCCGACAATTACGGGCCCGAAACCGAATACACATGCGTCGCAACGGTTGAAAACTTCGGCTTTAAGCAAGCAGAGGAGATTTACGTCGACCTCCAGATCTTCGACGTGGATATGGAACCCGATTCTTTAGTATGGCGCAATATTCAGGAGGTTTATACCCTTAACTGGCGAGGAAGTGAGCTTGACTTACCCTACGTTGTCGATGTCACCTTCCCTTCCTTCGCCACACGTGCAAATCACCAGTACAGATTTGAATTCAAAACAGAGTTTGAAGGTGACGAATGCCCAACGAATGATGAGATGATAGAGTCCATATATCCACAGGATGCAGAAACCGAGATAAAGCCGTCTCCAAGATTTTCGTTAAGGGTAACAGAGTTTAACCCTAAAGGTCGGAAGTGTAACGTGATGTTTTCCATACCTCAATCAGGGTTCGTTGAACTGGGCGTTTACGATGCAACAGGTCTCAAGGTTGCCACGCTTGCAGAGCGGCGTTTCGAGCCCGGCTCTTACTCTTGCATATGGTCAGGCACGGACGATGCGGGAAACAAGGTATCCTCAGGCGTCTACCTGATTCGTATGGAAGCAGGAGAGTTCGAGGCTGCGAGAAAGGCGGTTGTCATAGACTGAGCTTGACAAACACCACCTTGTAAGTAAGGTTTCAACGTAAACTTGAGGGCGTTTGCCTTCTTACTGGAAGGTCGAAGCCATTAAAAAAGTAACCTGAAAGGAGGAGATAAATGAAGAGAAATGTGATTTCAACCCTTGTCCTTATGATAGCAGCCCTGGCTAACGGGCTTTTTGCCCAGTACGCGGAGCTCGAGATTGCAGAGATAAAAAGGCCATTCGACGTCGAGGAGGGCGGAGAAGGATTCAAGCCCAAATGCGTGATAAATAACAATGCCAGCTATACGGTGAACGCCAAGGTTACCTGCAGGATCAAGGATTTAGAAACCTTCGAGTTCGTTTACGAGGACGTGCTGGCGAATTTCCCCTGCTACGGCGGCAACACCTCAGCCGAATTCCGTGAGTTCGTGCCCGAAGGAGGAAAAGATTACAACGCCTGGTTCAGGGTAGAGGCACCTCAAACCGGAGACACCAAGGACAAGAACTTTACAACCGAAGGTTACGATGTAACCCCGTATGAGATGATAGTACCCGACTACGGGATGTACCCGCCTTTTTCGCCTGAGGCGTTGTTTGCCGAAGGTCTTGGTGTCGAGACTCCGGATGTAATACTCCACTGCACGATAGAGGACATGATGGATTCAAGCACCCTGGCGGTTATCTACGAAGATTCCCTGGGATCGCATACTTTTACCCCTCACGATACCTTTGACGCCGTGTTTGCCTCTGTAGTAGACGTTCCTTATGCCTACTTGATAACATTCTGGGTCACCGACGCACAAGGCAATAATATCAGCCATCCTCCACTCCAGGAAATCATATTCTCGAACGAGGTTGCAGAAGACCCGGTATCGAACTCCAGCATCCAGGTTTTACCAATAAGCTCTGACCTTTGGACGATCACTTTCGCCTTAGGATCTGAAACGACCTACGAACTGAGCGTATACGATGTTGCGGGTAAAAGTGTTGCGTCGTTATCCTCAGGTATACTGGGAAACGGGGAGCATTCGGTAACCTGGGATACAAGAAACCTGACTCAAGGTGTCTATTTCTTAAGGCTTTCAACGTCCTGTTTCAAAACGGTCAGGAAGGTAACAGTAATACACTAGAAACAGTTGAGTGTAGGGATCGACCTTCAGGTCGGTTTTTTTAGAAAATTTCACCGAGTGCGATGAGAACGAGGATCACTAACCCGAATAAGACGTAGATGAGAAGGATTATCCATTCCCTCAACTTCTTCGTAAGGACAACCAATGCCGTTCCTAGGGCTGCAGGTATGGCTGCCCAGTAGAGCTTAAGATAACCTAAGATCAACGGTGTAGCCAGGTATGCCGTAAGAACGAGGCCTGCGTTGACCCAGCGACCGACCTTCATCCCGAGGATAGTAAAAAGGGTATGAATACCTCGCTCCCGGTCACCCTCCACGTCGGCCATATCTTTGGTGCCGAAGGTCGCGGTCAGGGTAACAAGCACAAGGATGAGCATCCTTATCGGGAAGCTCCTGAAGTCGGCGTGAGAAGAGAATCCTGAATACATCACCGCCAGCCCGGCAAGCGCCAGCAGAAAAACGTTCAAGGGGTAGAATCGCTTGAGCCTGAGTATGGGCGTCGAGTAGAAAAGGGATATTACGTGGGCTGCAAGAAGGAAGATAAAGGGCCAGAATCCGCACCTGGAGGCAATCAGCAAGGAAAAGACCGCCAGACCTGCGGCAAGGACGTAAGAACCTTTTATAGAGATGATACCCTTGGAAAAAGGTGTCTTCTTCCCGGCCAAGAGGTCGATCTCGGCGTCGAAGATGTCGTTTAAGAACACCGCACCCTGGAAAGCGGTCACCACCGCGAGAATCACGTAAAACAACAGATAAATATCTAAAGGGCTATCACCTATCACCGCACCCATCACCACTCCTCCTGCGGCGAAGCCTGTGTAGTGTAGGATACGAAACGGCCGCAGGAACCTGATTAATTTAAGTGTACGCCTGGCTGAAAAGATGAATATGAAAGCCGTACACAGAAGAAGTGCGGAAAATATCAGGATGTCAATGAGTTTTGGCGGGTATAAGGCTACTTCCATTCCTGTGGGTCAGCAAAGGTGTTAAAGGCACTCATCAAAGGATTCTAAGCCTTGAGTTTGAGAAGTCAAGCTTATCTGACTAGAGGATAAAAACACAGAGGACACAGAGCGCACAGAGGAACGGAATTGGTGTGTGGAACAGATTCTCTACCCTGTCAAATAAACAAACATTGACTGGAGACTCTGTGCTTGTTTTAACGATTAATACTAGTTACAGCCCGTTACCGTCGCATATAAGTCAGGTGGAAGTTTTTGTCCGTCGCGGTGGGTATCAGAAAGTGGTTCCTGAAGCCCAGTTGAAGTCGCCGACCATCACTGACGGGAGCAGCATCGACCCGCCCCTGCGTTCAGGTGTTCCCAGGGCGGATGGATTTTTGAGGATACGCATCGGTGAGTCGTTGAATCGCATGTGCTTTACTGCATGCTTTATTCTGCCGTCCTCGATAAAGAACAGCCCGTCACGGCTTGTTCCGGTCAGGATTATGTCCATGGGGTTTACGTAACGAATATACCACAGATGCATCACCAACAGACCTCGATCGATACGTTTGATGAGTTGATCCAGGGTTTTGTTGCCGCCGCTCATGGAGAAGGAGTATGGAACGGAGACGAAAGGTGTACGCTGCTTGCGCGCCCAGTAGCGACTGGTCCAGAGATTCGTCAACGTACCTTCCTCGATTATAGGGAATTTTTGGCGTGCCACCGCGTCGTTGTAGGTATCAATCGGGTTACCGAGGTTGAGCGGGTCTCGAGGGTCAGAAACAATACTTATCTTCTTGGAGAGTATCTTTTTGCCGAGTTTGCTTCTGAAGAAACTTCGTCCTTCGTCTGCGGCCCTGCGGTCCATCTGGAATATCATAAAGGGCATCATCTCGCCAAGAGCGCGGGCGGTTATTAACGTTTTGTATCGTCCGGGTTTCAACTCCTTGGGGTTAGTGCTCATCTGAGCTGTACGGAAGGCCTCGATAGCCAACGCCTGAGGATTAATTTTTGTCACGTCCTCTTCTTCGGCGACCGCAGAACCGGAGGAGTCACCGGTACGTGCGGTTACTGAAAACTCGGCTTCGGTCCAGCTATGTTCGGCGAATAACCCGCAGGTATTGGCTGCCAACATTAGGTAATCACCTGAACGAAAGATACCTGCCGTATTCAGGTTTCGAGAAGCAGCCTCCGAGGTTATCTCACGAATAACCCTTGCCTTGGCATCGACAGGGAGTTGAGCGGTTTGCGGGAAGAATGTATTAACCTTGAGGTATCGTTGAGATCCCGGAAGATGAATGAACTCAGGGTCTTCGGGAGAGGTCTTGGCGGCTGCTTCGGCTTTACGCAAGGAGGATAGGACCCCTCGGGAAGATATGTCAGAGGTTTCGGAGGAACCCCTGCGGCGTTCGTGACAGACCGTAACCGTAAGATGAATCCGATGCCGAGTGGTGTTTTGAGTTATCCGGTTCTCGGCAAAACGGGTGAGGTTCTCGTTCACGGCAGTCAAAAGGAGGCTTGCATCTTCCACCTTCTTCTGTTTGGCTACGCGTTCAATCGTTTCCTTAAGCCACTCTGTGTTCATTGCTTCCCCCGGTTTACTTTAATTTTACGCACCCTTATCCACGGAGCGCCGTGGGTCATCTGCGCTATCTGCATGGGTTCGCCTTTACCGCAATTCATTACACCTTGAGGCTCCCAGTAGTTCTTACCGCTTACACCGTCGACCGAACCCCAGAACTCAGGGGTAATCGACTGGTAGATTACATCACGAAGCATCCTGGTTTTCTTACCGTTTGTTATCTCATAAAACAGGTCACCACCGAACTGAAAGTTAAGCCTGCGCTGATCAATTGACCAGCTTCCCCGTCCTTCTATCAAAATCCCTTTCTTTACGTCTGCCATCAAGTCTTCAGGTGAGATGTTCTTGGAACCGGGCATAAGCAGAAGATTGGGTATGCGATTTATAGGCATAGACGCATAGCTGTCTGCCCTACCAGACCCGAAAGAGCGCTTATAACCGGCAACAGGCGCCACCTCCCGAGTCGAGGAATAGTTCTGGAACACGCCGTTGCGGACTATGTCCCAGCGTTGACACCTAACACCTTCATCATCGTAACCGGTAGAAGAAAGACCGCCGTCCAAAGTGTTATCCGCCACCAGGCTGACCGCATCCGAGCCATAACGGAACTTGGTTTCCTTTTTATCCAGGGTCAGGAAGCTGGTACCAGCGAAGTTCGCTTCGTATCCAAGTACCCTGTCAAGCTCAGAAGCATGGCCTACTGATTCGTGGATGGTTAAAGAAAGATGAGTAGGGTTAAGGATAAGATCAATCTTGCCTTCGGTCGGGAAATCAGCCGAAAGCTTGGCCATCGCTTCCTCGGCGATACGTTCAGCATTCTCCTCAAGATTCAGGGATTGGATGTGTTCCCATCCCCTGTTGAGTGGATATTCCTGGAAAGAACGAGTCTGACTGTCGTCCTTGCCCACCGCAACCGCTGTATATGAAGCGCTAACCGTGGTTATAAGGGTTTCAATCTCCGATCCTTCGGAGGAGACGAAGAACTGATGGCGGTGTTTGGCTCGGCAGGAAGCGACCGCCTTCACGATCCCTTTAACACCAAGCATGGTCCTGTTTATCCCGAGGAGCATGCCTACCTTATCACTTATCGGTATCGAAAAGGGATCTATCTCCACGCTGGTCTCGAATCTGTCGACGTGGGCAGGCTCCTGGGCAAGTTTTACCTTGCTAGTATTCGCGGTAAGGGCTGAGGCCTTGGCTACAGCTACCGCTTCGCGAGCTACCTTCTCGGCTGAGCGTTTGTCCATTCGGCTGATGGAGGCAAAGCCCCAGGCGCCGTCTTTCAGTACACGTACCCCTATCCCTGCATCGGTCAAGTCCGTTATCGCTTTCGGAGAGAGGTCATGGACTTGAATTTGCTGATCGCGGATCCTTAAAACGCGTGCGTCGGCATAATCTGCTCCTACGTGTCGTGCTGTTTCAACGGCCCGCTGGGCCAAATCCTTCATAAAAACCTCCTTGTACTCGTAATCCTGCATAAGACCACAGGCTATAATGCCTATTATACACGACAAAGACGGTGTTGTCAAGAACTATGCGATCTAAGGCGCGCATATGCGCAGGATAAAGAAAAGGGAATATCCGGTCATCTCTATGCTGGCGCTGATCTAAATCATATATTTTAATGTTTCCGAATATCTTAAATGAAAACTCAAGGGTGAAGTGTAAAAAGATGTCTAAATGCTATCCCCTGGATATACAATCGGGGATTTCACTTCTTCAAGACTCGCTAACCTGACGGCTTATTCGGATTATTCCCCGTTTGTTCTTCTCTAAGACCTACACTCCGGATCATTATGATTTTATTCGTCGCCTTGAACTCAGTTGTCAGCATACGGCAGAAATAGATACCTGCTGGCACCTTATGTCCATTTATGTCGTTGCAATCCCAAGACACCTCGTGAAAACCGGCAGGCATCTGGCCCTCGACTAAAGCCTTAACAAGGCGACCTCCTATGTCGTAGACGGCAATCTGAACATCGGTTGCTTTAGGCAGCCCATAAGAAACCGAGATCATGGAATTCGAGGAAACCGGATTTGGCTTTATATCTTCCAGGAAGAAATGGGTCGGTACTGCCAGGATACCCTCACTTATCCCGGGAACCGGGATAACGCTGAGTGTACAAGATACATAGGAGAATTGTTGATAAGGGTCTTCGCTTTCAATTACCAGCCATGCAGTGTAATTGTTGATTTCCAGACCGCGGGCATCGAAGGTGACTTCGATGGTGGTATAGTTCTTGCCCAGAACCATGCCTGAGGTTGGGGCGGGAGAGAGCCAGGAAACATCCAGATACCCTTGGGTAGGGATTAGTTGTTGATCTCCGCTTGTCGGACCAGCCTGACCAGCCGGTTCAACCGGACAAACAGGATCAGTTGAAGGTGTCAGGGTGCGTAATGTGGTTGCAGAAACGATCTTATTTATTTTACTTTTAGCGGTTTTAATCTCTGTATGAGAACCGATGATTCGAGATTCTTCAAGTACTTTTTGTGGTGCGGGGGTAAGGCTTTCTGTGATAATGAAAGAAAGGGGACATTGGCTGGTATCTGCGATGTGGAAACTAAGGGTAATTGTCGAATCCGGATAAAGCTCCGCAACCAAGGATTGATCTTCCATCAGAAGTATTCGTGGAGCATTAACGGTGATGAAGTCTTCCTTGATTTCCGTATCTTCACCCAAAGCGTTAGATACGATCAAGGTTACCGTGTAGGAGCCGTGATCTTGATACAGGTGGTAAGGGTTTTTGTTGGAAGAGGTGCTGCCGTCACCGAAATCCCATCGCCAGACGACCGGGTAGTTGGAGGATTTGTCGATGAATCTGGCTGAAAGGGGCATACATCCATCCGAGGGATCGGCGTCGAAATCGGCGACGGGTACGTCCCCCACTCTTATGTATTTATCCTTAGTCACGGTTATTACCGTATCCGACCAGGTGACGGTCAAACGCACCGTATAGTTACCGGCATACTCGTAGATATGTGTAGGATTCTGCAGGATAGAGGTTTCTCCGTCCCCGAAGTCCCAATCCCAAGAAATGGGATTGCCGGTGGAAAGATCGGTAAAGTCAACGGTTAGAGGCGGACTGCCTGAGGAAGGAACGCCTGCAAAATCTGCGACTCTTTCCAGATAGACAGTAACGTATGATTGTTTGATTTCGGTGTCTTCACTGCCCTGGTTACCTGCAACCAGCTTTACGTCGTAGGTTCCTTCCTGATCGTAGCGATGTGACGGGTTCTGATCGCTTGAGACCTCGCCGTCTCCGAAATCCCACTGCCATGTAGTGGGATGACCTGTGGATAGATCTGTAAAGCTTACGTCTAAAGGCACATAACCGGAGGTAGGAGTACCCGTGAAATCCGCGTTCACTATAGGCCCAACGTAGATGTAATCGATCTTGGTTTCGGTATCTTCGCCGTCAGTGTAGATTACGTGGAGGGAGACCGTATACAATCCCTCCAAATCGTAGAAGTGGACCGGGTTTTGAGTAGTAGATGTTCTGCCGTCCCCGAAATCCCACCGCCATGCAATGGGGTCCCCGGTGGAAAGATCGGTGAATAAGACGGTAAGGGGTACTGGGCCCGCTTTAGGAACGCCGCTGAAATCTGCACGCGGCGCGGAAGTATAACCTACATTGCCGGTATTGCGCTCATCGTGTCGGTATTTTGGCCAAGGGGTTTCCGCACTCATTCCACCCGTTTCCGCATCCAGGGCATAAAATACACCGTCACGAGAACCGATGAGAAGAAGGTCGTCCTCGCCAAATGCCACAGATGCATGGATAACATCGTTGGTTTGATAGCGCCATTTTTCGATTCCGTCAGGGCTTATGGCATGAAGATAGGAATCACCCGCTCCTACATAGATGGTGCTATCTGCTCCTATTGCCGGTGAAGAAGCGATGTAGCCTCCTCCGGTATAGTATATCCAATCAAGATCTCCAGAAGGGGTTACGGCATAAAATGTGGCATCATCGGTGCCGATATAGATCGTTCCATCCGGACCGAGTGAAGGAGAAGAGAACATCTGAGAGCCGATCCAACATTGCCATCTTAAGGAACCGTCTGGATACAGTGAATACAGGTAGCCGTCGTAGGAACCGAAGTAGACGTTGCCGTCTACTTCGATAGCAGGAGACGATACGATTATTCCATCGGTTCGGTAACTCCAATTCAGGTTTCCGTCAGGATCAAGACAGTAAAGATAGTTGTCTGCCGAACCTATATATACATTGCCGTTTTGATCTATAGCCGGTGATGAATAGATGTTATCGCCGGTCTGGTAGCGCCATTTGAGTAATTCGTCTTCGACCGGTTCCGGATAAAGGGCATAGATCCCTCCATCGAAGGACCCGAAGTAAACTGATCCATCTGAAGCTATTGCCGGTGACGAATAGATCAAGTTCATGGTTTCGGTATCGTATTCCCATTTCAGTGTGCCGTCCGGGTTGATTGCATACACGTGACCATCGTAAGAAGGGGCATAGATTGTTCCATCTGAACCTACGGCAGGAGAGGCTGATACATTGCCACCGGTGAGGCATCTCCACTTCAACGTTCCATCCGGATAAAGAGCATAAAGATAGTCGTCTTCTGAACCGAAATAGATGTTCCAGTCATCATCCACTGCTGCCGAAGAAAGGATAGGCGTCGGAGTCTGGTAGGTCCATATTAACTCGGGTTCCTGAGGAGGTGGACTCGTACCCTCAGGTGGGACGATACTTACGATACCGTACTTGATGATTGAGTATCCGGCCGGCATCCCTTCGGGCAGCACATACCAGGCTGTAACGATGGGATCAGGTGAAGAAGGTCCCCATCCGAAGTTGAGGTGGTACTCATCAGGGCCGTCATCCCTTGTACGGTAGCCGTCACACACGATGGCATGTCCGCGAGTATAATCAGGCCAGGCTATTGAAAGTTCAGCAGGCAAGGCGTTCTTCATGTTATCGGCAAGTGTGTCGTAAAATTCGGCTTGGCCTTCGGAAGGATTCATCACAATTGCCGATTTATAGTCAAGTTTTTCTAAAAGCGCCCCAGCTACATCGGAGGTATATGCACCTGAGCCGGCACTTGAATATTGCATCTCGACTGTTACACCACATGCGAAACATAAGGCGGCCAAGTCCGTATTATCCAGGGGTATATCAGCCGCATAAGTCTGCTCAACATCATTCAGAAGCAAATTTAGGGAACTAAAATCCGGGAAATCGTATAGAAAAGCATCGTCATCGATAAAGACGGAAGGAGAGCTGCCGTCAGAGAGATAGTCATCTGCATCGTCGAAACGGAAATCTACGAGATAATTGGTCTTGTCTGCATGGTAATTGACGATTTGACTCATTGCTGTAGCTACGCATCCCACCACAGAGCGATCACCGGTTCCGGGATCTACCGGACAACTGTTGTTGTAAGGGGTAACCTGATGCCAGGTTGTCGTAACCCATCCTCCTGTAGGGGTTGAACCTTCAGGTGGCCATTGCTCTACTACCGCCATAGTTTTATTTGCAGAGAGGTATGCCTGCCATCTTGAGTTATTTGTCGCAGTGCTGGTGGTATTCAACCTCGCAACTGCCTGTTCTCGCAACGCCAAGTCCCTGCGAACCATAGCGAGCAGAATATTATCGGGATGTTCCTCCCATGGAAAATCGCATCGAAAGGAATAGGCGATTATTGGCGTAATTGATGTGTTGGCTGAAAGGACGATAAACCCTTTTGGTTTTAATTCGGCCACATAACCGATGAGGTCCCCGGATTGAGGGTCGAGTAGTTCCTTCAACTCCCCTACGGTTGCAGCCGGTTTATATAGCTTTATGCGGGGAATGGAGTCCCTTACACCGCTTTTGGCATTGATGTGGGTCTCTGCAGCCTTTCGAGCCATTGAGGTAGTTACCGGTGCTGCCCAACCCAAAGCAGCCATTAAGAATACTCCTGACCAAACCCATTTCACGAGGCTTTTTCTCTTGAAAATCCCATCTTCCATTTTAACCTCCTCGCTAGATCGCTAATCTATTTTATGTCCCTTATTACATCTGTCAAGCCCTCATCCTCGACGTTTTTCCAGGATTCGGCTTAAAGATGTTTTTTACATTAATTTTACTAGCAATTATCGTGCCAGCATTAAGTCCGGTAAGTGCTTGTTTGACTCGGCTTATGTTTTAATCTTTAAGGGGGATTACACTTTTCTGTAACCGGCTTATACTTTTTGTATAATTCAACCGCCTGGTTTAATATTCCACCCAAGTGCCGGGAAGAAAGTGATGTTTGCACCAAAGAAAAGACCGCTCAGATAAGCGGCCTTTTCTTAAAGATCCAATTAAATCCTAAGGTTGAAGCAGGGCCTTTTTCACTATCCTCTTCATGAAAGCGACGTAAGTGCCGTCTTCCTTTTGTTCACGCCACTCAAGAACGTAAAGGTAGACTCCGGGCGAAGGCTCTTTACCGTCTTCGGTCAGACCGTCCCAGTGCTCAGTGAATATGCCCCCGAGTTTGATCTCCTTGTCTGACAGCAGGGTGCGGATATGTTCGCCTGCACGGTTATATATCCGAAGGGTCACCTGGCCTCGACGCGGGATGGTATAGACGAAGGTGGTGGGGCCGCTGAACGGGTTGGGATAGTTGTGGATATCTAAGGGCGGCTCGAACACGGTGGTTATCAAGGCGCTGTCGCGGACGAGGGTGTCGGCTGCAAACCCGGTCTGAATCCACACGTACCGCTGCTCAACCACCGAGGTGTCGAAGTCCAAGGTTGTTATCTTACCCCATTCCTCAGGCGGTTTAATCACCAGGCGCAGATTTTTGGTCTCGAGGACTCCCACCGGACCCAGGTCATCGAAGCCGTCGTTGTCTGTGTCTCCCAGATCTCTGCCGTCAGCAAAGGTCAGCTCTGCATCCCAGCCGAGGTCTTGAAGCGGAGCGGTCCAGCAGCGGATTATGTCCGGGGATTCACCGTAATTTGATACTCGGAGGGGTTCATATACGGCGCTATCGCCAGGATGGATTATGGTGGCAGTGTCAGGCTCGATCTCGATGTCCACGATCGTGGAGAATCCAACGGTGGTTACGACGATGGCAGAATCATAAACTAAAAGGTCGACAGTAGATCGTGCATAGACTATCGCAGAATCTATATCGTCTTCACGGGCATTAAAGGGTGCAGTGACATCGAGATAGATGGTATCAAAACCACCAGACCCGTCAAGGGTGTCGAGGTCTGCAAACGGGTCTCCATTGTTGTCCTGGAGCGGGTTACCGTCGTAATAGAAGAACTCATGGTTCCAGCCGGGCTGAGTCAGGGTGGTGTCTATATTGGGTATGTCGGGTCCGTTTCCGTTGTTTGAAACCTCGAGGGAGTAACGGATGGTGCTGCCTGCGTCTACCGTCCCTTCCCGATTAGGTTCGATTCGTATTGCAGGTTCGGGAAGGACGGTTACGGTTAGAAAGACCGTATCGGTTACTTCTTCATAAATATAGGCACTGTCCCTGTAGAAGTAGTCTGCAGGGTAGTTGGCTGAGGTCACGACCAGGATTATCACATCCTGATCTCCTGCAAGCGCCGAGTCTGGAACCCCTACCCTAACCTGGAAAGGTTCCGGTACTGCATTAGTTGGAACATCATCCAGGTCTGGGTTCCCGTCACTGTCCGTGTCGGTAAGATCGTTACCGGTAATATCGGTTAGCCAGATCGGCCAGAAGTTCTCAGGCTGAGTAGCAGTCCAGCTGAAGTTGAGGTCATCTTCACGGTAAAGGCTCTTTTGATAGGCTTGTAGATTAAAGACAGCCACGTCACCCCGATAAGCAAAGATCTCCATACTGGAATCCACGTGGACCTCCACCGGGAGAATAGTGGTGACGAGTAACGCGGTGTCTTCTTTGGTCGAATCTTGAGCTGAGACAACCGCGAATTTACAGGTATCTACGGTTCCAAAAGGAAGCCTTGTAACAGGGGTTACTTCGACTACAGCCTGGAATCTTTTCCCGGGTGAGAGGGAGTCGGTATCAGGCTCACCATTTCCATCAGCATCGGGCATTTGGCCGCCCAAGCTGTCGAATACAACGGTTGTAAACTCCGGAGCCCTGGAGTTGAAGGTGGTGATGTTTATTAAGTCCAGGGCATTGCCGTTGTTTTCGATGTTAATCTCGTATTGAGTGGGGACCAGGCATTCTGTCTCTTGAAATTGAGGTGCGGGAACTGCTGCAATTGAAGGGTGAATGGCAAACCACAGGGGCAGGAAATCCGCACCAGCCAGGTGCCCCATGCTTTCAATCACCGCTATGCCGCGGGAGGATTCTACCTTGTATATCCCTTTATATTCTCCCGAGAATGTTTCCTCGCGGTGATAGCCGCCTTCTTCAAGTACTCCGCTCCAGATCGGATTGGTCAGGTTAGGCCATTTGTAGATATTTACTTGATTGTTGTCGTAAAAGGAAAAGATGTCCATCTTAGCCAAAAGGGTTCCTGATTGAAAACAAGGGACGAAGAACTCGGTACCGATGCCCAGACCGTTGCGGTCGATCGATCGAACCAGGTGAAAGTAACCGACATAGCACGCGCCCGCAGGAACCATGGCGCAGGAGATATCCTTGTCTGCATGTATCTTCAGGAATCGTCCGTTTAATGACTTTTCCTGAATATCACCTCTTTTCGCGATATTAATCTTCCACAAGGTATCATCGGGGTTATCAAGATCGGTAACCACAACATTTACGTTATTTTCCCAGGGGACAATCTTCAAGGCCTGTGCCCAGTCTCCCATATCACCACAGAAAGTTATGAAGTCGCGTCCGGTAAAAGTACCGTTGAATGCAGGGGCGTAATAACCGCAATCCGTGTAAGACAGTGCCGATACGGCCTTGTCCGCCTCTACGGAAACCGCAACGCCTTCTTGTCCCTGCGGTCCAAGTATCCGGTATTCCAGGCTGTTAAGATCGCCTTCCCAGATCATTTGATCATTGTTGAGGTTGCGAACTCTCACGTGAGTGTCGTCATTGTAGGCGAACACGATGAATTTCTGACTTTTTGAATACGATGAGGGTAATGATCCCTGTATCGCAGTCAGGAGTTTTGTTGAAAGCGGGCGGCTGTTCTGATCTACCGCCACCCAGCCCTGACAGTCAACTCGAACGAACGGATCCCCGATTAGTATAGAGAACTCCTTGTTAGATATGACCTGGAAGACGCTTTGACCGACCATTTGATAGATGTACTCGTCCTGGTTAAGGGTTCCTGACCATAAAAGGTGCGAGCGGTCTTGATCCCAGATCTCTACTTGTGCGTCGTCTTCATAAGAGAAAATCACTGCATCGGAAAAGGTAAATGCGTAAGTGGCAAAGGTGTCTTCATCCTGCGGGAGAAGCGATAAATAGGGACCTTCAGTGTTAAGGCCTGTTTCAACAGCCGTTCCTAAGGAAGGTATATTTACCTTTCCATAAGGCTCTGTCTGTGTCTGAGTTAACAATATCGCGCCCAGAAGACCTAAAATCAAAGAATTTGTCATCTATCCTCCTGAATAAATGAGGTTAGTATTAATCTTAGTCAATCATCTTACACTTGTCAACCTTATAATTAGAGGTAATATTGTGGTATTGGTCTAAAATACACATATAAAAAGAGGCCGCCTCAAGGCGGCCTCTTTTACAGG
>JAFGSK010000013.1 GCA_016934635.1 Caldifarciminota bacterium
AGTTCTAATATCGACTTCGTCGATATTTTAGGAGTTCGCGCAGCGAACTTCACCCATGTTTACCGGTAGCTGGCAGCTATTAGCCGGTAGCTGTCAAATTGTCTTATATCCGTTTCGCACCCTGAGAGGGTACGCTCCATACGAGGAAGTGTAGGGACATGCTCTCAGCTTGTCCAGGGTATCCGGAGGATACCCTTTATTTTTTCCTCATTACAGGGATACGGCAACAAATCGGACTATACTGCGTCTAAATACAATACTTGGCCGCCTCCAGGCAGGTGGAAGAGGCAAACAAGGACTCAAGGAGGTCCAATGCGTAAAGGTATAATGGGCGTATTCGTCGTGCTCGCCGCCGTAGTACTTTTGGCGGGCTGCACCGATTCCGAACCGGTAGATTTCGAGATAACCTCGGCCCAGGTAGGAAGCGACGGAATGGCGACCTTTAAGGTCGTTTTCAATAAGACCGTTAATGTCGATTCGGCAATGGTTACGTCACCTGAGGATTCGGTTACGTGGCTATTTAATGGTGGACTGACCCAGGACGCGGAATCGCTTCCTTATATCGTCGGATGGAAGGATGCCGAAGGTGCCTGGTATGCACCAACAGGAACGTACAAGATCGAAGCCTGGGGCGCTGAAGTATCTGAAGGTCTCTTCAACTCTAGATACGGAGAAGAGTTCTACCTCATCCATGAGGTTACAATAGAATAGCGGGCAAGCTGCTGAAAGGGGAAGAGCAATCCGTCTCTCTTGTCTTATTGACAGCTTTAATCTCGGCTATATAATCCTTCGATGATAACAACTAAAAAAGGAGTAACAATGGCCAAAAAGCTTATTCTTGGGGTGTTGACTGCGATCTTTTTTTTGGGGTTTGCAGGCTGCACACCGGAGCTAGTACCGGTCGAGGTTACGATAACTTCATCATATGGAATCGATACGAACGAAGAAGAATACATTGAATTTACATACAACTTTAACCAGGATGTTATTCTGGATTCAGTCCATGTGATGATACCTACTATTTCCTCTCCCTATGAACCTCAGGGACAAACCGGTTCAGTCGAAGGTGAAACCGATAACAGCTTCCGTGTATACTGGGAAGGAGGCCTACCTTCAGGGACATGGACGATTTATCTCTGGGGCGTGGCTGCAGAAGGGGATGAGACATTCGATTTCTCCGAAGATTTCGATTACCTGTCTTGACCCTGAATTATGTAGTATTTTTAAGAGCCGGCCTTGTGGTCGGCTTTTTTTAAGTAACCTTCTTACCTTAATTCGCGTCAACTTCTTTAACATTGAAGTAGTTGCTTGAAGGATAAACATAAACGAAGGAGAGCTATGTTTGTTAAGGGTTTTAGGAGTATGGTAGCTGTGGTGTGTTTGCTCTTGACCGTTTCTTTACTTTCAGCCGAGGACGTAACCTACACTCCTCGAGGTAAGATCGCAGGCAGGGTCTTGGATGCGTCCACTCGAACGCCTTTATTCGGGGCTGCCGTATCCTTGCTGAATCAAGGGCTGGGTTCTTTTGCAGATAAGAACGGTATATTCATAATAACCGACGTGCCTGCAGGAACCTACTCGGTTGAAGCGTCGATGATAAGCTACCGCACTCAGGTAAAGACCACGGTTGTCGTTGAGCCGGGAAGAACTACCGAGTTGATTTTCAAGCTTTCCCAGTCCGCTTTGGACGTCGAAGGAGTCAGCATTCGTCCTGATTACTTCCCCAAGGTTCGCGACGCGGCGGTATCCGAGCAGAGCTTCTCGGCGGACGAAATCGAGATGTCGCCAGGCGGCATCTGTGATGTACAGCGCGTGGTCCAGGCGTTGCCCTCCGTATCCTCGGGCGCCGACTACTATAACGAGATCGTAGTGCGTGGCGGGAACCCTAACGAGAACCTGTTTTTAGTGGACGGGGTCGAGTTCGCCTATCCCAACCACTTCGGTTCTTACATGGAGCAGGGCGGGGCGATAAACCTCATAAATCCTCTGCTTATCCGGGAAGTCGACTTCATCGCGGGCGCTTTTCCGGCCAGGTACGGGGACAGGGCGTCGTCGGTCATGGACATTTCCCTAAAGCGCGGTTCCAGACAGGGGATAGACGGCAACATCGACATGGGCATGGGCGGTGTAGGCGGCGTGATTGAGGGTCCCTTGCCGGGCGGTATCGGCTCATTCATGGGGTCTTATCACAAGAGCTTCCTCGAACTGTTCGCATTGCTCGGCTTGTTTGAGAATACCGCGATCCCCTACTACACGAACTGCTTCGGGAAGGTCTCCTTGAATGTCTCACCTTCCAATGAGATATTCGCGCTTTCGTTAGCGGGGTGGGATAGAATGACGATGGACATGGAGGAGATGCTTGGAATGCCCCTGACCGTAAAGATGGAAAGCTTCAAGATCGCAAACGGAGTCGGCTGGCAAGCGCTCTTCAGGGATCTGGGCTACGGCAGGCTCACCCTCTACGAGTCCGTGAACCGCTGGGGGCAGACGCAGTACTTTACAGGAGACGAAGCCGATACCTTTTACTTCCATAAGGCGGACGCCCAGGCATGGGGCGCCCGCTACGACGCTACCGTAAGATGGCTTAGTACACAGGAAACCCAGGCAGGCGTCAATTTTACCTACGAACCTTTCGGCTACTCGTTCTACTACAAGCCGGATACCACCTATACCTACATCTACGATCCGGTCGACTCGACACTCATCGATTCTTCGATAGTCATCGACCCTGAGACCGGCGAACCGATGCTTTGGGAAATGTCTCTCGACGAGGAAACATCCTCCTGGAAGCTGGGAGGTTATCTTCAGCACAAGGTTCGCATTGGAAAGGTAGCAGACCTGACCCTGGGGTTGAGGGGCGACTACTTCCGTTATACCGACAATTTCTATCTCTCACCGCGCCTTGGTTTCTCCACGGAACCTTTACTCCTTGGCTTCAGCTTTCACGCCGGTTACGGATGGCACTACCAATCGCCGGTCTACTACATCCTTCTCGCGGATTCAGCCAACCATGATCTTGCAAGCCGCCGCTCAGACCACTACGTTCTCGGGATCGAGCGACTTCTTACGGACGATATCAAGCTTTCTATAGAAGGATACTACAAACAGATACACAACCTGCCTGTGATGGACGACTGGTATCCGAGCATCTACGCGCCCAACACCCGCTGGTACGATTACGGTCGGGGCCAGGCCAAAGGAATCGAACTCCTCATCCAGAAGAAGTACGCAAAAAACTGGCACGGCACGGTCTCCTATTCGTTCTCGGATTCGAGGCAGACCAATCCCTACGATACCTCCATCTGGATTCCCTCAGATTACGATTTCCGCCACTCCTTTACCATAGTTGGCGCTTACAGGTTCGAGTTCATGAACTACGACTGGTATCAACGGCTGCCTAGCTGGTTCCGCGAGTCGATAGGCGGGATGCTCTTCGGTGATCAGGCCGATCTCGGTTTCCGCTGGCGATACCTGGCCGGAAGGCCTTACACTCCGATGGTTTGGGATAAACCGACGAGAACGTGGACGTCCTCAGCCGAACTCGTGAACTCCGAGCGCCTGCCCCCTTACCACCGCCTCGACCTGCGCTGGCAGATGAAGAGGAATTTCAAGGGCTTTAGCCTTTCGGCCTACATCGACGTCCAGAACGTGTACAACCGCATAAACGTGTGGGAGTATACGTACATGCCTGACAGCAACAAGGTTGCAGTGAACCAGCAGGGCATAATACCTGCGGGCGGCTTCGTAATCGAGTTCTAGCACTCCAGTCATTGCGAGAGGAGTGTAGGGACATGCTTTAGCTTGTCCAGGGCATCCGGAGGATGCCCTTTATCCGTTTCGCACCCTGAGAGGGTACGCTACATTGTCTGCCGCCAGCCGAAAGCCTTCAGTAGCACTTCAGTCATTACGGGGGGCGTAGGGACCCATGCGGCCTCTGGCCGCTAGATCTCAGCTTGTCCAGGGCAATTTTCGGCTTGACAGTGGGCAAATTGTATAGTGTTTGATACCCCCGGAGGGGGTCATTTTGTAATGACGCGGACAGAGTTCTAGCACTCCAGTCATTGCGAGAGGAGTGTAGGGACATGCTTCAGCTTGTCCAGGGCATCCGGAGGATGTCCTTTACCCTAAAAAGATTGACATAATATTTGACTCAATTATAATCTGTTTTTAGGAGGAGCTAATGACAGATGAGAAAAAACCTGAGATACGATTTCAAAGATACGAACCCAAGGGTCAACTTACAGGTGACCTCTTAGGCTTTGAATTGTATCTGCATGACTTTATAAAAGACCTGAAAACAACCAAGCCGCCCTTTGTGATTGGACTTACGGGTGAATGGGGTATCGGCAAAACCACATTTATGAGGTTTGTCAAAGAAGAGCTGGAGAAACCAACCAACAAAGATTTTCAACTCGTCGGGCCTGTCGAGTTATGGAAATATTCAGGTAATATGGATCTTTCAGCTACTTTAGTGTCGACAATATCCAATTTTTTTGAGAAGAGCAAGAAAAACCCCGAGGAAAGGAAAACCTTTAAGGCTTTAGGCCGAAAAACCCTAAAGACCTTGTTAACTTTAGTATCTGGTTCTTCTGTAGGGATTCCCGGTGGAGCAACCATTAAAATTGATGCCGAAAAAATCTTTAGCATTTGGAAGGGTGCTGAAAAAGAGTTGCACAAGCAATTCGATGACTTGGTTAAAAAAGGGCTTGAAGGCGAAACTTCAAAACTCATCGTTCTCGTTGATGACCTTGACCGATGCCTGCCCGATCAAGCCCTTGCGTTTCTTGAGAAATTGCGGTTGTTCTTTGACAGCAGAGTAATCTTCATCGTAGCTCTGGATGAAGACGTGGTTGCAGATGCAATAAAGTCAAAGTTCGGCTCGGACGTCAAGATTGATGGCCATTGGTACCTTGAGAAACTTATAGACCGCTTTTATTCATTGCCAGTTCCTACACCTGATCAATTTTCAAACTTCTTAAATCAAACATTTAAGAATTTCTTCGAAACAGATAACTCTGTATTTGAAAAGTTAAGGAATATTTGGTCGTCGATAAAAAGAGATAACCCACACCTTTGGGGTCGAAAAGCCATGTGGAATCCAAGAAGGCTCCAAATGGCTGTTGATCAAATCACGACAATATTCTATGCCAATCGCAGAGGTGGAGAATTTAAGGAAGCTGCAGTTTGCTTATTTCCTCTCTTTTTGTTAAGACAATCTTATGGAGAACTGTACAGGGCTGCAAAAAACGAACCTTTCATAATTAGGGACATAGCATTATTGCCTGGCCCACTTGCGATTTTTCCCCGGGGTTACGTCCAGAAACGAACAAAACAGGATGAAATCATTACAAAATACGGTCAAACTATAGGACGTTTTACAGATGAACCTAGCACAATTGGCTTATGCCGTGCTGTAATAATTGCTACCGAGATAACTAAAAATTATTTTTATTCAGATAAGTCTAAGCCTGTTGTAACTTGCTTAAAGGAATACATCGAAAACTTCGACCGATACGAATGAACACCCCGCCTTCGTCATACCGAGAGAACGTAGGGACATGCTTCCAGCTTGTCCAGGGCATCCGGAGGATGTCCTTTATTGCATTATCATGGCTGTATGCTATAAGTCGCTTGGCAACTCTTTTACTTCTGATGAACCGTTCAATTCAAGTGTCTTTATTTCTTTAAATGAAGCTCCAACTATTGCTTTGATTTCTCCGTGCATACCCGACGTATTTTTAACAACCATCTCGATTTGCTTCTCACGCTTATTCCAAATACTGAACATAGCCCTTTTTTCTTTCTCAAGATCACTTTTCATTGCTATGAAGGTTTCTACTATCGCTTCGATTTTCTGCCGGAATTCCTGACCAACAAGATAGTTGTAAATGGCTTCCATCTTCCCGTTTTTACCTTCAGATGCAGCACGCGTAAAGGCAAGCTCTTTAAGGAATTCCCTTAGAGCTAACGCAAGCGGTATTGCCGAATCATAGGGAGTAACCCAAACACTATCCAAGTTTCCGAAGTTTTTCATTCCCTTTGGTAGTGTTTCAGTAACAATAATTGCCAATGCAGCCCCGATTTCTCTTTGATCCTCTTTGAGTTTAAGTATCCAATCCCCACTCCAATTCTTTGTTCGTTTACATTCCCAAAGGATAACACCGCAATTTCTACCGCCGGTTAAAACCGTTTGCATTACATCGGCACCTTTTACACCTTTAGGTACAGGTTCAATTGTATCTTGGGGGAAATTGTTTCTGAGTGTGTCCTCAACACTTAATTCAAATACTTCACCTTGTTGTTGCATAGACCCTTGTTCGGCTCGACGTTGAGCTTCTCCCAAATCTTTTTTTAATCTTTCAATTACGTCATCTTTGCTTTTAAGGTCGAGTTCGTGTCGTGTATTCGTCTGATCTTCTATTTCTTTTTTTATCTTGGAACGATCATCTGAAAGACGTCGTTGAATCTCGATTTCCAAGCTCTCTTCTTTTTCTTGAATGGTTCTTTCCCGTTTCCTTAGCTCAAGTTCGGTTTGTTTAGCGCTCTTTAAAGCAGCATCCTTCTCTTTAATCTGTTCTCTTAAATCTACTAGTTCTAAATCAAGTGCTTGAGCAGCTTCATCCTTTCCTACTTGTTTTGCCCTCTCTAGTTTTTTGTTCAAATCGGATTCAAGCTCGGTTTGCAGTTTTTCTCTCAGAACTTTCGAAACTGAGATTTCAAAACCGCAATTGGGGCACTTTACAATTTCTTCATTCATTTCATCCTCCTGACGACGAACCATTGTAAAGGGAGGCGTTACAATGTCAACTATTGCAACTGGGAGGGAGTAATTATTTCTCTTTATACCCCATGCCGCCGTTCCGCAGCTCAGTGGGGACCCCGTGTAGCTTCCCAGACATTGCGAGGAGTGTAGGAGCATGCTTTAGCGTGTCCAGGGTATCCGGAGGATACCCTTTATCACTCCATTTCGCACCCTGAGAGGGTGCGCTCCATTGTCAGTCCTTTATTTTTTTTACCCCAAGTAGCACCCCAGTCATTGCGAGGGAGTGTAGGGATATGCTTTAGGGGCTGTGCCAAAAGTCAAGAAAACCAGACAAGGGGTTTAAACCCCTTGTCTCAACCTGGCTGTTAGCTACGTATTGATGC
>JAFGSK010000004.1 GCA_016934635.1 Caldifarciminota bacterium
CTCAGCGCATCCTGGGGCTGGAGAAGGTCCCAAGGGTTGGTCTGTTCGCCCATTAAAGCGCTACGTGAGCTGGGTTCAGAACGTCGTGAGACAGTTCGGTCTCTATCCATCGTGGGCGCAGGAGACTTGAGAGGAGCTGTCCCTAGTATGAGAAGACCGGGATGGACGCACCTCTGGTGTGCCGGTTGTCGCGCCAGCGGCACTGCCGGGTAGCTATGTGCGGAATGGATAACCGCTGAAAGCATCTAAGCGGGAAGCCAACCTCAAGATAAGGTCTCCCGAGGTCTCGTACCTCCTGAAGGCCGCTCGAAGACTACGAGTTTGATAGGTCACAGGTGTAAGTGCAGTAATGTATTTAGCCGAGTGATACTAATTGGCCGTGAGACTTGAACTTCTTCGTAAGCACTCCCACCCTATTTTGACAATGCGAAGTAAAAGCAGCCCTGGCACCAGCCAGGGCTTTTTCCTTTTGTATAGATTTCACCGAGACGAATAGTACCTTTACTTTAACTATTGTTACTACTGCAGGATTCGATCCAGATCTAACTGAAAACGGTTGACAAACCGATAACTGATACTAGAATACTTTTGTAGAGTGGCGCAATAAAGCGTTAAAGCCAAGAAGGAGAGGACATGTGTAAATACATTCCAGTAATAACCGTCATGTGCCTTGTCGGTGTTGTCCCGGTATCCGCGACAGTTATCTGGACAACTGAGCAGATAACCGATAACGACAAACCGGACTTACCATACGATGTTGCAGCTGTTTCATCCGGTCTCATGGTTGCCTACAACCATCAAAAGAAGAATCCAACGATGGCAGCGAGGTATTCTTTACCAACAACTTCTCGGGATCGTGGACGCACTCGAGAATCACTGACAACGACCGTGCAGATTTTGCCTGTGGTATAGCTGCCAACTACAACGAACAGGTAGCCCATATCGTGATCCAGTGGGAGGATTTATTTCATAATGCCCAGTTATCCTACTGTACCGGTACACCGGAAAGCTGGGATATCCAGGAGATAACGAACGATACGTTTTATCACTACGAACCGACCATTACTATCGATGCCGACGGCTACATTCACATGGCATATGTCAAGAACTTCGTTAACGAAACGGAGATATACTACGTCAATAATACGACAGGTATCTGGGTAACTGAGCAAGTAACTAACAACATCGATAGTGACCATTGCCCTAGCTTAGCCCTGGATAAAAACGGCAATCCACACATCGTTTATAAAGGCCGAAGCAATGAGCTACGTTATATCACGAAGAATGAAGGCATCTGGACAGAACCCGAACCAATAGCCGCTGATCTGGCTTCTTCGTCTTTTCCGATCCTTGAAATGGATGGGGATGATAATTGCCATGTTGTTTATGATAAGAATGACGGTAACGATTCTGAGGTTTACTATGCCAACAATTCAACCGGTTCCTGGCAGGAGGTGGTCGTAACGTCGAATGATATCGAAGATAACTGGCCAACAATTTTCGTCGACCCGGATGGTGGTTTGCACATCGCTTACATGGGCAACGAACCCGAAGATGGAGGAATATTCTACGATAGAGAGATATTCTACGCCAACAACCTTGCAGGTTACTGGAGCATTAGCAAGGTTACCGATAATAGTGTCGATGACTTCCCGAGCAGAGGGCTAATTGCTGACATCGACGGAATCGGCCACTACTTCTTCTCGAATGAATCTGATGGTGACGCTGAGATATACCACGCTCAAAACGTCGGCCCCATCTATGCTGTAGAGGAGAATCCGTCGGTATTGACCCCGGTCTCGATCAGTCTAAATCAGGGTGTTTTCGCTTCCGCAACCGTCAATTACTCGATACCTCGTGCGGGAAACGTCTCCTTGAAGGTTTACGACGCATCAGGCAGCCTGGTAAAGACCCTAGTTAAGGGAACCCAACAGGAAGGCAACCACCAGATTGCCTGGGACGGCTGCAACAGTTCCGGAACACGGGTTAACGCCGGAGTCTACTTCTATCACCTAACCTTCTATGGAATAAGCGTTTCCGAAAAGGTAATATTTAAATAAGAGACAGATTTATTGCCTAAAGGGGCATTAATGTCCCTTTTTTAAGATGATACACTCGGTCTGAGTAATAATCTGCCTAACCCTGGGATTAATAACAGGTCTGATCACCAGGGCAGTAATCCTTGCTTGATGTTTGTCTTTTTGTGAGACGCGAGGAGTGCTAAGTTAAGTGTTCTTCACCATCGTAGATATGAAGACCATCCCATGGGTTATCCCTGGCCCGTCTTATCCTTGCGGTAAGGTCCGAAGCGTGTATTTCCGGCTTGTGACCGTTCGGGTCGGTAAAATATAAGGACGGGCCTTCGCTCTCGTTTGACTGCCAGATCTCAGCACCAGATGAAACAATCTTCCGGCTCATCTGTTTGAAATAATCTTCAGATACGGTGAAAGCGATGTGTGTATATTCCGGCAAGACCGTTTTCCGGGTTTCAGAATCGAGCGCCAGCGCCACTCATGTTTCGATAGCCTTGAGGCAGGCACCCTTGGGCCATCTGGCAACCGGTCGGAAGCACAAAACACCTGTATAGAAATCAACCGAGCGCTGGAGGTCTCGAACCGAAAGGGTAACGTGATTGATGCCGGTAATCATGTCTTGTGATCTTACATGGCCTATCCTGAGATCAATCGCGTAACTTAACGAGGTACGCCTGAGGGTTTCCCTGGCCGAAAGAGGAGCTAACACCTGCCACCAGATAGCCATCCTTTATTCGGGTTACGCAGTAGGCGCGGTCCGTATTTTCACCCCCCAAGTTATTCTCACTAATCACATTTCCATCCCTATCCAACTCCAAGATGTAGACGTCTTCTCCGCCTTCTCCGTAAGAGGAAGTCCCGCCGACCACCAGGTAGCCCTTGTAACCCATCTTCTCCACTGCCCTCGCTTCGTCCGGTTCATTGCCTCCGTACAGCCTTTCCCAAAGCTTCTCACCGTAAGCGTTAACCTCGAATACGTACGCATTGCCCTCCTCTGCCCGGTGAGAGGTTGTTCCTCCTACTATGAGATATCCCCCTCTTGCCGATTTCACTAAATCGCGTGAGTAATCTTCTCCTTCTCCGCCGTATGTATCATCCCAGAGGAGGTTACCGTCGGCGTCCAGTTCGACAAAGTATACGTCACGCTCACAGATCGCGGTCTCGCCCTTACTTCCTATTATTACGTATCCATTGCTGGACGATGCCACAGCCGCCCCTGTTTGCCACCCTTCACCACCATAGTGGTTCTGCCATATGCTGTCACCGTTCACATCCAGCTTTAGAACAAATATGTCTTCATCCTTTCCTTCATCCTCCGGCGGGTACGAATCGGTATAACCGACAATAATGAACGAACCGTCCGGGTTCTCGATAACGCTAACGGCTTCCTCTGAACCTTGCCCCCCGTAGGTTCTCTGCCATAAGGTGTCGCCTACTGTATCTACCTTCAATACGTAAACATCCTTTCCGTCACTTACCCCTTTGCCGGAGAAACCGACCACGAGGTAAGCGCTGTCAGATGTAGGGATAATCTTGAAACCTCCATCCCAGACCCCGAGGTTATAGGTCTTCTGCCACAACACGTTTCCAGCAGTATCGGTTTTGAAAAGCCAGACCGAGCTTGCAGACGTTGATGCAGTCGATCCCAACGCGAGATACCCGCCGTCGAACGCCTCCAGAACGCTTCTTACTTCGGCTGACATGCTTTCACCGTAAGTCTTCTCCCATACTATCTCCAAACCGTTAGCACCAAACGCGCCCATTAAAACAAACAAAGTAATCTTTCTCAAAAATCCTCCTTAAGTATGTTAATTCCCAATTCATTATACCCCTATATAGAGTAAGTGTCAAACACATATATAATCAGTAAACACCCAGGTCAGTTCCGGAAACGACCTTTCCGCCGTAACCTTTCCTGATCTCGGCAAGTAAATCCTCCTCAGATGCCCCCCAGAAAAGCTGGTGATAGAGAACCAAAAGCTTGGGCTCGGACTTCCTTGCGATCTCGGCAAGCTGGTTGGAGGAGGTGTGAACTGCGGCATGGTAGCGCTGCCAATCCGGAGGTCTTGTAGCAAATCCTTTCAGGGAGTAGACCTCGTGGACTAAAACGTCGCAGCCCTTTGCCTTCTCGATCATTAACGCGGTAGGGGCGGTATCGGCAGATATGACGATACTGCGGTCTCGTGTTACGAACTTGTATCCGTAAGCCTTCCAGGAACCGTGATCTACAGGAAACGCTTCCACTTCCAAGTTGTCGTCTTCGAAGATTATCCCGGGTTCGGTGATCTCGTTAGCGAGAGTCTTCCATCCTTCCTCGTTTGAGGGCTGCAGACTCTCGGTACGTTCCCTTACATCCTCCTTGTAAGCTGAAAGTATGTGCTCTGCCAAGTGTCTGGTTCCAGGTGGTCCCCAGACCTCCAAAGGCTCCGAGCGACCCAGTACCCAGGGTGTGAGGATGAGATCAGGAAAGCCTACGGTATGATCCGAGTGAAGGTGGGTTAGAAATGCGCGGGTGAGTTTTTTTACATCCAGGCCTGCTTCAACCGCCCTTCGCACAACACCCGACCCGAAATCAACGATATAAGGTTGATCGTCGACAACAACTGCCAGGGCAGGTCCCCAGCGGTCGAGATCGGCGTTTGGTGTACCAGTGCCGAGAAGTACGAGGCGAGTTTCGCAGTTAGTCGTATTACTCACAAGAAATCACATATAGGATTAGAGGTGGTAGTTCATCGTAAGGTTGGCCTGAAACGGAAATCCTGAAGGAAAGTTCCAGCGCTCGGTCTTGAAAGCCCCTGCCCGCAGTCCTAACTCAAACCTGCCAATTGAGAATCCACCTTGAAGACCTACCGTTAGCATACCGCCGGTATTGCCGTACCAGCCGTCGTTAGCATCTTTATAAACCTCTTCGCGGTACTCCTCTGTATGCTGATAGTAAGTCACGAGGAACTTTGTATAGTCAAACTCCCCCGCCACGAAGAAGCGGGGATGGAAGTACCCTAAAAGTATTCCCTCTTCAAGACTGAAACCCGTAGCGTAAAACATCCACGTCTGGTTGGCCGAGAGCTTGAGATTCAGACGGTTGACCAGTACCAGGTTATTGTATCCAATCAGGGGGATGCGTGAACCCGCCTGAAGCTGATAGTCTTTGAGGTCGGGAAGTAAGACAGGTACTGCGGCCTCGCCTGTCAGGGTCAGGTTACGATTCAAGATCGGGATCGGAATGCTCTGCGCGTAACCGACACCGGCGACGAATGCGGGATCCAACCCTAGATTGAGATAGACCGTCTTAGCCTCAGGTTCCATAAGATTCATAACTTCGCGGGCTTGCACAATGCATACGAATAGTGCAAGGATTACTGAGACGCGTTTCATCACTCACCTCCCAGGTATTCACGGACCGCTTGGATGTATTCGTCCGCTTTTACCCACTCCATGTCATGACCTACGTTTTCTATTGTTTCCATACGAGCATTGGGGTAATCCGCCATCTGCATCTGGAAGTAGGACTCAGTATGAACCTCGTTTAACCCGGAGCGGATGAAAAGAACCGTATCGGTAAATTCATCGAGACCTGTGGTGAAATCCCAGTCGTACTCACCTTCCTCGTTGGTTCCCGATGCGATCATGGCCGCCTGGCACACGGCACCCAGACGCCATTTCGGTGCAGGATCAGTCTCGGAGAAATGGTAGTTTGGCGAGGCGTCGTGAGAGCCTATGAGCATTGCATAGTCCTTGCGGGCATGGTCGTCGGGTGATATGTGGGTGTTCATCCACATGAGATCGTTCAGCCACTCCGCGGTCAGGTCGATGGTAAAAATAGGCATGTCTCCAAATCTTTCACCCTTAAACGGACCTGGGTCTGAAAGCACGGCGTGGGACACGCGACCGGGATGTGCGGATATGTAGACGGTAGCATACTGAGCGCCCCAGGAATGACCCACGAGTATTACCTGATTTGTATCTGCAAACATGCTGATAATTTGATCGAGGTCTTCAACATAAGTATCTATGTCGATCTCATCTGCGTCCAGTCTTTCGGATAAACCTGTCCCCCGCTGATCGAAGAATACGCAGAAATACTCGTCGGCGAGTGCACTCAATTTCGTCATCCCCCGGTAATCTCCTCCCGGACCGCCGTGCAGGAAGATGATTACAGGGTCTTGTCGATCACCGAACGTCTCGCAGTGAAGGGTGGTACCGTTGACCTCGATACATGGAAGACTCAAGTCTTCCACGACCGTTTTAGGAACGAGATTTCCCGGTTCGTCAGGGTCAAGGCATCCGGTTACAAGAAGGGCTGCAAGGATAAAAAACCCAACCGGTACTGTTACTCTCATTAATCTCATACCTCTCCTTTCAGTACGTTTTCACCGTAGAAGACGACCTGTGATTAAACATTGTTCCAAAACCCATCCGTTACAGGGAAGTTTTACTTGCTTACATCGGCGCTGGATTTAAGTCTCCTACGACTTGAGCTTCTCTCCAAGATGTCAGTTTGCGCAAACACCTTATCCTCTCTAAAAGACAGATGATATTACACCGGACGGTCTCACAAGTCAAGATACGCATTGCCACACGTAGGAATCCGCCTAAGAATATTCGACGCAAACCTCCTGTTACGATCTCAGGTTACCTTGACTGTCGGTAATCCATGAAAGGTTTTCCGGTTGTTGAAATAACTTGGAAGTTCCCTGTTTTTTTAAGTTATGCGTTCATCCAAGGATGACAAATATTAAAAATGTGCATGTTTTAATCACTATTTATTGTCGTCTTGACAAATAAGTCAACTTGCCTATAATCGTGTTAAGGAAAAGTGCTGAGTAACCTTTGCCAACAAAGGAGGCGCGAGTGATCAAAACCATCCATTAAAATTCCCAGGATTATCACGGGCTAACGGTTGTTAAGTCGCTAACCTCCTCATGTCCGTATGAGGAGGGATAACAATCAGACAATCCTGGGCAAAAAAACGTAATGAATTACGTATTGTAAATATCATAACAATAAGTCGAAAACAAGCGAGACCATTTTGCTTTTCTTTCAAAAGACGAAAGGACAAAAAATGCTTAGTGCTCTTTTCACTGTCTTTAAGAGGACAGTCCTATCAGACGCTGCTCCTGTCGCGGCTATGTCGCATGGAATCTGGTCCGGAGCCTGTCAGGAGCGAACGATTAGAAGAAGCCTAAACCGGCACTTTCTTCGGTAAGCTCGTTTTCTCCTGTACCGGAAGAACGATGGGGTTATTGGATATGTATTATCCTGCAAGTTTTTCACGAGAAGCAGGAAGGTTCCCGGATGGTCTTCAACATCCGGAACGAGGGTTATCATGGGCGTGGACCGCAATCCAGCCGTCCGGCTGTATCCCTGGAACGATGAAAGGCCGAAATACTCTTTAAACGATGTCAGTGAAAAGAGGGGCGGATGAGCCGCCCCTCGGATAAAACCTCGAAAGGAGGAACAATGCGTAAGCTCATACTCATAGGTTCAGTGCTGATCTTAGCGCTGTCCGCGACACAAGCCCTTGCCGAAGATTCTTACTGGTCGGGCACGGGCGATAAAGTAGCGTGGGAAGAATCCCCCGGCGTTATCAAGTACCCCTGGTATGCATGGTCGGGAACCCTTCTCAACGGACACTTTACGGGCGATTGGGAACTACCCGGAGACGAAGACATAGAACCGGTTTTCCGCAGGTTTCTTGGTTCGATAACCGACTATTACGCGGTGATCCCCGGAGGCCACACATACGGTCACTGCGAAGGTATTTGGTACATAGAGCACAAGAACACGATGCGTGAATGCGGGTGGTTCACGATGGAGTTCGACTTTACTGACTTGAAGTGTCACGGTGCCTGGGGTGTAGAGCCTGGAATCACATTGGGCCACATGTGGAGCTACAATTATTACGGTGACGACTGAAAGGAGCAATGGCCCCAACGATGAATGACCGAAGATCGCTAATAAACCTTGAAGATACCAGTGGAGCGGCACTTCCGCTCCACCAAACCTTAAAGGAGGCATCATGTTAAAGTACAAAAAAATCATCCTGACCGTCCTGGCAGCGGCGGTTATCCTCGGTGCGGCCCCAGCATTCGCACAACTTTACGGAACCTGGAAAGGCGATGGCCGCGGCAACTGCTATCCTCATCCGGGTGTAGTCATCTATCCGTGGCAGGATTGGAAAGGCGAAGTTTTCGTTTCGCCTGACGAAGACATTATCCTGTTCACCGGCGACTGGTACGACGCCCTCGGCAACCACGGCATCTTCAAAGGAAGAGTCGAATTCTCGCCGATTCCCGAGTTGGCGATTGCCAAAGGCTCATGGTTCTGGTTCGACCCTACAGGTACGGCCGAGCCGGTCTACGGCGGGGATTTCAAGATGAACTTCTGGTTCACCATGAATCGCTGCGACGGACACTGGACAACCATCTGGCCATCTACGAGCGCCGAAGGAACGATGAAAGGTAAGAAAGTGGAATAAAACATTTGTAAAGGGAGGAACCTGAAAAGTTCCTCCCACAAACAAAAACAAACCAAGGAGGAAAAAATGCGTAAGCTACTCCTCGCCGCCGTAATCGTGGCGGCACTGGCAGGTGCGGCACCGGCGATTGCCCAGCCGGTCGGAACCTGGGACGGAACAGGCGAAGGCTGGTGCCCTTTCCCTGTGCCTTACCCTTCAGAGTACATGAAGCCGTGGCAGGAATGGAAAGGACGCTTCGAACCTAATCCCGACGAGGTTGGATACGTCTTCTACGGAGACTGGCACGACGGAGACCACAATCCCGGCACCTTTAAGGGCAAAGCCATACTCTCCTCACCTACAGTAATATTCTGCAGAGGTGATTGGTACTGGTGGGACGAACGTTTCGATCCACCTGTGGTCCATCATATGGGGACCTTCACCATGAGCTTCAGAGTCGACGGAAGCTCATGTCACGGTGAATGGATTGCCCATCTCCCCGGCGGACTATACCACGGCACAATGCGAGGCAGATGGGTAGAACCCTGATAAATCGAAAGGGGCGGCCTTGGCCGCTCCTTTTTTCTACTCTTCTTTTTATTATTTCCAAAACCTGACCACTTTGTTATCGACAACTACATTCGAGTAACCCTCGGTAAAGATTAATGGGGGATTCCAAATACCGGGTATCTATGCCTGTCCGGACCTCAAACCTAGTTCTAAGGTTAGAGAAAAGACTTGACATGCGTCATCTGTTTCCATATTATTCATCATGTGGAAAAGGAGACTTTATCTCGTCCCACTTACTTTGTCCCTTGTTTGGCTGACGTTAAGCGGTGCGGACTGTGCCGAGAAGCCGGAAGCCCTGGACCCGGTTCCTCTGTTGATTCAGGCATTGAAGGTTGGTAATGCCCGGCTCAGATTGAAGGCGGCTTACGAACTCAGAAATTACCCTGATCCCCGAGCCCTGGAACCCCTGATTGAGGCATTGAAAGACTCGAATCCAGAGGTACGCACTAAGTCGGTAGGCGCGCTAGGTCCAATCGTCGATTCCCACGCTACCGAACCCTTGATAGAAGCGTTGGAAGACGCAGAATGGCCGACAAGATTAACCGCCGCGACATCGCTGGGGGAGATTGGTGACCCCCGAGGAATCGATCCTTTTCTCCGTCTTTTTAAAGGGTGAGGAGTCATCGGTTCGAAGGGTTGCTGTGCAATCACTCGGCAGGTTCCGAGATAACCGGCTGTAAAACCATAAATAGATGTTGTTAAGAAAGACGATGAAACGAGTGTAAGAGCTGCGGCGGCACTCGTTCTCGGCGATCTTAGGGATTCTAGAACAGTCACTCCTTTGATTGGTGCTATTGAGAGTGTAGATTATTATCTCAGGCTCTCCGCATCCGAAGCTCTCGGAAAAATTGGCGCTCCAGCGGTAGATCCGCTAATCGAGATCCTCGTAGAGGGAGAATCGGACATGCAAAAGTTTGCCTCGATGACACTCTCACGTATAGGTACGCCGGCTCTCGAACCACTCATGAATAACTTGGCCGATACCATACGCAAAGGCTAGGACATCCACTCGAAAAATGTATTTTGGTTCGCACATTCGGCGTTTTTTTTTTAACATAGACGCTTCCGCGGTAGATTCGCTTATCGGATATTTGAGGGATGAAGACCCTCCAAAACAAATCATGGCTTTCTATATTCTTGCCGAAAGATTCAACCCTGAAAGTGAATTAGGGTACGATTACGATGCCTGGATCAGATGGTGGATCGAAAACAAGGATAGTCTGATCGAAGTGGAAAATCGGTTACGGAGACTTCTCTACCGTTAGCAAACCAGTAATCTTGAGGTTCAAAGATTCAGTACATGCACCTGCCTTGATCCCAGGCTCAACACACAAAATTCAATACTGAACCCCTAACGATCTTCAAAACTGGTCTTAATAAACTGGATTAAGCCTTTACTGAAATTCGCTTTGTAACTTTTTTTTATCCTTGGTACTGAGTAAAAAATCACGTTTTGAGCCGAGTACTGCTGATACCTAGGATATGCGTTTGCCGATGAACAGGAAACTCGCTCACGAAGAAGCCGAAATCGGAACCTCCTTTACTCCCTGAGGCTTTTCGCCATCTCCGCAACCCTTTTCCCATGTTTGCGTGCATTCTCGATTGTCTTCTCGTCGGGTGAACCTACACACGACGTCCCGTAATGTCCGGTAGCGTCCATCGGATCGCCTACGATAATCATCCCGTATATTAGCATCGCCTGGATTATCGAGATAATGGTCGTTTCCTTGCCGCCTGAGGCATCTGCTGAGGTGGCGAATGCGGCACCTGGCTTGTCTTCCATCTTACGCCGGATTGGAAGGAAATCGTCGAACACCTTCTTCAACTCCGCGGCCATGGTCCCGAAGTAAACCGGTGATCCGGCGATGATGCCATCGGATGCACCGAAATCGTCCCTGCTAACCTCACTTGTGGATTTGAGTAAAGCATCGACCCCCTCGACTTCGTTCACTCCCTGGGTAATCGCCTCCGCGAGTTTGCGTGTGTTCCCCGAACGGGAATAGTATAGAATAAGTATCTGCATCGACTCTCCTTCGGTAACTTTATCGAAACGAAGTTACATGTCAATCAAACGTGGATATAATTATCTCACAAGAAAGATGCAACCGATTTGACCGGTCTTTGACGGTAATGAAATCCAACTCTACGCTGGTGAGTTCAATTTGTTTCTCAGCCTTTTATGTCAAAAAGTCTGCTAATCCCAATCTTGTTGTTATCACGGGATTGTCCCGCTCGCTGTTGAAATTGGACAGCGGACCGTAGTTAATAGACGTAATCATATTACGCGGCACCTTCTTTGTCAAG
>JAFGSK010000084.1 GCA_016934635.1 Caldifarciminota bacterium
GCATTGAGCGCAGGAACGGAGATAACGTCGGATGTTACCGGTTCAGGCTGGTCTTCGGGCGAACTAGCCTCAGGCAACGCCCGAGAGATGAGGGTTGAGGTAACGCCTCCCTCTTCGGCATCGAACGGTACCTCCTACGACGTGCTGGTGACGTCGACATCTGTTGCCGACGATGCATTCGAGGATGCTATCAAGGCTACGACCACAGTCAAAATCGGAGGGGTCGAAGAGAAGACTGCACCTCTAGCCTACTTCCTATACGTATCTCCTCTATCCTCAGGTAAAGGCTTTGCCATTACCTACACATTGCCCCAGGCGAGTAAGGTAACGCTTTCAGTCTACGATGCAGCGGGTCGCGCGGTGAAGGTTCTTGAGTTCGGAATGGTTGAGGCCGGAAGTCACGAGGTTGAACTTGGCGACGTGTCGCTGTCCAAAGGAGTGTACTTCGTGAAGTTCAGTTCGGGTTCCTTCACGGAAACGGCAAAATTGATTATTCTCAAGTAGGAAGTAATAAAACTGACATGTAGAATACTGTCCTCTCGAATCGGCTGGAGTTGACTTCAGCCCTCCGTAACACGTCTTAAATATGTTAGGAGGTCGGATGGAACACAACAAATCCGTAGTAAATAGACAATGGTGGTTCTGGGTGGCTGGGTTATTCGCTCTGTTATGGCTATTTTTAAGGAGCGGCACGAACCCAAAAAGACTCACGTATCCATGTCAACAGGCGGCGTTCCCTTTGGCCTCGGCATGGGTCATTGCTCTTATTGGCCTCGTAGGCGGCGGACTTTTTTTCAAAAAGTTCGCTAGGGTTTCGGCTTTGGCTGCGGTTCTTGCAGGCGTGGTCTTCCTGGGCGCTACACCTCATAGAACCCTCGCCGTCCCCGAGACCTTGCCTGTCTGGGAGGTCGAAGAGCCTGTATCTACCGTCTTCGTGATGGACAATATCCCGAAGACCTCAGGGTCACTCGCCGCGGGTAATGCGTCGGTTCCTGATGATTACCTGACAGACCCTGCGATTGATACGATTCTCGCCATGATGGAAACCAAGGACATCTTCCTTTACAAGACTCAAGAACATCCAGACGGTATAGTCGGGGCAACCGACGTAGTAATCATCAAGGGTAACTTCCAGTGGACGAGCCGCAATACGACATCGACAGACCGCATTAAGGGATTGATCTGGCAGATTCTGAACCATCCGGATGGGTTTGCCGGTGAAATTATTATCTGCGATAATACCCAGGATGTCGGAACCGGAATCAACGACGACGACAACAACTCCGAAGATGAAAAGCAATCGATTGTGGACGTATGCGACGTCTTTCAGGCAAAGGGCTACCCGGTATACTACCGCTGCTGGGCAGATTTGTGGAGTACGGTCGTGGCAGAATACTCCGAAGGCGACAATACCGATGGATATACCTACGACTACCAAACCAAGATTACCTACCCCAAGTTCCGTTCACCTTCAGGGGATTACTACATCTCGATGCGCTACGGGTTGTGGGATCAAGCCTCGGAAACCTATGACCTTGAGCGACTCTGCATAGTTGATTTCCCTGTGCTTAAGGCCCATGCAATGGCCGGGGCAACGATTGCCGTCAAGAACTGGATAGGAATGCTTACGACTGCACACTCCACAGAACGATTCGGAAGCTGGAACAGCATGCACTACAGCTTCTTCTGGGGAACCTACGCCCTTGTAGCCAGGGTGATGGAAGTCATCTACCCTCGTCTCGTCATCGTCGATGCCACATGGACTTCAACCGTAAACGCCAACGTGCTCGAAGGACTCGTGAATACCAACATGATTCTTGCTTCCACCGATCCTATAGCTGCTTCATGGTATGCGGCGAAGTTCATACTTACTCCTGTAGCCCTCAACCCAAGCAAGACTAATCCTGATATAGACGGCGGCTCCTATTGTTATTACACAACCCTTGAGCGGTGGACGACCTACCTGCAAGATTCAGCAGGGCTCCCCTGTACTAAGGATTCTAACGAGATCTCGGTTTACGACAGGAGGGTGCTGGTTGAACCTGGGCTTGTGGAAACAACCCTTCCAACCGCCTCCTTCGGCTTCGAATCGATCGCACCCAACCCTTTCTTTTCCGAAACAACGATCAGGTACACCGTAGCGGAAAGCGTTGAAGTAAATCTCGATATTATCGATATTTCCGGAAGGTTAGTAAGGACTTTGGTTCAAGGTACAAGGGTTCCAGGTCATTTCTCGATCAAATGGGACGGAACCGATGAGGCTGGAACAGAGGTTAACGCAGGCATCTATTTTTGCCGATTCCAGACGCAGGGTTTCACTCAAACCAGGAAGGCGCTTCTGGTAAGGTAGCCATCGACTGACTGCTGCCACGAACATAAATCTAGGGAAAAGTGATGGACGGTTAACCACACGTCCCGGATATATAATAATAAGGACTGACCTGAAATTCTTCCATTACACGAATCAAGCGTTACCGACAGACGGGTCTATCTTACCCAGACTGCTTGACAAGGTGTCAATTTCGGCTTATTCTCAATCGTAAATCAAGATAACAATCGAATAAAAAACAAATGGAGGAAACATGAGGAAAATCCTCGTATTAGCCGTTGCGGTATTACTCGCAGCGCTGCCTGTAACTCTTGGGGCTGCCGATCGCTGCGTGGTACTTGAGTTATTCTGCCGCACCGCTTGCACCTACTGCCCGGGGGCTGCAATCGGCGTGGACCAGACTGCAGCGGATCACCAAGACGATATCCTGGTCGTGGAATACCATGTTGCCGACCCTTTCCAGAACGTAGAGTCTTTGACCAGGGCTGTTTTTTATCTGGGCGATACAATCACAATACCCTGTGCAATCTTCGACGGTGTAATGAAGTACATAGGTCCAGGTGCGGCCTCAAACTACGAGTCCGCTTTCCAGACACGTAAGGAGAAACCCGCCCCTTTGGAGATTCTCATGGATAAAACCGAAGACGCCTATTTAAAAGGCGGAACACTTACCGCTACGATAACCAACACTTCTGAAGAAGATATTACGGGCATCGTACAATTCACGGTAACCGAATCCAACATACCCTACTCATGGGTACATTCCAAGTATTGGGTGCACTTTGTCTGCCGCGACATGCTCGAAGATGCCGAGGGAGCGCTGATTACGATTGCCGCAGGGGCCGATACGACCATCAGCAGAGAATACGTAATTGATCCTTCTTGGCCTTACCATACCGACGACATAGAGAACTTGGAATATGGATGTTTTATTCAGGATACAGCCGTGTATACGGGAAGACTCAAGGAGATATATCAAGGAGCCGTGATTCCTCTTGTGAATCCGCTTTCGGTCCAGGAGGTTACCAGGACACCCGACCTTGAGATTGTTACTCCTGTCGGCTCGGTTATCACCCTTCGTTTCTGTGATCTTAACGAGTGCGTCAATGTAGATATCTTCGATGCTTCAGGGCGCAAGGTCGACGAATTAAGTATTGCCGGCGGTACTGTATCCTGGGGAGAAGGCTTCGACCCGGGCATCTACTTTTTTAAGATGAAAAGCTCTGCTGCACCTTCCCGGAAGGTTGTATTGGTTAAGTAACTTACCTTTTACTACTCTTAAGCGAAGGGACTTATACTATTTGTAGGTTTCTTGAATTAATGGCCTTATCAGCCCTCAACCCTTTCGGCAAGCTCCTCGAGTTCCCCTACATCCTGCTTCAGTTCAAGTCTCATGGCTTCAGGAATCTCCTCATCTTCGATTTCGGCAAGGGATTTCTTGAATCCGCGGAGCTTAACGGTGATGAGATTGAGCGTCCTCTTGCGTGAGCCGTCCTTGGTCTTTTCATAGACCTTGTTTACCGCCTCCTCCAGAGCGTCGGTATGGCGTCTTAAACGTTCGAGATCGCCCCGCGTCAAGTCACGTTCAAGCATCCCGACCGCCGCGGTAAGGCTCATCTCGCGTGTCTCTATCCTGGGCGGCTTATCGGATGTGTCGCGGGGAGGGCGTGGTTTTTCTGTTGTATCGACGTCTGGCGGACGTTCTCCATTATCCGAGCCGTTTCCGCCGTCATCGTAAGTCGGGTCTTCGATTATTACAACAATCTCCCCATCGTCTTTAGGACACCCCACCGAAACGGCCCCAATCATCCCCGCGAGGAACAAAATCAATATCTTCTTCACTAGGTTGCCTCCTCTGGCAAGAGTTCAAAGGCTCCAATCTCTTTGTCTCCGTAATCTTCAATCTTGATATGGCGTTCGTTAAAGCGCAATTTGTCGTTCACCAGACGCCGTGTGTCGGAGGAAACAAGTATCTCTCCCTGCTCGGCGGCCTCCTGCAGACGTTCGGCGAAGTTCACGCTCTCACCGATGATGGTGTATTCCATGCGCTGATCAGAACCCACGTTTCCTGCAACCGCCTCGCCGGTATGGATGCCTATCCCGACCTTTATCGGCTGTTTACCCTCCGCACCTCGCTTTGCATTCAACGCCGACAGCGCTTTTTTGATCTCGATGGCCGCCTTGCACGCCTTGAGTGCATGGTCTTTTTGTGGAAGAGGCGCGTTCCAGAATGCCAGGAAGCCGTCCCCGATGAACTTATCCAGGACCCCTTCGTTCTTGATGATGACCTCGATTACAGGGGCGAAGTACTGGTTGAGCATCGCGATTATCTCCTCAGGGGTCATGTTCTGGGATAACCGGGTAAAGCCCCGGATATCAGCAAAAAGGATGGATATGACCCTGCGGTCGCCTTCGAGGTGTGCCAGGTCTTTTTCGGCCAGAACCTTCTCGGCCACCTGCCGGGTAACGTAGCGCTTGAAGATGTTCTTTACGAACTCACCTTCCTCCAGACCCCGCATCATCCAGTTGAATCTGTCACCGAGGATGCCGACCTCGTCGGTGGAGGCGATCTCGACCCTGGTTCCCATCTTGCCCTCACCGACATCCTTCATCGCAGATGCCAGTTCTCTCAGGTTTGCGGTACTGCGTCGTGTCAAAAGGAGTATCAAGAGAACTCCGATCACGAAAGCAGCAAGGCCCACTCCGGCCACGATCCACACAAGGCTCCACATACCCCGTTCGAGGTTTTCTACCGAGTATATGACGTAAACCGGTACCGCGTATTCGTGGGATTTCGGGTCGGTTACCTTGACCGTTACCGTATCTCCCTGGACCCTTTTCCTTGGGATCTCGATTACTGTCCCCTGCCTGCTCGTTACTTCGAGCTTAACGAGGGAAAGATCGTAAGCCTCGGATTTGAAACGCGAGGAGAGAGTTTGCTTCAGGAAGGATTCCAGATCGTCGTCGTCCATCCAGTTGCGGGCGGTGTATATCGATTTGCCGACGTCTGCGACCCGGTAATGGGCGTCCGTTTTCTTTGAACGCACAAACAGATACGCAGATACACCGACCACTCCTGCCAGGATTATCCCAAAAAGGGCTGAAAAGATGAGTATCAGCTTGCCGGCCAGTCCTAATCCACGTTTTTCCGAGCGTTGCTCCATTATTAAAGCATACTTCGGGTTGAGTGATTGTCAAGCCTCGATGTGCTTGTATCTTAAATAACTCGAATCTGAATAGTCAATTTTATATTGCGTCCGTCAGGAACCATGCAATAATATAACCATAACTTAATAATCAAGGGGGATTGGAATGGTAAAAATAAGGAATCGCGGACGAGGGCCGTCGAAGCAGGAGCTGCTCGATACCCTGGTTTCGGAACTTGCTGATCACCCGCCCGGACTTTCTTTCACTTTCGAGAGCATATACTGCCTGAAGCTTCTGGTAGAAGGAAGGCTTCAGGATACAACCTACATGGCCAAACTGACGCTTCACTTCAGGAAGGCGTGCGAGATACTTGATCACTACGGCTACAGCCTTGACTTCAAGGTGATGAAGGGAAAGAAGGAAGAGGTAAGGATATCCCGGTGGTCGGGCAAACGAATCAAGGTGAGTGTGTCCGAGGCTTACGATGCGGTGAACACGGACAGCCGCGCCCGGCTCTTGAGGGACATCTTCAAGACGCACTTTGAGGCAGCAATAGCGGTGACCTCAATCGAGGTGTTCTTTGATCCGCGCGGGGTGCTTAAGAAAGGATACAACGATCAGTTTGCTGTGGAAGTTAACGTCATGAAGGACCTGGATGAGATGTTCTTGAAGTTCAAGACAAGCCTGGCAGAGATGACGCTCGCTATGAGCTATGCCCAGGAATGGACTGACCCGACGCAGCCGTCTGAAACTCAAAGGAAATCCGTGTTGGAAAGTGTCGATATACATTCAGATCCCGACTTATGGGTGTGGCAAAGTAACCAGTGGCAAAGGGTATTTGAAAGAATCTATTCCAAGATCACGGAGACGGAAGCAATTATGGATTTCGAGGAGCAACCCGGAAGATTCCAGGGAGATGAAATCGATCCTGCCAGGCTCGAACGAGGAGATCTTTTCAGGGAAGCCGCACTTTGGTTGCGCTGGTGCAAACGACTTGTAGAGTATTCAGATTACGAAGAGATGATGGATTTATGGAACAGCAAACCACTAGCAAACTACCCTAGAATTTGTGAACTCGAGTTCTACCATCTTGGAAACATGGAAACAGACGATCTCAGGAAGGTATTGGATGTTTTACGAAGAATTGCTCAACAACCACAAAAGCTCACGGAAAAAGGAACCGGCACTTATCCGATTGACCTGTCTCTGCTCCAGTACATATACGAGTACCTTTACACATATATGCCCGGGGATTTCACTGAGAAGATCGGTTCGTTCAGAGAGGCAATGAAAGCGCGGGATTACTCGATGAGTTACAAGTTGATAGAACAGACAGGGCATCTTGCGCAGGGGCAGGGTGGTCCTATAAAGCAAGTTAAACTGCCTAGTAAATGGGGAGCCACGGGAAGCATTAAATGGGGGTACAGGAATTGGTATGGGAGTATGGGGTATGTAATAGCAAACATAGCAGAAGGCATACTCCATGAGGAATTGGAGTTATATCTCTTGAATCAGGGGCTGACCGAATTAAGTAAGGAAGGGGATGTAAGGCATCCTGAGGGTGAGAAAAGTGGGGGAAGAACTGTCGCTCATTTCATCACCCAGGCCTACATCATGCATCTTGCGCACGCGGGGTTCTTTGACTATATGATGAAGGGATTGCTGCCTGGACCCGAGGTTTATGCAAAGATGGAAAACGTGGACCTCAAGACCATTTTTGAACAGTTCTTGACAAAGCACTGGTACACACCGATAGTGTCGGGAGAAACCAAAGACCCTGAATATGACATGCGCCAGTACATCCTCAAGTGGGGCGGATACCTTCACGATGAGCTAGGATGGGGACCGACAGAGGAAATGCAAAACATAGAACAGTGGTATCCGTTCTTCGTGAGCCGTAAACAGGAAAAGATTCCGCGATACTCTGAGATGAAAAAGCGGTGAATTTTAATAAGACTTAACAGAACTTGACATTATGTAAAGGTTTGTTTATACTAGAAGGTGGTGGGTAACAGTAAACAAATTCCTTTGAAGAGATGGTTCCTGCTACTTCTTGTTACATTGGCTGTGATAGCAGTGCTTTGGATTGTATCCTACTTGCCCTATCCCGGTCTTTATGTATTTACCTTGAGTATTATGGAAAGAATCGGAAGTAGTAACCTTAACATCAATAATGTTTTCCGATTGAAGATTACTATCTTCTCATTTCTCGCCTCAGGCATTATCGTCCTCCTTTTGATTTTGTTGCGAAAGGCCTCCAAACACTTTTCTCTAAAACTGCTTGAGATGCTTCTTGCAGTAGGAATCTTTTACGTCACTGTTATGACAGTTCTCATGGTGATAGGTCTGTGGCTTGATTGCTGCTTTGTAACCACCGATTGGTGTCGGTATCACCCGATAGCACGAGTAGGATACTTTTTTTATTACTGGTCGTATTAGGGCAGGTCGAAATAAGGTGGATAAAAAAATAAATCAAACTACAATACATCTAGTCATTCAGTTGATCGCCGTTCTGATCCTGGGTTGGTTAACCTCCATAAACCTTGGGATAATCTTTATGCTGGCGATTTCTTTTGCGTTCTTTATACTGGCTTTCAATAGGGACACTTCCCGTCAAACAAAGATATTCAGTTGGGCAGCTGCGGTATTGGCCTTTGTTTCAATCGCTTGGGTAGTTCCGATATTTGTTAGGCATTGGATTTTATTCTCGGATATGCTCAGATCAGGTGAATTTCCCTATGGCTCTAAGATATTCTTACCGCAGGAGATCATGGAATGGCTCGGGAAGCTTTTGTTTCCCGGTTAATATTGTAGAATCAGCCTTTAAGTAAAGCTGCTTTATTTGCTATCAGAGCTTGAATGAACTAAGACACATTTCATCACCCAGGCGTACATCATGCATCTTGCGCCCGCGGGATTCTTCGACTATATGATGAAGGGATTGCCGCCGGGACCCGAGGTGTATGGAAAGATGGAAAACGTGGATCTCAAGACGATATTCGAACAGTTCCTTACTAAGCATTGGTATTCACCTGGAGGCCCGGAACAGACTCTCGAAGCGGATTTGAAAGAATACATAGAGAAATGGGGTGACCGCCTTGAGAGCGATTTTGGATGGGAGAACAAAGAGGAAGCGCTGAATATCAGGCAGTGGTATCCTTTTTTCGTAAGCGAAGAGCAAACATCAATACCTCGGTACGATAAGTAGGCAGGCTTGAAGGTGAACGACCTGTGACATTACCGGGGTCTTGATAACCTCGTCCGCATCGCTATACTTTCGTGATGGTGGTAAACAAAAGAGAGCTTCCTTGGAGGCTGGTATTTGTAGCCCTGGTTACCATTGGTGTAATCGTAGTCCTCTGGATTATTACATACCTTCCCTACCTGGGGCTATATGCGTTTATCCTGGAAGTGATAAAAGATATGGTCGTGGATGGTATATCAATAGACAATGCTTTTCGATTCAAGATGACCCCAGTTGCACTCGTGATGGCATGTATACTCGCAGCATTGCTGTTTCTTTTGTTGAAGGCCGCGAAGGCCCTTCGTCTTCAACTGTTCGTAACTATCCTTACTGTGGCAATCTTCTACGTAGTAGTCACAACTGGACTTATGTTGACCGGGTTCTGGCTGGACTCAGGACTTCCTCACCAAAAAGAGTATTCCGGGTTGGTTAGAGTCGGTTTCTTCTTCTATAAGTGGTTACCGGCATACTACTAAGATGGGCATCAACGAAGAACAAGAATCCAGGATTAACGGCATCATCCAGATCGCAGCCATCGGCCTTACAGGATGTCTGGCATCGTACAATCTGGGATTCGTGTTCATATTCGTAATCGTTTTTTCCCTGATCGTTCTGACCACTAGTGGGCATCTTCCTCGTCAGACGAAGATGTTCAGTTGGATAGGGGCGGTAGTGGCCTTCGCTTCTATCCTGTTAACCGTCAGAGTTATCATCAGGAACAGCGGAACCTTGCTTTGGTTTCTTGATTACGGCATGATTCCAGGTGGTACCCCAGGTGGTTTTTGGGATCATTTCTTCTATAGGCTTGCCAGGTTGCTAGGGTTTCCCACTTGACGCCTACTGCTGGGAATGGGGAAGAAAAGGATTCTTCTGGGCACTTGCCAGGATGGAGCCTTGGACAAAGAGAACTCGAATCTGAACAGTCAATCTTATATTGCGTCCTTCAGAAACCATGCAATAATATAAACATGGACAATAACAAAAAGAAGAAATTAACGCCTGAAAAGGCGGCAAAGCTTCATGCAAGGCTTGCAACACGGGAAGCGACCTTCAACCTCGAATTCAACCAGAACCTACTGGTTGACGGCAA
>JAFGSK010000014.1 GCA_016934635.1 Caldifarciminota bacterium
AGTCGCATCAATACGTAGCTAACAGCCAGGTTGAGACAAGGGGTTTAAACCCCTTGTCTGGTTTTCTTGACTTTTGGCACAGTCCCCCTGCCTCGCCCCTTAAATTATCTCGTCACTACAAACTTGGCGCTTGCTACGTGTCCCCCGATCTGACCTCGAACGAAGTATACGCCTCGTGAAAGTTCAGCAGAGTTAATGGGCACCGTGTGTTCGCCTGCGGGATAGCAACCTGATGTGATACACTCGATCCTGCGGCCTGAGGCGTCGTAGAGATCGAGATGGATTGTGCCCGCTTCTGGAATATTAAGACGCACCAAAGCCCCTTGAACTTTTAATTCCAAACGAGTCGTCTCGACATATCCTTCGGTAATGTCTACATCGAACAGCGGCTCGACGGATTTAGCGTAGATGATTTGCCACTGCCCGGCATAGACCAGATGTCCGTAACCTTGGTTATCGATTGCGAAGTAGTGGCCTATGGCTGGAACTTCATCAAAATCCGTGACTTCCGTAATCCCTTCATTAAGCCATCCGTTGTCTGTAGCCTGTGAGAAACTAAGTCTGTAAGGGTCACTGTCAGGGTAGCTTCCCCATACTATATATGGGGCTCCGGGCTCGACGACGCACAATGAGGGAAGGGTGAGCAACCATTCATAGAAGGGTGGGCCGGTTCGAGTAACAAGCTCCACCTGCCAGGAGTCGCTCTTGTTCGTGGCATACATGAGGCTGTCAAGATTGTCCAGACTCTCCTCGCCCTTACCTTTTCGGTACACTACGTAAAGATTGCCTGATGAATCCGATGCTGCCGATGGAGCAACGCCATATGGAAAGTCGCTTAAACGTTCGGTATTCCAATCCTCGAAATGACTTATTGAAGGCTCTGCATGCCACAAGCAGTAGTCATCACGTGTGTAAAATATATGAGGTGTTCCGTTACTGTCGAGTATGAAATCTACAGGAAAAACACCCATCTGATGGGCTGATGCCCAAAGTCTATCTGTAACAAACTCCGAAGCCAGTTCACCTCCTTCAAGACGTCCATAGCTCAGCCATGCGTTTATATCCTCTAAATCAAACTCGTACTCAATGTATACCAAATTCACTTGGTCATCGGCATCGATCTGAATAACCGGTGCAATCTGCAGAATCTGATCTGATGTCAGGTTTTTAACCACAAAATCACCCGTAACACCCGTAACGTCTGAAGCCATGAAGATATCCGAGACTTCCGGGCTGACGGCATCGTAGAAAACCACATAGGTATTGTCTTCCGAGTCTAAGTCTATATCGAGGCTTTGCATAGCGAAAAGTTCTTGCAAGCCGAATTCGTTAGAGAGCTTGGTTACCTCTTCAGTGTCCCAACTGCCTGTTTCATTTGAGGAAAGCATGAGCCAGGATTCGAATGACGTCGTATCCAATTCGATATATAGAATCCTGGGGTGACCGTGACTATCAAGAGCAAGCACCGGGTTAATGTGCAAGTGTATGTCATCGGTGATCTGCTGCGTATCCCACTGCACGGCAGAAAGCGTAATCGCCCCTGTCAATAGAACCAAACCTATCCGTTTCATATATCCTCCTTCCGGTAGGTTGTTATACTCTATCGATGGATTGAAGGTTGTCAAGCAGGGGCGAGGAAGCCTCGCCCCTATAAGTTCTATCGCGTGACTACAAACTTGGCGCTTGCTACGTGTCCCCCGATCTGACCTCGAACGAAGTATACGCCTCGTGAGAGATCAACTGAGTTAATGGGCACCGTGCGTTCGCCTGCTGAATAGTATCCGGATACAAGACGCTCGATCCTGCGACCCGAAGCGTCGTAGAGGTTGAGTGCAACCTGTTCGCTTACCGGTAGGTTGAAGGAAACCTCAGAACCTTTGACAATCAATTGCAAAGGTGCAGCCTCAGTAGGGACTTCGGTAACTCCAGTACCGATAAGGGGCTCTGCGCTCTTTGCGTAGAATATCTGTGGCACGAATCCTTCGTCTTCACGTGCAAAGGTAAGATGACCGTAACCTTGGACATCAAGAGCGAAATAGGGTTCGTATCCAGGCAGCTCGTCTATCTCAGATGTTTCTGTAATTACCGATTGGTTCCAAGCGCCCTGCGGTTTTCCGGCATACCATAAATCGTACCGCCAGTCAGCATCGGCGTGTATCCAAACCACGTGGGGATTGCCTATGCCGAGGTAAGCTCCGTAGACGGTTTCCAGATCCAGACTCGGATGTTCGTTTCCACCTTCCGGGACGAGCTGATCGAACACTATCTCGTCCTGCCAGGCGCCAGACATATCTGTGATGTAGTGTATGCTTGATCCCCCGACGTCGTAAGCGACATGAAACGAACCTAGAGGATCTGCCACAGCTGAAGGCCACTCACTGGATAATTCGTTGAGAGGTTCCCGGTCCCAGACCATCTCGACAGGCTCCGCATGCCAAAGGTAATCATCATCGCCGATGTAGAATACATGAGGCATCTGTATGGAGCCTCTTTTAAGGACAAGATCGTAACCCAGGATCTCGTCCTGGCTCAAGTTGTCTGCAACGAGTTCGCTTTCAAACCCTTCCGCTGTAATCCAACCGTAACGAAGCTCGGTTATGTCTTCCGGAGTATCACCTGCAATGTAGATCAGTAAGGGAACTCCGAGTTGATTCAGCTTCAGCACTGGTGCAAACTGTAATGCAGGATCATCAGTTATGTTTGTGACAACAAACTCGCCTGTTGAATCTGAAGCCAAAAAGAGATCGACGGCTTCTTCTCCTACCCAATCTGAGTAAGCAACGACAATTGAACCAAGGTTGTTAATGGCAAAAGAGTATACAGGACCAACGACTTCTGCCACATCCCTTATCCGCCATGAATCAGTGTCGTTGACCGCAGCCTTCAGATGAGATTCTTCGCCGAATTCAGTATAGACAATCATAGCTCTTCCTGCCCCATCCAGTTTAAGAATCGGATCAACGCAGAAATAATCGGGATTATCTGTAACCTGTTCTACGTTCCATTCCGCTGCGGGGAGTAAAAGAAACGCAGAGATTAAAACGATTGTTATCCTTTTCATCCAACCCTCCAGGTTGAGTTTAGAAAGAATACTTCTATAGACTCCCGTGTCAACCTCGATTTGACACTCTAAAGAGATATTATAAGTTTGGCGCTTACTGCCTGATCTCCGATCTCAGCGCGAACGAAATACACCCCGTATGAAAGTAAATCCGAATTGACAGGGATTGAGTGTTCACCTTCGGGATAGTATCCTGACGCAATGTGATCAACCCTGCGACCCGATGCGTCGTAGAGGGAAAGGCAGACGTAGGCGGATTCCGGCAGGCTAAAGCGAACCGTGGAACCCCGAACCTCAAGATTCCTTAAAGGGATATCGGCAGGTTTCTCCGCGATTCCAACCGCCACGGGCTCTTTGCTCTTGGCGTAGTATACCTGACAGATAAAGTTCGCATCTTCAGTGCAATACACTAGATGGGCATACCCCTGGGCATCTATGGCAAAGTAACGGTCGAATCCAGGGAACTCATCTTTTTCAGGTATCGAGGTTACCTCTTCTTCCGCCCAGGTCTCACCGGATTTACATACGTAGTGAACGTCATAAGACCAATCTTCAGTGCTACACAAAAAGACCGTGTGCGGATTGCCTTCGGGATCAAGATACACAGAAGGTCTCTCGTTGCCGCCTTCTGGAGGTGCATTATCTGAAACCAGTTCGTCGGTCCATGTGCCGCTGCGGTTGGTGAGATAGTGGATTCTCCCACGAGCACCGAACATATCCATGTAGGCCACGTGAAGCTTACCGGAGGCATCCTTGAACACTGTTGGGGTTCCACTTTCATGCGAGTGTATCTCTTCTTGAGTCCAATTGGCCAGGTTCTCGTCTGAAAACGCGTGCCAAAGATAGGTTTCGTTGTCCCCAGGGTAAAAGATATGGGCTGCGTTGTTATTATCGAAGCATAGATCGTAGCCATTGTAATACCAGGGCCATAGATTATCTACTACCTGTTCAGCTTTAAGCCCTTCCGGGTTTATCTCTCCGAAAAAAAGCTCTGCTTCATTATCCTGGACATCGGTATACATAAGATACGGTGTTCCATCATTGTCAAGCCTTATTATGGGTGAAGTTTGTATACCCGAGTCGTCTGTAAGGTTCCGAGGGGCAAACTCGCCGCTTGTATCACAGGCAAAAAAGATATCAGGGTCATCTTCCCTAGTCACGCACTCGTATACCACGAATACGTTTCCGTCGGCATCAATATCCATGCTGTAGTAGTAGCCCAAGGTTCCCTGCCCAACTTCGGTTATCACCCACTCGCCGGTAGCATTTGACGCAAGTTTAAGAGAAGAAAATTCTTCGGTGAACAGAACCCTTGCATGCCCCTGTTCATCCAGGGCAAGTATCGGGTAGCCGAAGTTTGCATCGGTAGGGTTAGGAATCCGCTCTACTTCCCACTGGACCGCAGACATAATTATCGGAGCCAACAGTACGACTGGTAGCGATCTTCTCATGCTGAACCTCCTTCAGGTTTCTCAAACATGAACCTAAAGACGGCAATTCTAGCTACTTTGTTACAACGAGCTAAGCGCTTGCCTGCAGGTTTCCGGCTCCTGCCCTGACGAAGTACACGCCTGCGGAGAAACCACCGGTATCTAGAGGTAACGAGTGCTGACCTTCGGGATAGAAGCCGGATGCAATCTGCTTAGTCCTGCGGCCCGCCGCATCGTAGATGTCCAGACGAATACAGGATGGTTCAGACAGAGTTAAGTAAACCACAAACCGATCGATCTTCAATTCCAGAGGTTCAGGGAACTCCTCGGTAATTCCTGAACCCGAAGGCAAGGGTTCCTTAGATCGAGAGTAGTATATATTGTAGGTTTCGTTGTAATCGTCGTACAACATATAGGCAAGGTGTCCGTATCCTTGCGGGTCCACGCAGAAGAAATGTCCTACTCCCGACACCTCAAAATCCTCAGGGGTACTGGTAATCTGTTCCGAAACCCAACCTTGTGAAGACTTGTAGTATAACCACAGATCGTAGTTCCACTCACCATCGTACTCAGATGTACGGGATTCCCGTAGAGTTAAAATCGAGGCTGGGGTCTTGGAATATTTCATCGATTTCACCCTTTTGGGCGACTATCTCTTCTTCCCAACCCCCGGCATTCGTCTGAGAAAAAACGATCTTGTCCAGATCTTCGCCGGTACAGTAAGCAACCGCGAGGTCTCCTAAAGCGTCGAAGGCGGCTGAAGGCAATGCAGCGAACGAATCCGAAACCTCCTCGCTTTCCCAGGAGGCCGTATACTGTGATGAAACGGAAGCGATATATAGACAATAAAACTCGGATTCCTTATCGTAATCGGTGTAGAATACATGGGGCATGTCAGCTTCATCAATGACCATATCCAGAGGTAAAGGGTCATAATCAGGTGAGAGCTCGGTGACAGCCTCCGAGACAAGCTCTCCTTCTTCCAGCCAGCCGTAACGCAGTTCAAAGCTCTCACCTTCCGGTTCAGCCTCAAGGTAGGCCAACCTGGGCTGATCCTGGCTGTTCAGTTGCAATACAACCTGAAAATGCCAGGATGCATCTTGTGTAAGGGTATCTACGACGAAGCTACCCCCGGGTCCGGTATCGCAAGCCATGCATAACTGAAACGCTTCGGTGGCTGCGTCGTAATCAATAAATGCAACCCACGTGTTTCCTTCGGAATCAACATCCAGGCTGTAGATGTTTACAGGTGAACCCAGGACATATAATATCCATGTTGATAACTCAGTAACTTCTTTCGTAACCCATTCACTGCCGGTATAGTAGGTAAGTTTTAAGCAGCCAACATCACTTTCCTCATCGAAGGTAACGAAAAGAATGCGTGCCTGGCCATCGTTACCCAGACTCAGCAGCGGAAAGACATTATATCGAAAACCTTGGTTTTATCCCACTCTACGCCGACAGCTACTACTGCCGCTAGGAAAAGCATAGATGCTATCTTCTTCATCTTCAACCTCCTCGGTTGGTTTTTTTATCCTTTCAGAATCCTCTCTGTCCTACTTCGTTTTCACAAACTTCGCGCTTGCCGCCTGACTATTCGCCTCTGCCCTCACAAAGTAAACCCCTGCCGAAAGCTCACTAGTGTTAAGAGGAATAGAGTGTTCGCCGGTGGAGTAGTAACCCGATGCGAATCTCTCAACCTTACGCCCCGATGCGTCGAAGATCTCGAGGTTGATTAAACCGGCTTCAGGCAAGCTCAACCGAACTGACTCCCCTCGTATCTGCAATACTGGGTTCTGATGACGGGGAAAGGGGGCTTCTGCTATCCCAATCTCCAAGGGTTCTGCGGTTCTCGCGTGGAATACCTGGGAGAATCCCCTGCTATCCTCCTCAGAGTAAACAAGATGACCGTGGCCGTCTGCCGATATCTTAAAGAATCCACCCTGGAAACTCAGCGTCATTTCATCTGCGGATAAAGGCAGGGGGTCGTCTCTCCAGCCTGTCGGTGTTCTCTCCGAACACATATACCCTTCATCAAAGGCCAGCCAAACGGTGGCCGGATGCCCCAGATGGTTCAAGGCAACAGGTGAAGTGAAGGGGGTATAAAACATCATATTGTAGCTTTGGCCTATGTTTTCAGCTTCCCATTCACCGGTTTTATTCGTATAGTAACAGATACTGTCAAGGTCCTCCCCGGAGTTGCAGGTCAGATGGAAGAATGTATAACCGCCCGAATGCTCAGGGATTACAGATGGACACCAGGAAATGGTTCCCGACAGCTTTTCAAGATCCCAATCTATGAGGGTATCCACCTTGTACGGCTCGGCATGCCATAGACAGGCGTCAAAACCGGTAAAGAAGACATGTGCCAAACCATCGGCATCAAGGGCCGCATCCATTGGAAAGACCTCATCGGTTTGAACCACCATCTTCGTTACAATCATCGAGTAAAAACTGTCATCTTCGAGCCAGCCATATTTTATGTAGGGTTCGTAGCTGTCGAAGTATTCCCACTCCGGATAACAAATACTTACCTCTCCGTTTTCTCCAACACACACCACGGGAGCAACCTGGAATAGGGTATCGTCCGTGAGTCTACTCGTATCGCAGAAACCTTCGCTGTCTGCCGAGGCCAGGTAGATATCGGTTACCCAATCCTCCACGGTTGCATCGAAATCGAAATATGCCGCATAAACCTCATCTGCCGTATCCAGATCAATTGAAAATACAGGGTAATAGTAGAATTCCTCATAGTCGTATGCAAAGGTTTCCGAAAGCCGGGCCATCGTATCGATATCCCATCCATCGGACGTTTGTCTGGCGAGTGTAAGAAAGGCTTCTTCTTGTTCTTCGTTTACCTCTCCGTAGACAATTCGCGCATAACCCTCCGGATTGACTATCACTTGCGGAGCAACGTGGTAGGCATCCTGGTCAAAGGTAACCTGTTCAATATCCCACGATATTGCCGGGACCAAGGTCACGCCTGCAAGGACGATTAAGGCTGCGCTTTTCATCTTCTGCCTCCTTTAATCCGTCAAAATGAACTTTGTGCTAACCTTCCGTGTACATGCTGTCAGCTGTAAGAAGTAAGCGCCTCGTGCAAGGCCTTGCAGGTTAAGTGGTTCGGAATGCTCGCCTGCCGGGTAGAATCCTGATGTTACCCGTGCAACCCTTCGTCCGCACGCGTCGAACAGATCGAGTTGTACGATACCTGGTTCGCTCAAACTGAACCTCACTGATCCGTCTCTCATCGCAAGATCTACCTCATCGATCAGTTCAGGATTTTCGACGATACCTTCCTCGAGTTTGAGGGGCTCCTTGGATTTCGCATAAATGATTTGCATGGTCTCGGAATAGTCGCCGCAAAGCATATAAGTAATGTGTCCGTATCCTTCGCCGTCGATAACGAAGTCGTGGCCTGTCCCAAAAACCTCGTCTGTATAAGGTGTGTTCGTAATCTGTTCTCTTACCCATCCTGAGTCTACTCTTGTTCCCAGGTAAAGGTCGTAGTACCAATCTTCGTTCATATGGGACCAGACAAGATAGGCAATACTGTCGGGATTAAAGGCGAGCGATGAAGACAAGTACCAGTCGAAATCAATCGAATCCGCTACCAATTCTGAGCGCCAGTCGGCACCGTCTTTCCGCACGAAGTAAATGTCAGCTTCATCTTCGCTTGTAAGATAGGTAAAGCACAGATTACCCTCAGGGTCGATGCAAGCCGACGGCATGTAACCTTCTGTTGTATCCGTCAACCTCTCTTGCTGCCATCCCGAACTGGAGCGATAAATCCGTTGAAGCACATAGTCATCGTCTGTATAAAAAACGAAGGGATATCCATCCTTGCCAAGAATCATATCCATAGGGTAACCTTCTATGTCTTCGCCAAGATTCCAGACGTTCTGTGAATAAAATACACCGTCTTCAAACCAACCGTAGCAGAAATATATCCCCACCGGTTCTTCCTGCTCCATTACTCCTTCAACGTAAACCAGTTTTACCTTGTCGTCTTTGTCGATTTCAAGCATTGGCCAGACCTGTATATTATCATTGTCAGTCAACATGTCGACGACGAAGGAACCGCTCGAATCGGTTGCAAGAAAGAGTTTGGGTTCTTCTTCGGTTAAGAAATCGAAAAAAGTCACATAGGCATTGCCCTTACCGTCTATATCGAAGTCGTATGGCGTCGGCATATCCAGATCGATGAACCAGGAATACTCACTTGAGAGTTGAGTTACCTCTTCAGAAACCCATCTTCCTGTCTTGTTGGAAGCCATCCTAAGGCTGTAAAACGCAGTATCTTCGTCCCAATCCTCGTATATATCGAGATAGAGGATATGTGCGTACCCTTGGTTATCTAGAGTAAGTAAGGGCATCACGTAGTAATGACTGGGATCATCGGTTATGAGCTTTTCTCGCCATTGGACTGCAGAAAGAAGTGCTACTGCAGTTAAAAGGAATAGCGTAGCTTTCCTCATGGTTTTCCTCCTTATTGAGGGTTTTGTCCTCTCTTCTCCTATCTTGTAAATATAATCTTCACGCTTGCCGGTTGTCCTGCAAGGAACCCTTGCGCGAAATACACTCCTGCAGAAAGCTCTCCGGATTTGATTGGAACCACATGCTCGCCTTCACAGAACGTTCCTGAGGCCAGGTTCTTTACCCTGCGTCCCGATGCGTCGTAGAGATCGAGATAAACCAGTCCGCCGACATGTAGACTGAAATGTATCACGTATTCTCCAGACTCGAACCTCAGCGTTGTTCGAGTTGAAGGGGAACTTTCGGCTATTCCTTCAAGCAAAGGTTCCAGGGATTTTGCATAGAATACCTGGTATACTTCTTCGAAGTAGTCGTCTATAACATAAGCCAGATGTCCGTAGCCTTGTGAGTCTATGGCAAAGAAATGACCTACACCGCCAGCTTCGTCCAGTTCAGGGGTATTGGTAATCTTCTCTTCTATCCATCCTGCATCGGTTTTTACTGTGTAGTAGAAGTCACTGTAGTCATTAACACTGACTACGAAAGGAACGCCATCAGGATTGAGAGCAAGTGCGGGAGTAAAGTAACAATCAAAAGACACCGATTCCTGCACAAGCTCATCCTCCAAGTCACTGCCGTCCAGGGTTAGGTAATGAATATCCTCAAAGTCTTCCTCAAAGTGCTCGCCGTTCAAATAAGCCATACAAAAACCTTTCCGATCGTCAGAGACCACACAAGGAAAAATCCCTTTGACGGAATCACCCAAGGGGCCACAGTTCCACCCTGCTGGTTCGATTCCGGAAGGCGCGGCATGGCAGAGAACCGGATCCGAATCCTCATCGTGTCTTGAATAGAACAAATGGGGCGTTCCGTCATCTGAAAAAACCAAATCCATTGCGAAGAACAAAAATTGATCAGACATCTCAATTACAAGTTCCGAATCGAGGTTACCTGCACGGATTGTACCGTAGCGAATTTGCACCCTAGACCAATCCTCGGAGTCAACCTCTAAATAAGCCAGCTTCAGTTGTCCTTCCGAGTCCAACTTCACCGCCGGTCCGACCTGAATGTTCATATCGTTGGTAAGTGTATCTACAACGAACTCACCGCTACTATCGCAGGCAAAGAACAGGTTCGTCTCCTCTTCAGAGGCAAAGTCAAAAAAGACAATGTAGGTGTTGCCTTCGAAATCTACATCAAAACCGTAGGGAGGAAACATAAGATCCGGATCGTAACTGTAAAAATCCTTCGAGAGTCTGACAACCTTCCTCGTAGTCCAACTTCCGGTTGCGTTTGAAGCGACCTTGATCCAGGCTGCAGTAGATTCGGCCTCCCAGTCGTAGTACGCCTGCAGGTAAAGCACGTGGGCATGCCTCTCCTCACCCAACTTAAGCAAAGGACTCATATAGTAGTATGGGGATTCGCCGGATATGAGTTCTTCTTGCCACTGAACGGCAGAAAGAAGAAATACTCCTGCTAAAAGGAGTAAGACTGCTTTTTTCATAATCAATGCCTCCTTTAACTTCTTTAGACACCGAATACTGTTTAGGGTTTAAAGCCTTAGTTCCACTTCTCAAGATTATTATTTCGAAAAAAGGGAGTCCTTTAGAGAACTCCCCAAAAGTCAATCCAAAGGTGAAGCTTAAAATCGAGTCATTCATTGTATGTAGTCTCAACGAGCAACTTACGTGCCAGATTACCTATCTTCATTAAATAAGTTAAGGTAACCAAATATCGCCAGTTACATATGAGGTGGATCGAATATCCTATTTGAGTAAATCTGTATGTTTCATTAATGAAACATCAGCGTTTCGAAAATGCAACCAGGGGTAATCTGAAGGAATATTAAAGTGTTGACACTCATGTAAAGTGATCAAATTGTTGTATATATGCTGTTTATATTAAAATCCGGGGCACATCGTGCCCCGGTTGATCCTACCTACCCAATTAACTCAGAAACATAGTAATTGGGTCCCGGCTATGGCTGAAACCAGAGGTGTAGTTTATTCCTTCCACCTCCCTCATCCCTCCTTCCTCCTTCTCTATGAATCCCTCTTACAATCTTATAAGCCATCAGATGTCGTCATGTCCTTCACTCTTCTTTTAAGCAATTCTCGTGCCAGATTCCTGAAGGGAATTTTAGAAGAACCTAAGACATTTATTATCAGCTACTTGCGTATAGAGAAACATTGTTGAATTCACAAGCCATCTCCTCGGGATGTTTCAACAATGAAACATTGAAATTCAGAACTGAAACATTTGACACTTAGCCTTTTTTTTGAAAAAATATAGATTCGTTTTTTATATAACTTCCCCCTACCTTGACGACCATCTCTCTCAGTGATTCTTATTGAATGAAGACATTTTTCTCCACAAGGTTGTTCTGCTGATACCTAAGGCTCGAGCAGCCTCATCAATTGTCTTGTGGCTTGTTAGGGCTTCGCGTATCATTTTCTCCTCAAAACGTTTCTGAGCAAACTCCAAGTTAAAATCATCCATTTTATTAGGCTTTTGAGTCTTCGATTCGGTAACCTCACTTCTCTCCATTAAACTTGTATAACCTGGAAAGAAATGCTGCTCAAGGAGACCCGTGGTTATTCTCCTGCCTTGTGAAAGCAGAACCGATCTCTCTATTACGCTTCTTAACTCTCGAATGTTTCCTGGCCACGGATAATCAAGAAGTGTGTTTAGTGCATCATCGTCAATACCAGTGACATCCTTGCAGAACTCGGAGGAGAACTTCTCTATGAAGAAGTCGACAAATTCCGGAATGTCATCCTTACGCTCTCGCAGAGAAGGAAGAATCAAGGTTAGGGTACTGATTCGAAAGTAAAGATCTTCACGAAAGCGCTTTTCTTTCACCTCTTCCCTGAGGTTGCGATTTGTGGCAAAGATAAACCTCAGATCCACCGTTTTTTTCCGGGATTCACCAATCCGTCGGATTACCTTCTCCTCGATTACTTCCAATAGCTTGGCTTGCATCGGAAGAGAGGTATTAGTTATTTCATCAAAGAAAACTGTGGAACCGTTTGCCGCTTCCAGGATTCCTATTCGATCCTGATCCGCACTTGTATATGCCCCTTTTTTAGCCCCAAAAAGTTCACTCTCGAATATGTTCTCAGGTAGTATCCCGCAATTGATTGAGCAGAATTCACGACCCTTTCGCAAACTCTTTTCGTGTATCATCCTTGCCAATACCCCTTTACCTGTACCTGTTTCACCCTCCAGAAGGATATTTGCACCAGACTTAGCTATTTCATTAAGCTGACTGTAGAGATTTTTAATAGTCTGAGAAGTTCCTAAAACTATTCCCGACTCCTCGAAGTTTTTTCTCACGCGGGCAATGATCAATTCCTCTTGTAATTTCTTAAATTCTGCCGACTTATCGATTGACGCCGCCAGTAAATTACCCAAGGCTTCAAAGTAAAGGGTGTTTTCTGCATCGAATAATCCTGAATGGTGACTATCAAGGTATATGGTTCCTATAAGCTTTTCGTGAATAGTCCTCAAAGGAATGCAAAGAAGTGATCTAATCTCATTTAGTAGAATACTCTGAGACCTATTGAATCGATCGTCTTGGGAAGCATCAGCCGTATAGATCGGTTGGAGATCCTTCTGGATGTTCTGGATAACGGTCTGGGAGATTAGTCTGGCGTCTTTAGATGTCACATCATCCATCTTTTTCGAAGCCACCGGATGCAACTTATCTCCTTGGACGATAAAAACCGCACCTCGCTGAGCTAATGTTAATTTTAAAACAATATCTAGAAGATCATCCATGAAGTTATCTTCACCCAATCGGTAGTTGATCAACTCGCTTACTTTCTTGAGTCCTTCAAGATATTGAAGTGGAAGTCCGGGTCGAACCTGCTTTTCTGCTATATGTTTGGCTCGCAGATCCTTGATAAGCTGACTCACCTGGCCGAGATCTTTCATATACCTATCGGGATCCTGGCCTGACTCTACTCCATCCGTCATATTCTTTAGATGTAATTCCTTAATCTTTTCGAGATCTGCTTTTGCCCCCAACCGTTCGAAAATTGACTTGGCTTCTTCTAAGGCTGCAATAGCTTCTTCGTTGCAGCCTTTTTTCTCGAATAATGCCTTAGCGATATAGTAAAGTGCGATCCCCTGTTCATAAGGTGACTCCTGGAATTTACCTACCTCTAAGCCTTCCCGGAGCCTTGCTAATCCATCTTCAAACTTATCCGATGCAATAAGCGCTCTACCCAAGGTTAGTAAAGCATCTACCCTCATATCACCAAATGATTTCACTCCCTTGATACTCAATACAACAGAGGATGCCAAATCCAAAGCGCTGACCGTCTTGCCTTGAGCAAGAAGAATCTGAGCCTCCAGGAGATCTACTCGTACTTCAGATGCATGATCTTGTGTCTTCAATCGCTTGCATTCATCGAGGTATATTGACGCTTCGGCATAGTTTCCAGCATCTATTTCAATCTTGCAGCGATTTTGCTCTACCAAGAAAGAAGTCCGTTTGTAATCACCCGATTCTACAAGCCACTTTGCCTTCTGAAACATTCGTCTGGCAATAAAGTACCACCCTTTCAACCTGTAAAGTCCTGCCCAATCCATAAGGAGAAAATTTTTGAGATTCCTTGTTCTCATTTCCTTATAGGACTTAAACCAAACCTGAACATACTTTCTCTCTGCGGTTTCCCAATCCCCAAGAGCAACTAAATAATTACCCTCTCTCCATCGAAGCGATGCAAGTCTGTATTTATCATTAAGCTTCTCAGATATCTGTATTGCCTGCCGGATCAAACCAAGCGACTCGCGGTGTTGACCTAAGCCGGATACAAAGGTGGCTTTGGATGACAGAACTTCGACCATGAGTGCAGGGGATCTTGTTTCATTTGCAATGTCGAGGACTTTCTCCAACGACCTTTCAATCTCTTCGTAATCCCCTAGACAGATAAGCACGTCAATCATCATAAGTATCATATTACCGAGTTCTACTTTATTGCCAAATTCCTCAGCGAGTTCCACAGCCTTTTTCATATACTTAAGTCCTTCCGAAGCAACACCCTTATGTAGGAATGCACAGCCTAGACCAGAATAAGTGCGAGTCTGCTCTATCAGAGAGGCCGAACATTCCAGAGATTCTTCGAAAAGGGCTCGGGCTTTATCTAGCTTTCCTGTAAAAAGAGCATACCAGGCTCGAGCGTAAAGTTGTTTGGATTTGAGTGGACCCGAGGCTTCAGGTTCACACTCCTCGCTCATATCAAAGAAGTAGACTGCCCGGTCCAAATCCTGTACCCTCTGGTATGCCAGCCCTATTCTCAAAAGAACCAGCGCCTTCTCTTCCGGATTTCCCTCAAGCAACGGTAGTACTTGCGAAAAATACTTCTCCGCCTGACTTACATCGTGTTCCTGGTGTGCCAAATCACCTAATTCCAATAGGGCAGCTTTCTTATCTTTAACCTCAGGTTCACTTGCTAAGGCGTATTCTAGAAGTCTCTTAGCATTCACTGAATCACCAAAGATTCTCAGTCTTATCCCTGCTACAACGAGATAACGCGACACCTTTTTTTTGTTATTCGATCGAAAATAAAGCAAGCCGATTTGAGCGAGGTAATTGGCATCCCAATCAGCTATCACTTCTCCCCACAAATGAAGAGAAAACTCTTCTAATTGTCCCGCCAATTTCTTCGAAAGAGTCTTCTTTTCAGCTTCGTCAAGCTTACCGAGAAGGTAAGGCCTTATGATATCGTTTCCAAACTCGTAATGGGGTCTTTCTCGATATAGAAAAGAACGAATCAAGCCTTTGTTTACCAAGCCTTGCAATACTAACTGAGCCCCTGACCCAAGGATTTGTGAGAGTACTTCTACAGGCAAAGCAGTATCCATTACAGAAAGCAACTTAAGTACTAGCCTTGAGTCCTTATCCAACCTCTCGATACTTTCCCCCAACCATTTCTCGAGCTTTTTACCTAGCCCTTTCTCTTCTCTCCCAGGTTCGTATACCCAACCCTGTTTCCAGGTCAACCAGCCTTCATCCTGAAGGATGTTCAAAAGCCCGTTCATACGCCTTGGGTTTCCCGAAGCAACGGAAACCAAGATGTCGGCAAGCTTATCCTGATCATCAAGATCCTCAAATGTCTTGGATATCATGTCCAGGACCTTACTATACTCAAGAGAAGTTAGCCTGATTGTCACAGCTTGAGTGTAAATAGAAGTGGGAACCTGAGCCAACAGCATACCCAACTTTCCATCAAAACTGTGAGAAAGATAAACCAGCAATTCACCTTCCTCCTCCGTCAAATCAACCGGTGCATCAATAAACACCGCATCAAATCCTCCCTTATCTAATTCCTGTGATATCTCCTCAAAACGTACCCACTTTTCAGTTTGTCGCAGGCTATCTTTATCTTCAATTCTTCTTGCCTTGAATCCAAGAGAAGCCGCCAAGTGCTCGGTTAATGAAAAATGAGCACCTCGGCCTTCTACAAGTAGTGTATGTTTGTTGTGTAGTAAGGTCCTGAACCGCAATTCTCTGAGTGTACGTGTCTTACCGATACCGGATTCTCCTGTGAGAAGCACCACCCTTTTTTCCTCAAAGATATACCCTTCAATTCTTTCAATCTCCTCATCGCGTCCACCGAAGCAAAGACGAGGAACCAAAGATGAAGGTCTAACTTCAACCTTCTTACCTTTGGTTAACCACTCAATCTCTGCTATAATCTCATCAGCTGAAGGACGTAACTGAGGTTCTGAGTTCAACATCCTGAAGATCAAGGCCTCAAAACCAGAAGGCATTTGGAAATCAAGCTTTCCAAACCTAGGTGGAGTTTTAAGCTTATAAGCGACAAGTTCCCGACTGGATTTCTCAATACCCAACATCGCTCCTGATAAGACCTCATAGGATATTACTCCTAGAGAATAAATATCAGCAGAAGGCGTAACCTCACCGCCCAGAAAAAGCTCAGGCGCTGCATAGGCCAAGGTCGTACCCCTTGCCTCTGCAGTAGGACTGAGTAGGTAATCCTCGGAAAAACCAAAATCCAGAAGCACGGGCTCACCATCTTCTCTAACGAGGAGATTAGCAGGCTTAACGTCAATATGAACTATACCCTCACGGTGGAGGCTTGAGAGTATTGTCGCCGCCTTTTCAAAAACACTTAAGAAGCAGGAAAAAAAATCCTCAGAATTACGCCGCTCCTGCATAAAGTCTGTAATAGGACAGCCTTTAACTAACTCCATTGTAAAATATTCGCGTCCCCTATATTCCCCGAATGCGACAACCTTTATAATTCCTGGTAGTTCAAAACGCTCCAGGATGGCAAATTCACGCTGCAGACGGTGAGCTGGATCAGGTTCTTCTGCCAATTTCAACGCCAACTCTTCCCCAGAAGCCTTTTCCTTCACTGCCCAGACGACACTATCCGAACCCTCACCCAGCTTCTCTATCTTAATAAAACCGGCAGGGATGGGATTTGACTCATGGTGCTTCCTAGGCATTACGAAATATAAATATGACCTTTCAAAAGTCAACCCTTGAAGGTAATGATTGAATAGAACGATTTTAAAAAGAAGGACAGGAACGTATCAAGTGAAGCTTCTGTTTAGGTGAGAGTCTTTTTATTATCGCCTCGCGTTTCAAGGCACTTGAACGGGTTGCATGACGTTCCATGAAACGCAAAAGGCATGGACGTCTACTCCGGGTGTAGCGTGATGCCTTCCCGGCATTGTGCTGGGTTAACCTGCGGAACACGTCTTTTGCGATTCCGGTATAAAGAGAACCGTCCGAACACTGCAAGATATAAACGTACCAGGAGTCAGTGCGCTTCACTTCCCATCCATGATGTCATCTTTCCACATATTAGTTAGCCTTGAATGAGTGATCTTATAGACCGACAACAGGGCATTTTGCGCCGGACGGTCCTCGGTAAGGAAAGTACAAAGCTTCTCGGAACCGTATCTCGTGTAAAGGAAGCGAATAAGGTCGGCTGATGTAGCATTAAGCCGTCCTGCTCTTCTTGAATCAGCTATTCCATCAAGCCCTATCCAAGAAAAGACCCTCTCAGTAAATGTTGCAGGTACGTCTTCCTTAATCAAATCCTCGACTTCAGGTAAGTTTCCTTCTTCAGCCATCTTTTGAGCCATCTGCAAGGTTGTGCGCATGAGTCCTAACCGGGTGTAGCTGAAATAGTTGTACTGAACCATGTAAGCCCAGCCTTCCGAACGCAGAAAATCGTCTGCAGGAACGGCATCGCGCATTGAGTTCACTGAAACGTTGGTTTTCCGCTTCAGGATATCCGTAAGCTTCGTCTCATCGGCTAGGAAAAGACCAGCCAGAGCATGAGCCATCTCGTGAGGCAGGCCGAAAAGCCCTGCCGGACCGGGATAGGCAAGCCTGATCTCAAGGAAGTAGCATACGGTATCGCCAAACCAGGTCGGTCTGAACAGGGTCTCGCCACCTAACGCAAGTTCATGCCCTCTCAACTCTGCTCTCGATGAATAGATTCGTATCGGGATCTTGCCTGCGGTCAACTGATTGGTTGAACCGCTGCCCTGTACTACCCTGGAAAGCCTGGTTAGGGTTAAAGAATCTATACCAAGTACCCTCACTACATCGGAAAAACATCCCTCAGCGCTCACCTCGATCAACTCGAGGTCTACGGACGCAGCGCTACCTGATCGATAAAGGTAGATGAAATGTCCGCTTTCCGCCTTGGACCATCCTTGGCCAGGAAAGTACCTTTCCTCTGACCAGGAGTAGAAATCAGGGTACAGCGAAGCAAACCTCCTGTCTATTACATCGTCGAGTTTCTCGGTAAGCTCATCAGGTGTTCTGACCCTTGAGAAGACCTTTCTTCGTTTGCGTTCCCCGTACTTGTCGTCAAGATAGAAACCTAATTCCTCAACAGTTCTTTCGAAGACCAACGCGTCTACCGAATCGATAACCTGACCTTGATCGCGCGCATTCTCGACCCATCGTTTCGCAACCGTTCCGAACTCGGCCTTTAAAGAATCGGATGAAGAAACTGCGAGCGCTGCAAGGAGTAATGCAATCACCTAATGAGAATAGGATGAACAACTGCGATGTCAAGTACGGAGGACACCCTCTCAGTGTGTCGTTTCCACACACTCCCTCTCCCGATGAGGCTGTCGATTAAGTCCGAAAAACCACAGATTGACTTCGTCGCGAAGCGTTCACAGATTTACACAGATTTCTGAAATGTTCTATTTTGCTAACTTATTTTCAAACGCAACTTAATTGAAGATATTAATCTCGGCTTTGTGACCTTTGTGTGCTTTGTGGTGAGTTTTCCGACAGTCTCCGATGTGAGAGGGCTGGGATGAAGGCCTACCTTACAATTACGACCTTTTGCGACCTGCAGTAGGTTTGAGTTGGCCGGATAAAATACACCCCAGCCTCACATCCTTCGCCCCAACGGATTTCGCCTAACGACTCTGGAGCACTGATCTCATCCACCTTCCTTCCCGCGGCATCGAAGACTACGGCGTGAAAGCCCGCAGGCCGGTTCTCATAGCGCAGGGTTATAGTTCGACCAAGTGGGTTGACAACCTCCCAATCCGACTGGCGTGTTACTTGTACAGGTTCGGTAACTCCGGCATAGCCCAGAGAGTCGGTCTTGATGAGCAAAAGGTCCCCAAAGTCGTCGCCAAAAGAACAGCTTCCGCCCGTTATAACGTAACCGCCATCTGACGTACTCTGGACGCAATGAGAATAATCATAACTTTCTCCCCCAAAAGTGCGCGTCCACAAAGTATCACCATTTACATCCGTTTTCAATAGCAACACATCCGCATGCCCTGCACCGAAAGATCTGGTTTCTCCCGCGATTATATAATTACCATCTTTAGTTTGTAGAATACAATAACCATCATCTTCTCCCCCCCCCCATAGATTTTAGCCCACAGGCTATCTCCTTCGTCATCCGTTTTGAGTAACCAGAGTTCTCCATAGTTCCATTGCCCAGAGATTATATACCCGCCTTCAGACGTTTGCCTGACACAACGGCCTATTATCGAATTCTCCAAATCATATAGTTTAAACCATAAAGAATCACCATTTTGGTCAAACTTAAGTAAAGGTACATTACCGCACCATGAACCGGTAACGATATAACCGCCATCTGAGGTCTGTTGAACGCAACGACCAACCTCATGCCCACCTGCATCAAAAGTATCCTGCCAAACCAAAACCCCATCCTCGTCCGTCTTTAACAACCAAAGGTAGGCATCGTTGTAGTCACCCGTTACTATGTAACCTCCATCCGTAGTCTGTTCGACCCAGTTGCCAATGCTGTAGTATGAACCGCCGTAAACCCGATCCCATAACTTGTTGCCCAGAGAGTCTACCTTTAAAAGCAGTAAATCGCCGCCAAAAGGCCAGTCAATATTTCCGTTAACGAAACCGGTTATGATGTATCCGCCGTCATTCGTCTTCTGCATGCATCGGGCTTCATCATGACCTCCGCCGCCGTACGTGCGTGTCCAAAGTGTATCGCCGTTTTCGTCGGTTCGGATCAACCAGAGGTCTGCACCTATCCATTCAGGAGGTGGGGGGCATTCATGGAAATCACCTGCTAAAAAAAACCCGCCGTCCTCAGTCTGGCACACCGAGTAGCCTGTTTCACCGTATTCCACCTTTCCGTATGCACGCATCCATCCCGCCTGTGTCGTCTGAGGGATAAGCCCGATAATAATGAAAACAGTGACAACTATGATTCTTCCGTATCTCATTTTACTCCTCCTTTCCGGTCATAATACCTGTATATTTTAAGGTTGTCAAGCCTTGATAACACGTTATCCTTGACAAACGAGACATGATGAATATAGTTACGTCTATGTTAACCGGGCGATTAGCTCAGTTTTGGTTAGAGTGCTTGCTTGACATGCAAGAGGTCACTGGTTCAAGTCCAGTATCGCCCATATTCAGTTCTGCGGCGAGGCGCCGTGTCTGAGCTGAAGGAACTTTTGAAGGAACTTCAGGCAACAGACACAGAGCTACACGCACAAATAAAAAGGAAAGAGGAAATCCCCAAAAAAATAGGACAGTTGGAAGCAGAAATCGCAGAGCTTCACCGCCGTTTCGATGAAACCAAAAACTCCCTTACCGAATCCCGCAAGGAACTCAAATTCGTCGAAATGAATCTGAACTCCCAGGAAGAACTCGTAAATAAATACAACTCCCAACTGTACTCTGCCAAGACAAACGAAGAATACAAGGCGTTCCTGAAGGAAATTGAAACCGCCAACCGAAAGAAGACCGAGTTTGAAGATCAAATCATCGGAATCATGGAACGCATCGAACAGGAGGAGGCGGAGCTAAAAAAGAGGGAAACTGAAAGGGATGAAAATGAGACCAAGATGCGTGAAGAGATTAAACAAGTACAAAGTAAAGAAGCGGAGCTTGAAGAAAAATTAGTAAAGATTCGCGACAAGTACGAACGTTTACGTAATGAAATGCCTGAGGATATGATTGAAATATATGACCGCATCCGAAAGAACAAATCAGGAATAGCGGTAGCTCAAGTCCAGGATGGGGTACGTTGTTCGGTATGCCTCAACCCTGTCCCTGCCCAGGAAGCCATCGAGGCCGCTCACACAGAACGGCTGATATTCTGCGAGTACTGCGGACGAATCCTCCTGCCCTGACTATTATGTCCCTCGAAAAACGAGAACCTGTTTCCGGCCATCTTTTTACAGATGCAGGAAAAGCCGCCCAAGTCTGGATTGACGGCGCCTCCTCAGGCAACCCGGGACCTGCCGGGGCAGGGGCGGTAATAAAGAAAGACGGCAAGCTAATCGGTCAGTGGAAGAAATACCTCGGCGAAACCACAAACAACGTTGCAGAATATCAAAGCCTTATCCTTGCGCTTGAGAAATCCCTTGAATTAGGAATCAAAGCCATCCTGGTTTATACTGACAGCGAACTCCTTCACCGCCAGATATCAGGCGCCTATAAGGTACGCACCCCGCATTTAAGGCCTCTTTTTGAAAAGGTTCAGGAGCTCAAGAACAAGCTCGATTTCTTTCGCATCCGGCACATACCCAGGGAACAAAACGCCGAAGCCGACCGCCTTGCCCGTCAGGCCCGCACCCGTAACACCCGTAACACACCTTCCCATAACACTCAATCCTCAGCCACCTGAAACTCAAGAAGAGGCACAATGAGCGCCTTTGCCAATCTCATCCCCTATCTTGCTGCGATTCAACGCAGCCTGCCAAAGGAAATGCTTTATCCTACAGCGAGGTATCTTGGGGGTACCCTTGCCCTCGTGCAGCACAGACGAAAAAAAGCCCTCCAAGACAATCTCGAAAACCTTGGATTGGATCTGACCGAGGATCTCGCTCGAAGTGCCGTCCGAAACTGGACGGTGTGTCTTTCCGATCAGATTCGCTCACTGTGGCTTGCGAAAGCCGAATTGCAGAGGATATTGGAAGTTCAGGGAATCGAGAATCTCCTAGAGACTATCTCGCAAGGTAAAGGGGTGATTCTGGTCTCAGCTCATCTTGGTAACTACGAGCTGGGGGGGTCGTATCTCGCGTCCCTGGGTATCCCGATCCATGCGGTGGTCGAGGAAATCGATCTAGGCCACACCCATGTATTCAACCGAATCCGCCGCCGATTCGGAATGGGGGTCGTGGTCTATTCCGACACGGATGCAATGATTCGCATACTCCGGCAGGGAGAGGTTCTTGTTCTTCTTACCGACCGCGATTTCGGAACCAGGGGAATGATGTTAGAATTCGGTAAAGGTATAAGAAGCGTACCCACAGGCCCTGCACTCCTGGCAGAGCGAACCGATGCTGCTGTCCAGATAGCCTACTGTGTACTCGATTCCGCAGAAAGACGCTACAGGCTCGTGATCGAACCTCGAATAGTTCGTAAGGCTAGAGGTTCAATGAAAGAAAAGGTAACCCAACTTACACGAGAAATATCTGCAAGACTGGCCGAAGTAGTCGGTACCTACCCTGATCAGTGGTTCGTCTTTCAACCGGAATTCCTTTCTACCCAGTAAGACTATCACAACCCTTGACGTAACTTGATTCCTGAGTATGCTACCACCGATGCAAAAAGCCAAACTGGCAATTCTTGCTTCAGGCAGAGGATCAAACGCGGTGGCACTCATCCAGGCCAGTAAATCGGCAGATTTTCCGGCAGAGGTAGCGTTGGTCCTTTCAGACAATCGTGACGCGCCTGTTTTAAAGAAAGCCGAGGAGCTAGGGGTAAAGGCGCTGTACCTCGACCCTGGACCCAAACGCAGCTACCTTATCCCTGAGGTTGAAGCTAGCTGGATTCAAGCGCTGCAAGAGAACGACGTCGATTACGTCCTTCTTGCAGGCTTCATGAGGTTGCTCAAGCGGACTTTTCTTGAGGCGTTTCCCCTAAGGGTGCTGAACATCCACCCCGCCCTTCTTCCATCCTTTAGGGGCTTGGATGCTCAGCAACAGGCATGGGAGTATGGTGTAAGATACTCAGGGGCTACGGTGCATTTCGTGGATTCCTCTCTTGATGCAGGTCCTATTATCCTTCAGGAGCCGGTAAAGGTTCTCCCTGATGATACCCCCCAGTCCCTTGCCGATCGTATCCTTGAGGCGGAACATCGAATCTACCCCGAAGCGGTAAGGCTTCTTTGCCAGGGACGGTTGAGGATTGAAGGACGCAGGGTAAAGATCCTCAGGGAATGGAATTCCAAGGAGGCACATGGCAAATAAATTACGTCTGGCAGTGGTAGGGTGTGGGGCGCGCGCCCAGACCGCACATCTTCCATTCATAAAAAAGAACAGCCGCATCCATATCGCCGCACTTTGCGACAGGGATGAGGCAAAAGCGGCGGCTATGAAGGACCGGTACAAGCCGGAAAAGATAGTAACTACCTATAACGAAATATTAAGTGATTCGTCGATTGATGCCGTAGTAATTACCACCCCGACATACCTTCACCATCCAATGACCCTGGCCGCTCTTGATTACGGAAAGCACGTTTTCGTGGAAATACCTATGGCGCTTGATGAAACTCAGGCCAGAGAGATGATAGGTAAGGCAAAAACAAAAAAATGTATACTTGCCGCTGCCCACGACGGTCATTTCCGCCCCGATGCAATCCTGATGCGCCAGCTTATGGAACGCAAGGAGGTTGGAGAGCTGACCTATGCAAAGACCGGCTGGCTGCGTTCCGCGCAAAAGTGGAGCCTAACCGGTACGAGGATGGAAACCCTTACGAAGGGAGGCGGGGCGTTTATGACCCTGGGAACGCCGCTGATCGATCTTGCATTGTTCGTGCTCGGGGAACCCGATCCCTGTGCCGTGTCCGGTATGGCCTTCAAGCGCGACGCCAAACTCGATGCCGAGGATCTGGCGGTTGCTCAGATTCGATTCGGTGACGGAACGATTCTGGTTATGGAGGTGAGTTGGATTCTACACGAACCGCGCGACGTTCTATACCTCAATGTTTACGGCAAAAAGGGTGCGGCATTATTCAACCCCCTGGAGATACACAAGGAGATGTTCAATCGCCTTGTCAACGTTGCCCCGGCAATCAACAAGAAGAGTTGCTATCCGACATCGTATCAGGGACAAATCAACGCCTTTGCCGCTGCCGCTCTAGGGGAAAATAAATTCCCCGTCCCCTTGGAGGATTCACTGCTTCTCAATAAGATTAGTGATGCCTTCTACCGTTCTGTCAAGGAACGAAAGGAAGTATCATTAAGGGCAAGTTCCGGGAAAAAATAGCACATTTCAAGTGGCTTATTGCTGCCGCATCCGGGGTCGTTCTCTCATTCGCCTATGCCCCTTACCCTACACGGTTTTTGGCCTTTGTAGCGCTGATTCCGCTGCTTTGGGTTATCCAGACCGATCGCCGAGCCTTCTTTCACGGCTGGCTCTTCGGTGTCGGGCTTTCCGTACCCATGGTTTGGTGGTTAGTGACCAACAGCTTCCCGTTGCGTCCCTTTATTCGGGTTCTCCTCTTTGCCGGGGTAATCGTTCTCTCCGGTTATCTGGCTCTGTTCCACGGTCTGTTTGCATCGCTTACCCGCCGCATCGGCATCTGGTCCGCTCCGATCGTATGGGTCGGAGTGGAGATGATTCGGGAACTCACCGACCTGGCCTTCCCCTGGGGGTTTCTGGGCTATACACTTACACCCTGGCCTATGTTCACCCAGACCGCCTCCATCTGGGGCGTGTACGGACTGAGCGCACTTGTCGTGCTGGTGAATCTGTGGATATACAAGCTTGTAAAGGAGTGGCAGGATCGCCGGTTCAGGCTGAGGTGGGGAATTCTTGCCACAGCAACCCTTGTGTTCATGGTAGGGTTCGGTGGAATCCGGTTGGCTACAAGTAAAAAGACCGAATCCCTAAAAGTCGCTCTTATTCAACCCAACGTACCGGTGGTTCTCAAGGGGTCAGGAGATCGCGATTCTTTGATAAACGCAATGCTGGATCAAACGCGTGAGGCTGCCCGCGCAAGGCCTGATCTGATTCTTTACCCGGAAACAGCAACCTTCGAAGACCTGACTAACAAAAACCGGCGGGCGAGGTCTTATCTTGAGCTTGCAGACAGCATGGACATCCCTATTGTCACAGGAATCATCCATTGGGTCAAGGATAAGGACGGAAGAACCCGCTTTGCCAACTCTGCAACCGTCGTACACAAGGATGGCAAGGTTGACAGCATATATATCAAGATACGCCTTGCGCCGTTCGGGGAAACCATTCCCTTTGAACACGTTCTGCCTTTCCTGAGGAAAATCGACGTCCAGGGAGGACACCATTACCGGGGCAAGGAGTTTGTGATATTCAAGAAAGCTCCCGAGCCCCTCTCGTTCCTTATCTGTTACGAAGCTATCTTTCCTAACCTGACCAGGCGATTTGTGGTAAAGGGGTCACGTCTTTTATGCGCCGTGACCAACGACGTGTGGTTCGGTCCTGCCAAGGGTCCCAAACAACACGCTGAAATGGCAGTGCTTCGAGCCGTGGAAAACGGGGTTCCCTTAATCCGCGCTGCAAACAACGGTGTATCCATGATAGTCGACCCTTACGGCAGGGTGCTTAAAGAAAGTAAACTTCTGGTCAAGACCGTCGTTGTAGGTGAGGTTCCCAAGGCAATCGGCCGCACCGTATATACGAGTGTGGGCTTCCTGTTTCCCTACCTGGCTGCCGCGGCAACCTTGGTCCTTCTCGTGGTAAGCATCGTCAGGAAGAAAAGAGACAGTAAGCAATCTGCCGAGAGGAAAAAAAAAGAATAAATAGCTAACCGCTGACCGCCTACCGCTAACAGCAGACGCCCTATTGCAGAGGCTACATTTTAATCTTGAAATCTTCCTATCTTCTAATCGATAATCACCTTACGACCACTACTTTTGCATTAGCAGCGTCTACATCGGTTTGCATTCGCGCGAAGTACACCCCCGAAGGGAAACCGTCAGCCTGCCACTCGCCTTTGCCGTAAATCGTTTCCACGGCAACCCGGCGTCCTGCTGAGTTGTAGAGGGTTAACCTTGCCTCGCCGGGGACTTCGAAGGACAGCCTGTTCAGGCTGGCTTCGAGTTTGATCTGTGGTAGGAGGGCGGGTGGGAGGAGGGGGAGGTCATCGACGCCGACCATGTTCCAGTCGGTTATCAACACCCATGCCTCGAAGATAGTGTCTTGGTTCAAGCGTGAGTACACCCACGCTATCCGGTCGACGTTTACAGCGACCGCCGGAGGCTGAGTATGTGTGTTCTTCACTGTATCGGCTCCCCATGGGTGTGAGTACTCGAATAATCCAATTTGAAGCAAAGGCATATCGTCAATAATCTCTCCCAGTATGCCGCCCGCATGATCCCAGGGGTGCATCCAATCGGCCCCCTGATAGAGACTCCTGGTATAGGTGTATGCAAAACGCTCGTCATGGGAGACATCAATAGAAAAGGTGCCTTTCGGGTCACCTAAGGTCATTTCCAGACGATCGTCAGGCACCACTTCGTTTATCGAGTTGCGCTCTGTACCGCGATTCTCGAAGACCCGCCCCATCAGCGCTTCAGGCGGTATGTCGTACCAGAAGACGACAAATCGGTCATTATCCAGCCAGAATAGTTCGGATCGGGTGGAGTTGTGCCCTTCATCCCCGTCATCAACGCGATAACCCAAAGGGTCCCATCCTAAGATGGGGGAGTCATCGGCATCGAAAACCTGAAAGAGAGGAAATATCTTCATGGTTTCCTTGAAATAGAGCCAGGTTACAACTAGGTCTCCGGCATCGTTCAATGCCGCATTAGGAAACAAGAATACGAAATCAGAATCACTTATGTCCTCGTGGGGCATGAACACGGTGTCGAGAGGGGAGCCGTCTACGTCGAATCGCTGGGAGTAGATTTGGTATCCGAGGTTCTCTTCTTTGGTCTCACTCCAGGTAACCGCAAATCTTCCCCCGGGAGCAAGACCGAGACCGAGTGGTCTCCAGCCATGGAGTCGCAGGCTATCCTGCAAGGTCTGCGCTGAGTCTATCGGTTCCCCGTCGGGGGAAAAGCGATGGAAGCTTATGACCCAAAAGTCTTCCCTGGTATCGACTATTTCCTCCCAGACCAGAACAGCATTTCCCAATGAATCCATTTCCAGGCACGGCCAGTAGACCCAATTTGTGTCAGCATGTTTTTCCACCTTGTAAGGCTCTGTCATCGGGTTTCCGTTCTTGTCGAAGAAGCGTATGTAGATTTCGTGCGGGTCTGAACCCGGGACGACTACCAGGCTATCTACCCAGGCAATGGCAAAATGCCCGTCCGAGGCCATGGCAGCCCGCAGGCACACCTGGTGGTGCCCCGGCTCAGACTCGGCTATCCTGAATGGTTTGACCAGCACCCCTCCGAAGATAAATACGTTGAGAACGCTCAATAACATAACTTCCTCCTAAATCTAGGATAAGCTTTCTACTGATGTTGTCAAGGAGAAAAAACACCGATTGAAATTTGAGTCCCAAAGGACTCCACGAGCTTTGGGTTTATTTCGTACCCTTTGAGGACTACAAGGTTGTTTCGAGGTTCACAAAGTACTTATAACACACAGAGGGCAATTAAACGCGGCCGTGCCGCACATTCTATCTTTTCTCCTCTATGTGTGTGGAAAAGACCCTCTAACCTGTTTCACAAACGTTCTGAGACTGGAGGATCCGTTCTGAATACTCTAATCTGTGTACGCTTGCGACGAAGTCTGTGAAGAAGAACGACTGCAAGGAGTTCTTATCTGTAGACAGAAAAGGGCGAGGTAGGCGTCGCCTATGTTTCGCTCTGTGTACTCCGTGATCTCTGTGGTTTACGATTTCCCAGGCTCAGGCTACTCCGACCAGACACGCGCCGTAGGCGCTCCGATTCAGGAAATAATGAACCTGCGCCGGGTAAGGTTCGACTCCCAGGTTTATTTGAATGGAGCGATTCGTGATACTAGATCAATCCGGCAAGGTGCACAGCGTAGGCAATGAGCCAGGTCAGGATAAGGTTGCCCTCTACGATGGTTTCAAATAAAACATCCGAGTGCATCCACTCCAATCTGGTCAACCACAAAGTAAGATAGGCGTACGCCAGGTTAGCCAGAAGGAAAAGTGCAAGAATAGAGCACCAGCCCATGATGTATCCGGCTATTAAGCCTGCACCAGCCAGAATCAGAATCAAAACCCCAAGTCTTCGGCTCCAAGCCTCACCAATGAGCACAGGGATTGTCTCCCTGCCGACCATGCGGTCTCCCTGGACGTCGCGGATGCTGTAGACCAGGGAACGTGTAAAGGCCAGACTGAAAACAAACAGGGCTGTTACAGCAGTGGCGAGGGTGAAATTAGAGTTGCTTGCAGGAACAACCAGAACGGCGATAACCGCGGTCCAGGCTAAACCTACGAAGAGGTCTTTTGAACCCGGGATGTCCATCAACCTTCGTGCCCATAATCGACGCTTTCCGAACAACTCAACCCTGTAAACAAGACCCAGTGCGGAGAATACAAAGATAATGGCAAATGTAAGCGGACCTAGAACATAGGCTACGACCAGGGAAGAGGCGGTTCCCATGAGGGCTAAAGTAAGAAGTAATCTTCGATAACGTTCGTAGAATCCTACCCTTGCCGGATACTTGATCTGGGTTGAGAAACGATCGGTGAAATGATTCAAAAGATGCATACCGAAGATATAGGCGGCAACGATCCACTGATAGTGAAGCTGGGGTTCGATCTGCTCGAGTCTCGATGCGGCGTAAAGCAACTGAGCCGCACCTACCGCAACCAGGAGATTGCTGCGAACGATAAACTGCCAGACTGAAGAGAGAAACGTAACAAAGGATTTCTTCCTGGCTCCAATGGACCCGAGGGCGTGGAGTATGCGCCTGATCATCCATGAAGGTGTAGATGCCCCGGCTGTGACGCCAAGCACCTTGAAGCGTGCCAGTTCATCCTTAGGCAGATCCGACTCGGTCTCCACGTGAAATGCAGGAATGCCTTCCTCACTAGCTATTTCTGCCAACCTGCGTGTATTACCGCTCGTAAATCCCCCGACAATAACCAAAGCTTCTACATGATGCGCCAGTTCACGAACCTCGTTCTGACGTTTGTCGGTAGCATCGCATATCGTTTCGTACACCTCGGCATCGGGCCTTAAACTGACCAAAGCGCTTTTAAGCTCTTTCCAAGTTTCAATATTCTGGGTAGTCTGAGCCACGAGTATTATCGGCTTCCTTTCAGGAATATGTCTCAGCGCCCTTCTCAACCCCGTAACGTCATTGACTATGCTTGCCTGTCCTTTGGCATGAGCGGCAATACCTTTGACTTCGGAGTGTTCACGATCACCGAACACCAAAAGATGCATGCCCAAACGTGCCGCCCTTCCTGCAAGCTGCTGCACACGGGCGACCTTTGGACAGGTGGCGTCAATGATTCGAACGTTTCGGGATTCTAACCTGGCCATTATATCCGGACTCACACCATGGGAACGAATGATCACCGATGCGCCATCAGGGATCTCGCCCACATTTTCAGCAACCTTTACACCCCTCATCTTTAGTATCTCGAGAACCTGAGGGTTATGGATCAATTCTCCTAATGTATAGAGATCACTGGTATCCAGTGCGGCATCAAATGCAAGATTGACTGCGCGCCTGACCCCATAGCAGAAGCCTGAGGTTCGGGCAAGCTTAATCTTCACTCTTCGTAATCTTGATCAGACTGGGATTCGACCGTGTTACGGTCAGCGGCAATGGAATCCAACTCAGTATCACTCACCGGCGTAGGATAATCACCTGAAAAACAGGCAGTACAGAATCTTAAGTCTTTATTGCCCCTTACGCCCGTGACCATATCCTCGTAACGCTGATAGATCAAACGATCTGCACCTATCTCCCTCTCAATCTCCTCCTCAGAATAGGACTGTGCAATAAACTCCTCACGGGTAGCCATATCTATTCCATAGACGCAAGGGTAACGTAAAGGTGAACCGTACACCGCGTAGTAGACCTCGGATGGACCTGCCTGACGCACCAGCTTTATTAACTCAAGCGCCGTATTGCCGCGTACGATCGTATCGTCCACTAAAAGGACCTTCTTCCCTTCGATCTCGCTTCGGACAGGATTAAACTTCTGTCGTACGGATGTTTGCCGTTTGGGCTGGTTAGGCATTATAAACGTGCGCTGGATATAACGGTTACGCACCAGGCCTTCAGTTATCTTCCAACCCGCCTCGGTGGCCAAGGACAAAGCCGCAGGTCTCGATGTGTCGGGGACCGGGATCACTACGTCGGGCGCTATCCCAACCTCGAGGCAGCGCTTTGCCAAGGCTTTGCCAAGACGCCTGCGAGCCTCTATCACGCCTATCCCGTCTATTACCGAATCCGGTCTGGCAAAGTATACCCACTCAAATATGCAGGGTCGTGCCTCCTGTGCGCTTAGTTGACGACGAGAAACCTCTCCCTTAGTTGATACGTGAACCGCCTCGCCTGGCTTCACATCGCCCACAAACTTGAATCCCAGGAAATCGAAGGTCACCGTTTCAGATGCAAACGCGAATGTCCCGTCCCTCTGACCAATTACCAGAGGTCTTATGCCGTGAGGATCCCTGAAACCCAGGAGGCTGCCGTCTCCAAGCAAGGCGACTACCGAGTAGGCGCCGCGAACCTTACGAAGGACCCCGGCTACCGCATCAAAAAGGTCTCCCACATTAAAGGCAGGCGAGTTCTTATGTACCAGTTCGTCTGCGAAGACATTGAGGATGGCCTCCAGGTCAGAAGTGGAGTTGAGTTGTCTTCGATGAACACGCTGCAACTCCTCCTTAACTGAAAAGAAGTTCACTACGTTACCGTTATGCACCATGGCAACACCGTATGGGTAATTCACGTAAAAGGGCTGAGCATCCTCAGGTGAGCCGCGTCCTATGGTGGGGTAACGGGTCTGTCCTATGCCTGCCGAACCCCGCAGCCGTCCCAGGTTCTTCTGATTGAACACCCGCTGAACCAGACCTATGCCTTTCTTAAGATGCAGTATTCCATCGAATGTTGCAATCCCTGCCGCATCCTGACCTCGATGCTGCAAGGTTAAAAGACCTTCATAGAGATCGTACCCGACCTGGCCTTTGGCCCCGATAATACCTACTATCCCGCACATCAGTCTATACCCAGAGAAGAAGAATCAGCATTAACCTTGCTTGCCGAATCCAAAGCGTTGCTCGTGGAGTCTTGGAATGTGCTGTCCCTGTAATCGATCATCTGGAGCCTTTCCTTGGCCACCTTTCGAAGATAGTCAGGATCCGAAGCGAGACGCTGAACCCTCTGATGGGTAATCTCAATCTCCGCTTGAAGACTAACCATCCTGCGCTCCAACTCGGCTTCACGTTGCTTCATCTGGATAAGCTTGATTAGCCCGTTAGGACCTGCAAGGAAAAGAAAGGCAACAACCGCGAAAACTGCGAGTACTATCAGCCAGGCTGCGCCTTTCTTCATATTGGGAAGACCCTGGGACCGAAGAACGGTGCCCCGGTTTCTTCTTCAATCCTTAAAAGTTCGTTGTACTTGGCCACCCGCTCCGAGCGAGTGGGAGCGCCGCTCTTGATCTGGCTTGCGTTGGTGGCGACGGTAAGATGAGCGATGGCGACGTCCTCTGTTTCTCCGGATCGATGAGAGAGAATGGTGTGGTAGCCTGCGCCCTGGGCCATACTGATAGCGTTGAGTGTCTCAGTAAGGGTACCTATCTGATTGGGTTTTACGAGCAAGGCATTCCCGATCCCTTGCTCGATACCTTTGGCCAGAATCTCGGGATTTGTAACAAAAATATCGTCCCCGACCAGTTGAAGCCTGTCGGTCAAACGGGTTGTAAGGAATTTCCAGCCTTCCCAGTCGGTCTCGGCAAGGCCGTCCTCGATAGAAACCAGAGGATAACGGTCGAGCAGGTCCTCGTAAAAAGATGTCATCTCCTCGGCATTCAATGACTTCTCTCCAAGCTCGTACTTTCCGTCCTTGTAGAACTGGCTGGCAGCGACATCAAGGGCCAGAAAAATCTCTTCCCCTGCCTTGTAGCCTGACTTATCGATAGCCTTCATAAGCAATCCGATGGCTGCTTCGTTATCTGCAAGGTTTGGAGCAAAACCGCCCTCATCTCCGATATCTGCACCAACTCCTGAATCAACCAGCTCTTTCTTAAGGGTATGGTATATCTCGGATCCTGCACGAAGGGCGTCGGCAAAGCTCTCGAAACCAGAAGGAACAAGCATGAATTCCTGGAACTCGAGGTTGTTCGTGGCATGGGCGCCGCCGTTGATTACATTCAGAAGGGGAACCGGAAGGTTGTAGCCTACAATACCCCCAAGATAACGATAAAAGGGAAGCCCTAGACACGCTGCCGCGGCCCTGGCGACCGCAAGTGATGTACCCAGAGTAGCGTTCGCACCGAGTTTGGACTTATTTGTGGTTCCGTCAAGTTCAATAAGGATTGAATCTATTGAACGCTGGTCAAAAGGCACTTCACCGACAACAGCTTCCCGGATGATTGTGTTTACTTTTTCTACGGCTTTTAGAACCCCTTTACCTTTGTATCTAGCCGCATCACCGTCACGAAGTTCTACCGCTTCCAGTTCGCCGGTGGATGCCCCTGAAGGGACGATGGCTCTTCCCACTGAGCCGTCAGCTAACCAGCATTCAACCTCAACCGTTGGATTGCCTCGAGAATCGAGAACCTCTCTGGCAAAAATATCGGCTATCTCAGCCATGAAATTCCCCTTTCATACCGATGAAATTTGTTTATACTCGGCACGCCGCCTGGGATAAAGCGGATAACTCTCACATAACTCGGCAACCTTGGCCTTGACGGCAGGATACGCATCCTTATCGTCGATATTCGTAATGAGTTCATCGATCAATTCCGCTACCCTTGCCATCTCAGGCTCTTTCATGCCTCGGGTGGTCAACGCAGGAGTGCCCAGACGAATCCCCGAGGTTACGAAAGGCTTCTCTGGGTCGTAAGGTATGGTATTGCGGTTACAGGTAATCCCGACCTGCTCCAACCTGCGTTCAACCTTACGTCCTGTTACACCTTTATTCCTTAGATCAACCAGCATGAGATGTGTATCGGTTCCACCTGCCACAATGCGGTAACCTCTCTTTTCAAGCTCTGAGCCAAGCGCCTTGGCATTGGCGACCGTTTGCTTCTGATAGGCCTTGAACTCCTCGCCTGCCGCCTCCTTGAAGCATACCGCTTTTGCGGCAATCACGTGCTCCAGGGGCCCGCCCTGCATACCCGGAAAACTTACCTTATCCACGGTCTGGGCGTGTTCCTTCTTGCACATGACGATGGCGCCGCGCGGACCTCTGAGGGTTTTATGGGTCGTAGTTGTAACGATATCGGAATAGGGCACCGGTGAGATGTGAAGGCCTGCGGCGACAAGACCGGCAATGTGGGCGATGTCTGCTACAAGATACGCTCCGACCTCATCTGCAACTTCGCGGAACTTGTCGAAATGCATGGTTCGCGGATAGGCGCTGGCACCGGCAACGATCATCTTCGGTTTTACTTCGCGGGCGAGTTTCAAAAGGGTATCGAAGTTTATCTGTTCCGTATTCGGGTCTACCTCGTACTGAACAACCTTGAAGAACCGGCCAGAGAAGTTGATAGGATGTCCGTGTGAAAGGTGCCCGCCGTGGGAAAGATTGAGACCTAGAAGTACGTCTCCGGGTTCCCCGAGAGCGAAGTAGGCTGTCATATTGGCCGTTGTACCGGAGTGAGGCTGTACGTTCACGTGGTCAGCACCGAAAAGCTTTTTTGCCCGTTCTATCGCCAGCGCCTCGGCCTTGTCGACGAATTCGCATCCGCCGTAGTAGCGACCGTACTTGGAATAATCTAGCTGGCCGGTATCCTTGTCCCACTTATAGGGATAACCCTCGGCATACTTATTGGTCAAAACAGAACCCAGGGCGGCCAGCACCGCCTCGGACACGAAATTTTCCGAAGCTATCAACTCAAGCCCTCCGTGCTCGCGCTCGGTTTCGTTCTGGACCGCTGCGAATATCTCAGGATCGGTTTTATACAAATCCTCTGAATACACTGTACCTCCTTAATTCTTTGAACCATTATTTTAATCTCCTTGTAACGTAAGTCAAGGCTTGACAACCGCTCTTTGCTAAGTAATGTTTACTCGTGACGCTGAGTTTGATGTGTCTGTTGATGGCGACCAACCCCTGGACATCTATTCATCATTACGAGTATGCCCTGCATCCTTACCGGCAAATAAACGTGCGGTTAATCACCGAAAACGTCCCATACCATCTTACCCACGTTGTATATGGATTTCTGCCTCACTGGCGGGCTGATTTTACGGATCAGATCCGTCCCCAGGCCCTTTCCCACGTGGCCTGGTTCAGTATAGAGCTTGATTCGGTGGGATACATTAAGGAATACAACGGTTGGCCAATGGACTGGACGGATCTGAGGCTGGATGTTCAGGGAAGCGGAACCCGTTTCGATCTTACCGTAACCTGCTTCGACTGGAGCGGAGCCAAGGTTCACAACCTCATCAGTAATCCTGAGAACAGACGACGCGCAATCGATAACATACTTGAAGAGAGTAAGGACTGTGACGGGGTCAACATTGATTTCGAGAGACCGGCGGCAGATGATCGAGATACATTCTCAGCCTTTCTTGAAGAGCTCTCAGACTCCCTTCACGAGCATGGCATGAGCGTCTCGGTGGACGTAACTGCCGTGAACTGGGGTGAAAGGTTTGATGCTGCAAGGATCGCACACGCAGTGGACTACGTTTTTATAATGGGTTACGATTTCCACTGGTCAGGAAGCTCTCAATCCGGCCCGGTCGCACCGCTCGAAGGAGAAACCTACAACGTTACCCGCTCGGCGGATTATTATATCGAGGAGTCCGGAGGTCTTGGAGGCAAGTTGATACTTGGCGTGCCCTATTACGGCTATGACTGGCCGACCAAAACCATCTCCCCTTACTCAACGACTGAAGGAGGAGGCACCGCCTACATCTACTCCTCTGCAGCAACCAGAGGGGAAGAGCACGGAATCGCCTGGCACGAACCTACGTCTTCACCCTGGTATCACTATACCTCGGAAGACCAAATTCGTCAATGCTGGTTTGAGAATACCGAAAGCTTAAGTTCCAAGTATGATCTAGCCAAGGACAGGAATCTGGCCGGGGTGGGAATATGGGCATTGACCTACGATGCAGGGAAAGAGGAGCTATGGAATCTTATAAGCGCTCATTTCAGCACCGGCATCTTGGAGGAACCAGGCGAGATCAAAACCAACGGTTATGCATCAATCCTGACACGCAGAAAACTCAATAGGTATCTTAAGGACAATCAAGGATTTGAAATATACGATGTCAACGGACGCATGTTGGAAGAGCCAGTCCGGGGTGTAATTTTCTTAAAAACGGAAGGAACAGTAACCAAGGTGGTAGTTACTCGTTAGGGTATCCGGCAAGCTCTGAAAGAAACTCTTTAATCGCCTTGGCAGGATCGTCTACTCCAAAGATAGCTGAGATAACCGCCACTCCGTGGCAACCCGCTTTAATCATCTCCCCTACCCTGGAAGGTGTAATCCCTCCGATTGCGTAGACCGGTACACGGGCTTCGACGATGAGATTTCTGAATGTGTCCAGCCCAGGGCTGACCTTTGCCTTGGTCGGTGAGGGGTAAGGGGAGGCAATTCCCAAATATGAAATATCCCCAGATCCCCATTGTGTAATTCTTTCTATCTGATCGTAGCATGATACACCTATTATTGCCTTGGGACCGAGAAGCTTTCTGGTAAAATCAACACGTGGATCTTGGGCACCGAGATGCACCCCATCTGCGGCAACCGATCTTGCCACCTCAGGGAAATCGTTAAGGATAAAGAGAGCCCCGTAGGCACTAGTCAACTCCCTGAGTTCCTTGCCGAGTCTGTTCTGTTCCTCGTGCGGTGTATTCTTGAATCGAACCTGGAGAAGTCTCACTCCAGCCTCTAACACGACTTCAACCTTATCGAGCAACCTGTGGTTAGGAACAAGATCCTCGTCAGTTAGTGCGTAAAGGCGAGGCAAATTCATTTATTTCCTTCCGTCGTTTTATCCAACGCATCCCAGTAAAAATAGACCCTTGGGAACTGGTTCACGTTTACTGTAGGAAGGTCTCAAATCCTCTTTACGCCTTACCCATAAACCTGAATAGATAACTTCCTTGAAGAACTCAGGTAAAATCTTGCCTGTGTCCGGGAACTTCGTTTTTTTGCCAACAGAGTCTCCGAAAACACAAATTAATAACCTCAAGAGACTATTGCCCCATCTCCGGTGTAAAGTGCTAACGCGGCCTCAAGCAAACCGACAAGTAACAAAAGTTCGGTATCTTACGAAAGGTGGTTAATTATGGGAGCGCCCTTACCTGGATAAATCAGGTCGGCCAGCTTGCGGTCGATATATGCTTCGGCGGAGGCAACGGCATCGTTAAGAGAAGAGCCTCGCGCCAGATAAGCGGTGATTGCGGAGGAAAGTGTGCAGCCGGTTCCGTGGGCTCGCTTGAAGCCGCGCCTGGGTTTCACAAATCGGCGAATCTCAGCCTTGGTCATGTAGAAATCCACGACTTCTTCTTCTTCGAGATGCCCGCCCTTGATAAGCACGGACTTTGCGCCCATCTTCAAGAGTCCGCGGGCCGCCCCTTCAAGGGACCGGTTATCGGTAATAACTACATCCAAAAGAGTCTCGGTCTCGGGTATGTTCGGGGTTATGATTGTAGCGCGCGGGATAACCTCTCTACGATAGGTATCGAGCATCTTCTGGTCTGCCAGTTGCAGGCCCGAACCAGCTGTAAAGATAGTGTCTACTACAACCGGGAACTTCACCTTGTCCAGAAACTCGATAACCGCAGGTAAGGTTTCGGTAAGTACGAGACCTGTCTTGGCCGCGTCCGGGACCGTATCCTCCATCAGACATTGAAGCTGCTCAGCGATCAGGTCTACATCCACGGCAACCGACCTACGCATTCCGAAACTCGACTGCACGGTCAGGGTGGAAACGACTGAGAGTCCGTGCACTCCCAACTCACTGAAGACCTTGAGGTCTTCTGCAACACCGGCTCCTCCAGAGGGATCTGTACCGGCTATGGTTAAAGCTACCTTTACTTTTTTCTTACTTGCGTTCATCTAAAGACACGTACTCCTTTTGTTTTCCTTTTTTGTAAGCAAATCCTATGTTGTAGCGCTGGCAGCGCAGGCAGCGCTTTGCCTCTTCCCGATCCTCGCCCTCAACCAGACCGCACATCGCTTCACGTTTTAAGCTAATCTTTCCGTGTTCTGAGCGTTCTTTAGAACGTTTCTTCACTTCAGGCGCCCTGCTTCGCCAGGCTGCGCCATCAACCTTCTCCACTCCGAAATCAGGATCGAAATCCGCAAGGCGCTCAAATAAACGCCCCAGGAATCTGGGATGAAGGAATGAAATAATCCTTTGTGCGGCCTTGCGTCCATCGGCAACAGCCTCAACTACCGAACCCGGTCCGTGCACGACGTCACCACCGGCAAACACCTTACGACGATTGGTGCGAAGATGGTTCCGGTGAACCTTGATCTTTCCTTCCAAGTCACTTGCTATGGTCAGTTCTTTAATCAAGTGGTAATCGGCTTCCTGGCCTACCGCCACGATAACCATATCCGCTTTTGCTTCCCAGGCATCCTCTTCGACCGCCTCCAGTCCGGAGTTCCTTCCTTTGCGATGATCCCTGAGCTTCATGCGAGTAAACCGAACCTTCTCGACCCTTGTCTTTCCCTTGAATTCAAGCGGGGAAGCAAGGAACTCGAACCTGACGCCTTCAGCCTCTGCTTCGGCTATCTCCTCATCGTAAGCAGGCATTAAATCACGCATCCGGCGATAGAACACAGAAACCTTTTTTGCACCAAGGCGCAGAGCCGTTCTCGCAGAGTCCACCGCTGTGTTGCCGCCGCCTAATACGACGACTTCGCCCTTTATCGAGATAGGTTTTTTTGCGGTGCAAACCTCATGCAGGAAATCAAGGCCTGCAACAACCCCTTTAAGATTCTCCCCCTTAAGCATTAAAGGCCTAGGCTTGGACGCCCCCAAGGCCAGGTATACAGCAGAATAGGAGTTCTCGAGTTCAGCGAGATCGAGGTCTTTTCCCAACTCTTTATTGCCTATGAATCTGATGCCGTCGCTTGAACTAAGGATAAAATCAATGTCGGATTCGAGAACGTCCCGGGGCAGCCTGAAACATGGAATCGAGGAGTAAAGGAGACCGCCAGGGGTTTTTTCTTTATCGTATATGTCCACCGGATAACCGCGCCTTGAAAGGAAGTAAGCGCAACTGAGTCCTGAGGGACCTGCCCCTATTACGGCTATCTTTTGCCGGTAACGAACAGGGAATCTTGGCCTCTTTTCAGAATTTGACCTTTCCTGTGCGCTGCGTTTAAGTGCACGAATAGCTATGGGTTCCTCGATCCGGGTTCGTGTACAAGCCTTCTCGCAAGGCGCTGGACATATCCTGCCAAGGGTGCCTGCCAAAGGAGCGCGTTCACGAATCAGTTCGTCCGCTTCATCCCAACGGCCTGCGGCAACCAGAGCGACGTAGTCCGGTACGTTGATATCGGCAGGGCAGTCGCGCCTGCATGGAGATAACTCCAACCTTGTTCCACGGTAGGTGTCGTAAGCCATAAAGGCGTAGTAGAGGGCAAAAGCGATTCCGCCAAGCAACCAGACGAGGAAAACGTACTGGGGATATTCGTTGGCCTTCAACTGAGGAATCACTAAGAGAGGAAGAAGCACGAACAAGACATCCAGGGCAAGCCCAGCTATACCGATGCTAATTCTACCCGAGGCAAGCTGGCCTGTACCGGGAATTATCAATGAAAGTACGAGCGACCTTAACCTCCTCTTGCGTTCCCTTTCCCTGCGCTCTCTGACGCTAAAACTCATAACTCAAAGCAGCTCCTGCACTCAAGTAATTCAACATACCAAGATTAGGTATATCAGGATCGATCTCAGCCAGAGTATTGGTGAAAAGTGCCGTGGTTGTATTTGCCCTTATCGAAAGATCGAGTTGTATCGCTTTCCAGTTAAGGGTTGAGGATACGCCGAAGAAAATAGCCGGGATCGAGTAGATGGGAATTTCCTCTATCTGTGTCACGCTGTAATAAAGACCTTGTGAGAACCTTATAGGAACCTTCCAATCGTATCCGAAACCGGTACCGAAGAAGATCTCACTGGTACCTTTTCCCCAGGTCTTAACAAGATTAAGGGAAGCATCTATGATCCAATCACCTGGATGAACCTGAATGCCTGCACACAGGTTTGTCCGGGGAGGAAGCACCAGTATATCGCTTGTATCCATGTCCACCTTACTGAGGTCATCGTACTTTAGGATTGCCGAGATCGTCCCGGACATGGTCTTTGCCTCCTCGTCAATGACGAGATTTGAAGCGTTCAACTCAGCAAGATAAGGGAATCCTACCCTCTGTTCGTAACCTTCTCGTTCGCGAAGGAGATTGGCTCCAAGGTCAAGGCCAAGTGAAGCACCCCATCGCAGGAGGCCACCGTTCTTCTGTACACCGATCATCGCCCCTAATTCGTCGCCCCTAAGGGTCGTATAGTAACTGTTAAAACGAGGTTCTTCGGCAATGTCAACCCGTGTGGTTATATCAAGTTTCCAATCATCGGATTCTGTATATACCTCAGCTGTTGTCGGGTCCAAGCGAAGTAAGGCGCTGTCAGTATAATCTATCCAACCGCGTATGTTGTTCCATCGGAAAGCCACTCCGAGGTTAAAATTTTCCAATTCGGTAGCGAAAAAGAGGTAAAATGGTGTTGTTCGAAGCCGCATTCGTCTGTCAAGGGTAAAAATACCGCCTGCCTTGCCGTCTATCTTAAGGTATATGGGTATATCCCCTTCTGAACCGGGGATACCAGGATCCGATACGGTATCTGAAAAGGTATAATCCGTCTGAAAAGTGAATTCCCCTCTGGACACGATCTCAGATTGGATGCGTCTGCCTTCACGGTATGCGACACCCAGGACCAAGTCGCTTATTCTCAGGGCTGCGCCCCCATAGTTAACCCCACTTGCCTCAGCCGCGTAAAGGGACAGGGGAATATCAACGTATCCAACAACGGGCAACTCAAGGGCAACGGTCTGCTCCAGCTTCCCCCTGCGCCCGAATCCTGCGGTAACGACGCCTGCGGCATTCTGGACAGTAGCCAGACCCGCAGGATTGACAATCGCCCCATTCATACCATGGGCTACAGCAGGGTTATAGAACTCGTAGTTCATGAGATAAAGGTAAGGTGCGACGTAGTTATAAAGGATGGCTCCTTTTAGCGAGCCGGCAAGTTCGAGTTCTACCGAGGGTTCCTCGGCTGCAAGGGCTGCCAGGAGCATAACCATAACTCTCATCCCCATAGCATTATTATAAGGTATAAAGGGGAGTAGTCAAGCATCAACTGCCTCACTTCACTCTTTGCACAACGGCGAGTCGGTATTTATCAACCATGAGAACATAATACGCGGCTAATCGAAATGGTCAACATCCTCTTTTCACAACCATTTTATGGGTTTCCTGAACAAAAGGGTAGGGGCAAATCATGGGGGCTGTGCCAAAAGTCAAGAAAACCAGACAAGGGGTTTAAACCCCTTGTCTGGACCTGGCTGTTAGCTACGTATTGAGTTGACTTACTAACCAAATATGCTCTGCATTGTCGGACTAAAGGTTCTTCCTGAGTTCAGAATACGGGTGGTGTGTTATGGGTTTGTTACGGGTGGGCAGGTTGACAACCTCTGCATAGCGCCTATGATTTTGGTAGTATCAAACCCAGGAGGACACTTGAAGATATATATGTGTCGAGTTACGATGTTTTTGATCCTACCCTTTGTTCTTTTCGCGGGATTCGACTGGTCAACGGTCGACCTTACCGACCCTGAGCATTTTGCTCAAGGCCAGATCAAGGTGAGGTTCGCCGATGACGCGGACATCTCAAGGATCCAGTCGGCTATCCTGGCCCAAGAAGCAAGCGTGGTCAAAAGGATCGAAGAACTGAACGTAATGCAGTTGAAGTTAGCGGAAGGCAAGGACGTTCTCGAAACTTTGGAGTATTACGAGGCTCAGCCGGACGTAATATACGCCGAACCGGTAATGATCCACCGCGCTTTCTGGACGCCTAACGATCCTCAGTACGGGTATCAGTGGCATTTCGACGGAAATCACATAAATATGCCTGATGCATGGGATAAGGAGCGTGGACACTCCGGCGTAATAATCGCTATCGTGGATACTGGTATCGCCTTCGAGGATTACGATATCCCGTCCCACGAAGAAGGTGAGGTTTACTCTTCAGACGGCTACTACCATGCATGTCCGGACTTTACCGCCTCCCAGTTCGTTTCAGGCTACGATTATGTTCACGACGATGCACACCCCAACGACCAGAACGGACACGGCACCCACGTTGCAGGCACCGTAGCCCAGGCCACGGACAACGGAATAGGGGTGGCCGGTATGGCTCCGAACTGCAAGTTAATGCCGATTCAGGTTCTTGGTTATGACGGTTCAGGCTATGATACCTGGATCGCGGACGGCATTATTTTTGCTGCTGACAGCGGTGCAGACGTGATAAACATGAGCTTAGGCGGATTACCCGGAGTTCCCTCCCAGACAGAACATGATGCAATCAAGTATGCGGTGAATAAAGGCGTCGTCGTGGTAGCTGCTGCAGGTAACGAAGGAGTCGGCGAGATGAGTTACCCGGGCGGTTTCGAGGAATGCATCGGCGTTGCCGCCTGCGATTATAACAACGTACTCTCCTACTATTCCCAGTACGGAAACGGTCTTGACATCTCAGCCCCAGGCGGAGACGTAACCGTAGATTTGAACAGCGACGGTAAGGCGGACGGCGTTTGCCAGGTTACCTATACTAATCCAGGCGGAGAATACACTGGTGCCTGGGTTGATGAATTCTCCCTCACTTGGTGGCAAGGTACGTCAATGGCCTCGCCTCACGTTTCAGGGTTGGCAGCGCTTTTGATAAGCCACGGAATAACCGGGGTGTCAAACGTCAAGGCCGCCATTTACTCCACCGCCGATGACATCGGCAATCCTTTTTACTACGGGTACGGCATGATTAACCCGTCGAAGGCTCTTGATTACGGCGGTTCAGGGGACGTCGTACTCCAAATCCCTGTAGTACAGAACCCATTGCTTGCACAGCACGCAGACATGTGGGTCGTTCCGACCATGGGAACTCTCTTCAGTGCGCCCCAGGTTACGGTGGACGATGAATCGGTAAGCATGTATTCTGTCCCAGGATCTAACGCCTACGTTGGTGACTACGAGTTTACATCCACCGGCACGTTTACCATCGAAGCCAGCGGCGGCGGGGCAAGCAAAACACGCCAATTCAGCGTTGAGACCGTCACCGTAGCCGGGGGCATGATTTCTTCACCTGACGGGAAATGCTATCTTGACGTCCCTGCGGGCGCTGTACCTATCTCGACCTACTTCACAGCAGCTGACGAGGAAATGCAGGCATCCCGTACCCCGAATAAACCCTATGAGACTGAGGTACTTAAAGACGCCTTACCTATCGGCCCTGCCTACCGGTTTGGCCCAGGGGGTCTGAATATTCACTCGCCGGCGAGTCTGCACTTAAGTTACGCCTGGTTGAGTGGGATAGAGCCTTCTCATCTGGTTCTAATGGCCTACCAGGAAGGAAGCTGGACCGCGGTACCTTCCTACATTGACCGTGAACGCAGAGAGGTTGTGGCATCGGTAGAGAAGCTCGGGATATTCCAGCTCGCTAAAGATGCAACGCAGAGTACACCGGATCTACCCCAGGTCCTCGATTTACGCCTGATTGACGCAACCCCGTTGCCAGGCGATCTGGTTGCCCGGCTGAGCCTGGCTGAAGAAATATCCCTCACTCTTGCAGTCTTCGATGCTACAGGACGAAAGGTAAATACTTTGGTCGCCGGAACACTCCCTGCGGGTGAGTACGATTACAGATGGGAGGACACCGATCAAACAGGTCGCTGTCTTTCCCCAGGGGTTTACTTCATACATCTGGAAACACCTTCTCGGGTAAGAAACCTCAAAGTAATCTCGCTTCACTAGGAGGACTAAATGAGTAGATTCAAACTTTTCATATTACTTGGGGTATTGTTAATGGCCGCCGCCTGCACCGAGTGGGCGATTGATTCCACCGAACAGGGCTGGGACGCCTTCGACGATAACGATCTTGAAACCGCGCGTTCCCATTTCGAGGATGCAATCAGCTGGGACTGCACCTATGCAGGCGGTCACAACGGCCTGGGCTGGGTCAACCTTTTAGAAAATGACCTCCAGGAATCATTTAATAACTTCGATACCGCACTTTACTACGACCAGGATTTAGTGGATGCCAACGCCGGTGGCGCCTTGGCTGCTACTGAGGTTGGCGAACACACCAAGGCGGTTAACTGGGCTGATTACGTCATCGCGGAAGATGCGAACTACGAATTCTCCCACTACGATAAGGTTGATATCAAGGTTATCCGACTGACAAAGGCAAAGTCAGCTGCAGCGAATGGTGATTTCGATACCGCTCTTGATGAAATCCAGATTCTTGACTCAAGTTTCGACGCCGACCCCTCTGATCCTATAGGTCAGGCAGAAATTCTTAACAAGCTTGAACTTCTGATTACCGAGTTATACTCCGGATAGTTGTTGCGCAAAATAAAGCGGCCTTATGAATGTCTTCCTTCGTTTAGTATTCAAAGATATAGGCGTTAAGGTCCTTACAGGTTGACATCCGTCTTAGGCCGGATAGACTTCACGACTTAGGTCGATCTACGAGGGTTGTGACGTGAGCTCAAGCAATTGTATGAGCGAACGAAGGCGGTGAAACTGCCTTGCGGTAGTGAACGCCGTCATCAACTAAAAATATGCAATAGCCGAGATGGCGGTCGGTCTGCGAGGGTCGCGGAGCGATGTCGAGCGGACCGGAGACGACGTAGTTGTCTCACCTGAGAAAGGAGCCATCTTCAAAAAAACTTGTAATAGCCGAGATGGCGGTCGTGAGCGTTAGCGAACGCCGGCATCAACCAGAAATATGTAATAGCCGAGATGGCGGAACTGGCAGACGCGCTAGCTTCAGGAGCTAGTGGGGGCAACCCCGTGGGGGTTCAACTCCCCCTCTCGGCACTAACCTGCATTCCGAGATTAAATCCATGGGTCGAGGTATTTGTTTAAAGCACAAGAGGATAGCTTATGATTGATCAGCTGATCTTCAGGAGCTTGGGGTCGAGACCTTTCTGGATACAGATCTCGGCAAACGATTTGGCGTTTTCTGCGGAAAGTGATTCGATTATCTTATTGGCTGCCTGGGCTGCGGCTGTTTGATGTTTCTTCCATCTTGAGTAAGCTCTGGGGTGAAACAGGCAAGAGGTGAAGGATGACTTCTTGTCTCCATCTTTCGTTTCATTAAAGGAAAGCCTGCGTTCGGCAAGTGATGTCTGAACCAGATTACCCCATATTATCAGATCGAGTAAAGGTTTTATTCCCAGACGGGTAAGCAGTTGGCTGGCATAGTGTTCGGCTTCCTTGAATTTGCCTTCACCTTCATAGGCTTGAGCGAGTAAGAGCAGGGAATTGAGTCGACTCTCCTCGTCCATCTGTTCTCCGAACTCTTTTTCCAACCCTGAGAGCACTTCGGCTGCCACAGGATACATCTTGTTTGCAAGGTTAATTCTTGCTGCAATCAGCCGTGCAGCTATTTTCGCCTTCACGTGACCCAGTTCCTGAACCATCGACTGAAGTTCGAGTAACTCCACCACTGCGGTTTCGACGTCTCCTGAACCGATGAGATTCTCAAGCCTTGTAACCTTGGTTGGAAAGATTTGATCTGGGTCACTTGAGCGCTGTGCAAGTTCAAGGCACCTGCTGCATTCTTTTTCAGCTTCTTTGAACCTCCCGATTCGATTGTAGATACTAACCCTTAGACGGATAGGGTCAATAGCCATGAGCAGCATCTCAGGTGATTCTGCAAGTTTGTCTGCAAAGGCCAGCTTTTCAAGAGCTTCCTCATATCGACCGAGACTGGCGCTTACGGTTGCGTATTGTCGACTGGCCTCTGCTTCACTCCATGGATCGCCTGTTTCTTGTGCGATCTTGAGTGCCTCTTCGGCCTGAATCAAGGCCTCTGCGAAAAGCCCCATGTGTATGTTCACGGATGACAATGAGGCAAGTGATCGGGCCGCTCCTCCCGGGTTACCGACTTCCTTGCACAGTTTGTAAGCCTCTTCAAGATGTTTGCGGGCCTCGTCCATCCTCCACAGTTCCTGCAGGGTATTCCCCAGATTGACATGGGTTTCGGCAAGTCTGTTCGGATCACCGATGAGCTTTTGGAGACGCAGGGCCTTCCGGTACGAGTCAAGGGCTTCTTCGGCTCTTCCACCGTAATAGGCTAGTAAACCCTTGCGCATATGAACCTCACTGGTCAGCTCAGGGTCTTGAAGCTCCTGCGCCCTCATCATCGCCTCTTCAAGCCGCTGGGTTGCTGCTTCGGGATTCCCGCGTGCGATCTCAAGTGATGCAAGTTCCATGGTACAGTTGATTATGGTTGCGCGGTGACCGATCTCCATTGAAATCTTTAAGGCTCGTTCCAAATAACTTTCTGCATCTTCCAGCCGCCCCATCTGATGCAGTAAGCGGGCGATGTTCAGGATATTGTTTGTAAGGAGGAATTTATCTTCCGATTTCTCGGCAAGCATAATAGCCCGCTTGTAGTAATTAAGGGCTTGATCCGGCCGTCCCAGCATACGATTTAAGGTGGCTAAATTATTCAGGGCACGGTTCGCATTCTCGGAATCATCTATCTCTTCGGCTAACCTCAAGGCGCCCTCGAAGTGTGTTTCTGCATCAGGAGGTTTACCCTGTTGGGCGTAGCCTGTACCCATCTCTAGGTGCGCAATCGCTTTTCCCCTGGTATAGCCTAAAGCCTCGGCTTGATTCAGGGCTTCCTGGGAGTACTCGAACACGTGCTCGAAATCCGAGAGAAACCTTGAAACATAAGCCATCTTGTTAAGGGCATCTACTTCTTTTTCGGCAAATCCCTTTTGAATCGATATCTTGCGGGCCGCTCCGTAATCTTTTGCAGCCTCGGTAAACTGACCCTGATATTCGTACACCCTGCCTCGTCCGAAGTAGGCTGCAAACATCTCCTCGCTGTGACCTTCCTTAAATTGCGTCGTCCAAATATCTATCGCCTTCCCGTAATCCTCCAGGGCGGTTTCGTTGCGGAAAAGCCGCTGATTCTCGCCTGCCGAGCGAAGCCTGTAATTGAAGGCATTGGTCCACTCCTGGGCTTCGAACCAGTGATCGGCCAGGATGGAGTAGTAGCGTTCCAGGGATTCGGCATAGAGATCCTCGATTGCCCTGGCCACATTTTTATGAAATTTCTCTCGCTCCCCTCGCAGTACCGAGTCGTAACAAACGTCACGGACAAGGGTCTGGCGAAATACGTACTCCACTTCCCCAGCCTCAAGGGAATAGATAAGGCCTGCCGAGACGGCAGGGGCAAGAACCGAACCCACATCCTCGAGGGAAAGTATCTTACCCACTATTGAAGCAGGGAAGTGCATGCTTCCGTATACCGCACCCAACTTCAAGGCGTGCCGGACATCCTCGGAAAGCCTGTCAAGGCGGGAGAAAACGAGGCTGTAGAGATCGTCCGGTATCTCTGAGGTGTCGGCCTCGGCCTTCATCTCCCACTTGCCCTTCGTCTTGTTAACGAGTCCCTTATCGATAAGGTATCCTGTCCACTGCTCGATAACCGTTGGATTACCAAGGGAACGTTGATAGAGAAACTGGTGGATGTTTTCTGTAACTTCACCATCGAGAAGCTGCTGAACGAGTTCTCTGGACTCTGCTGCACTCAATGGGTTGAGAACTACTTCTTCGTGCTTTACTTCTTCCGTTCCGAAACCCTGGTTATAAGCCTCTGCAAACTCAGGATCATAAGTAAGAAAGAAGGTTACTCCCTGAGGCTTGAAGCGTGGGATGGTTCGGGCGGCAAAAGTAAGCATCTCCAAGGAACCACCGTCCGCCCTTCCCAGTTCGTCACACAATACCGTCAGAGGCTTACCTGATGCACGCCTTATAAGGTACGATCTGAACGCATCCATCAGGTTTTCAAGGCGCAGTTCCGGTGAATAACGAGCAATACTCTTCTTGGCTTCATCGAGGCCGAATAACATAGCGGCGATAAATGGAAACCTTCTCAGCATCTCGTTTCCTTCAAGGCTTTCCCCTGCTTTTTGAACCACATCCCTCAAATGATCGGTCAACTTCCGATACTTGTCCTCGGCCGGGTCTTCATCTTTAATACCTGCTTCCAGCATAAGGATACGACGGAACACCTGGTAAGGTGCTCCCCTCTCGTCTAAAGAAACCTCAAGAACCTCGTGAGTAGAGGCAAGACGAGAACCCAAACGGGAGACAAATCTGCTCTTACCCATACCATGATCACCTGTAACACCCACGACCTTACTCTCACCCGCAGCAAGCTTCCCGCATTTCTCAAGTTCTTTTTCATGGGTTATCCACTCACCAAGGGTCGTAACCATACCTTTCTTGCTTTCGGTAAACTGGAATCTCTGAAGATGGATTTGTCCTATCTGAACCGATTCTAGTTCCTCCGTCTCATACAAATCGTCGAACTTCTCAGCCGCCTCGGCGGTAACTACGAACTCGGCAGGTGAAGATGCAGACATCACCTTTGCCGCCGCATTCACTCGCTGGCCTATAACGGTATATTCCTTCTGCGCCCCACCGATAAACCCTGCAAATGCAGCTCCGTAGGCAAGCCCTGCCCTGAGCTTGAAACCTGAAGCAAGCTTAGGTAACTCGTAATAAAAAGCAGCAGCGTTCGAACGATCTGCGGCATGGCTTACCGGGGCTCCGAAGAGAATAAGGAACTTACTCCCTTCAGGAGAGATATCTACCTTGTTTATCGCTCCTTGATAGCGCTTAACCATTCGATTCAGGGAAAGATAATAACTATTCAAAGCCCCGAAATCAGGATTCCCGGGATCGTATCCGGATATCTCTAAAAAGAGCGGGGCTACAACCCTGTACTCCCCTCCCTTGGTGAGAAACAGCCGTCCACTGCGGCCCAGAGGTAAGAAGGAACGGGTCAAGTCAACCAGACGCTGACGCTCGGTATCGTCCAACACAGGATAGACTTCCTTGTCGAAGGATTCCTCCTCAAGCCCTTTTCTTATGATCAATTCGCCCGGCTCGATCCTTTTCTCGGCACTGGCCAGTTCCTGTATCACTTTGCCTAAAGGAAACCAGTCTGTCTTCTCCTCGTCCCCAAGGATCGCTTCGAGGTAATCGCCCCCACTCAGAATAGCCTTCATCGAAAGCTTGAATTCACCCTTGCTGGTTGAAACGGTAGGATGTTCCTTGAACCAGGCAAGCATCTCCTTGGCTGCATCGGTAGCTCTGGAAACCGCATCGGTATCTGCAAACCGGGCAAGCAGTGAGTCTCCTCCAAGCTTGAGTAACACTCCCTTGTGGGTCTCAAGGATACCTGAAAGTCTTCCGAAATGGTCGTTGAGAATCTCGGTAACCTCTTCGATACCCTCCTTGCCGGTTGCCGTCAACGCCTCGGTAAGTGCGGTAAAACCTGAGATATCGGTATACAGAAGTACGGACCTGGTCGGTGTAATGCCTTGGACTACCTTACCTTCTTCGACGATGCGCTTGAGAACGTGTAACGGTACCTGAGGAAGGAACACCTCCGATGTCACTTCTACCTCAAATCAAGCTGATAACGCAGAGAAGGCATGAATAAAGGATCGAGCTTCGATTCCAAAAATTCCTCCCAGAAGGAAAGCTTCTTTGGAATCTCCACCAGTTTTGGCTTACCTTCCAGCCCACAGAGTTCTGCAAGTATCCTGTGTGCGTCGTCACGTGTTCCGAGTGTGTCCACTAGTCCGTACTCGTAAGCCTGGCGGCCCGAGATGATCCTGCCGTCAGCAATAGCGTACACGCTGTCAAAGGGAAGCGAGCGTCCTTCAACGACCTCCTGGAGAAACTGATCGTAGACGTCGTCGATGACGGCCTTTAGAAGCAATGTATCAGAAGTGGTAGGATCGCGAAATCCTGAACCTATGTCCTTGTGTTCACGAGACTTGACGACGTAGGCCTCAAGCCCAACCTTGTCCATCAGTCCTTTGTATACGATGAAATTCAGGATAACGCCTATGGAGCCGGTCATTGTTCCGGGAAGGGCGACGATAACGTCCGCCGGAGCCGCAACGTAGTAACCGCCGGACGCTGCCAAAGAACCCATGGAAACCACGACTTTCTTGTCAGCAGCCTTCACGCGCTTAATGGCCTCGCAGATCTCCTGACTCGTGCCGACACCGCCGCCCGGCGAGTTGACGGCCACGAGGACACCCTTAATGGTTGGGTCTTCCTCGAACGTCTCGAGGTCCTCTAGTATCTTCTCGCTGTTTTCCGAGTCGTAGATGGCGCCCTCGATCTTCACGAGTCCCAGACGACCATCCTTACATCCTGCAAAAACGAGGATTAAAATTGAAAGGAGGATAATTCCTGCCGCACTTTTCTTCATAGCCAACCTCCTAAGTTGGGTCAACCCTAATAGTTAAAGCAATTAAGTGGGCCTAGGTAGAGTCGAACTACCGACCTCACGCTTATCAGGCGTGCGCTCTAACCAACTGAGCTATAGGCCCCCAGCAAGTGAAATGATAAGGAAAATGGCGCTTGTGTCAACCGCCCGCCGTTCCTCAAAAATAATCTTCCTGAACGATATCGGTTTACTCAGAATAGAGGGATTGAAAACAGGAAGGTTTTACGAAGCGCAA
>JAFGSK010000085.1 GCA_016934635.1 Caldifarciminota bacterium
GTTCATCTCCTACCTTATCCAACCCATTATGATTGGAGGTAGATCGCAACGCAGGGAGTATTCCCAGCGCCTTACCCTGACCCTGGCGAAGGCGGAAGAGATACTTAAGCATTACGGTGCGATGCCTAAATTCGTAAGCGCCCAGGCGGTGTAGTATGAAGAAGATAAGGGCACCTGCGGCTTGCGATACGAGTACGGATTCGGCGCTCGTATGGCAGGCTTTGAAGACTTTTGAACTGGCTGTAGAGACCGTGCTTAGGGAGGTATTGCGTGCCAAGCCCGAGCACTACAAGCCGGGTTTCACGCCTGCAGAGGTGGTGAGCGCGAAACTGGGCATGAGCGCGGACGAGTTCGAGCAAGCGATGGCTAAAAGCCTTGCGCAGTCAGGATATCAAAAAGCCAGCTTCATGTCCTGCGAACCAGAACCCCAAGGTGATTCCGACAACACCCCAATTCAGCAGGGGGGATTGAACGAAACCCCTGAAGTAGGAAAGACCTCCTGGAGTCGCAACGAGTGGGAAAGAGACCTAAAGAAAGAACTTGACGAGATTGAATCCTACAGAGGTCCATTGATGGAGAAATATCTTGAAGGTTTGGGTAAAAGCGTAAACGAGATAACACCTCAAGACTTACAAAAAGCGGCAGAAAAATATGCCGCTTTCAAACGTGCGGCGCTGTGGATGAGGTGGTTTAACTACCTTATGGGTTACGCATTACGTGAATTCGCTCCGGATCCCGAAAGAGACTTAACGCAATCAACACATTCGGATCAAGGCGTACGAGAGATGCAGGAGGCTGAAGAGAATCAAAGAAGGAAGAATTACGAAACCCTTAAAAGGCTTGCAAAGCAAAACTATAAGAACCTCGGTTACACTTACGTGGGGTTGATAAATCTATTCGAGACTGCAGAGGACCTTGATAATCTCACGAAACAGTTGACCGAAGCCACAGGACAGATAATGGGAATGAAGGACGTTAGAAGACCTCGTCAAGGAGATCCGGAGTTGTATTACACCATGCGTGAGTCGCTGTGGCGCTTTGCCTTTGAGTATCTTTATAACTACGCTCCGATGGCCCGGACTGGCGAAGATGTCGCCCGCGGTTTCAAGGATGTCGTGGATAAAACCGGCTACGACTTTAACTACGAAATAGAGAATGAGAGAATAAACCGGTCCAACATCGGAATGGAAAAAGTAAGTAAGACCGTGCAGATAGGACAAGAATGGGGCGATATAATGAGTAAAGATAAAGGAGGAAGACCGGTACTGCTTAAGTGGGGTGAAGGCAGAGGTGGCGGAACCCTAGGGCAACTTTTTGCAGAAATGGGCGAGTTCATCGCCCACGAAGAGATTGAAGCCTATTTCATTGAGGTATTAGGCGAAGAGGCAGGAATGTGGGACATTTATAAAGGGAGATCACACGCACACTTCATGACCCAGGCTTATCTCTTACACGTTGCACACTCCGGACTTTGGAAAGCAATGATGGAGGGCAGGATGCCCGACCAGAGAACGTTAAATCTGACCATTGACGAGTTTCAGCAAATATACAACAGGGTTAGATGGGCAGAAACCGTTAACGAGCCTCACACCGATCCTGCAGCAAGACTGGAAGAATATCCGAATCTATTGCCCGATGAAAGCATCGAGGTGCGGGATATGAACGCATACATACAGGCTCGCCGCGAAGAACTCGGTTGGGGATCGGTTGAAGAGTGGTATCCATATAAGATATGGGAAAAAGAACCGGAAGAGAGAGGTAAAAGACCAGGCGAGTAGAACTTGACATATACGTTTACATTGCTATACTTAAATTAGGTTCTACTAAAGGCTAGGCAAAGGAGATAGTTTTGAAGGAATTGGTACTTACTCCGCTTGTTTCCCTTGGTGTCATTCTAATTGTCGGCGTTACAGCTTTTTTCCCCTATGGGTTAATCTACGACATAACGCTTGGAATCATGACCGATATTGGGCATAAAATATTGGAACACGGCTTGGTTTTTACCTCTGCAGACACCAACAACCTGCGGTTCGGACTTACACTGCTGTTCGCTGTGTTTACCGCCTTTCTTATCGGTTGTACACTTCTGCTACGCAAGGCATCAAAATTATTGGAATTGAATCTTTTCGTAAAGATCCTGACAGGCATCACATACTACGTTGGTGGTGTTACATTCCTCATGATTCTCGGCATTTGGCTTGACTTTACACTCAAAGTAGCCAGATTGGGGGTTCTGGCCCGTGTTGGATTCTTTTTCTACGACGGGTTTTATTACATCATGTGAGGAGAAATGATTAGATATCAGAATGCGAGATTGACTATTCAAATGGTAAGCCTTATTCTTGCGGCTGCACTCGCAGCTTATCTTGCAGGTTACTCTGTTCTCGTAATTATGTCTGTTTCTCTGTTATTTATTATTCTGAGTCGGAAAGCTCTTCACAAGGAAAAGACACTCTCACTTTCAGCGTTATTATTTATGCTTCCTATGGCAATTTTAATGGTAGTTATATTAGCCACCTCGGATTATTGGTCTGTTTTTGTTAAATTCCCTCAGAGAGTATACCCCTATCCATATTGGATTAACAAATATAAGTATTATATCTATCTTATTAGAACTGCCCTTGAATCCTTCCTCTTTGCGCCAACCCCTTTGTAACTCCGAACTGGGGTCGTTGTACAAGGGCATGTGAAAACCCTAAATAACTGCCTTTAAGACTCGGGGGCTTGACAAGCGTGATTCCTTGATTAAGATTATTATGTAATCCTTTGTGCTCCAAGGAGGTTGTATTGAAACATGTGCTACTTGTGGTTCTCACTGTTTTGGGAGCGACAGCCCTAGTTGGTCTAGTTGCTTATTTTCCCTTCCCCGGCCTGTACGATTTCGTTCTGGATGAAATGGATATTTTCCTAATAACACCTCCACCGGACCCTGACATGTTTCGACTGAAAATTACTATAGTGGCCCTTGGAGTTGCTACTATCCTGATCATACTCATGATTCTTCTGCGTAAGGCATCTAACAAATTAGAATTGAAGCTCTTCCATCGTCTGCTTACATGGAGTTCCTTTTATGTGGGTGTGGCGACCGTGATAATGCTCATCGGTATGTGGATTGACTTTCATCCCTGGGTTCGAGTTTACGGTGGATATACGGCGCGAGTAGGCTTTTTCTTCGGTTTTAATACATATTTCTCAGTCTGTCCACATCCATAACGAAGAGTATAATGATGAAGAACGAATTGCTTGACTCTTTAATTGAAGTAACAGGAATTGCTATCATAGCCGCGCTTGCGGTGTTTCAGGACGGCCTTCTTTTCCTCGTCATCTCGGCGGTGTCCCTCTTAACTTTAGTCTTAACCCGCAAAAAGCCGCCTGCTAGAACGGTTATCTTTGTCTGGGTAAGCATAGGTTTGATCGTTGCTGCGGTTTCGGCTGTGGTAGTTCTTTGGAGTCACTACAATTTTGAAACGGTCTTCCTCAGGGGGCCAGTGTGGTTTTGGGGCCGTGTCTTCGACAGACTAGCAAATGTAATTATAGGCATGCCGTAGGGGCGTTAACCTTTCTGGTGAGGATAAATAGAGAACGAAGAGATTGAAGCCTATTATGCTCATAGGCTTAGGTCTACGGTAGGCGTTGGAAATGTTTACGGGGGAGGTTGGAAGCCCATTTGATAACCCAGGCATACCTATTATATGTTGCAAAAGCAGGTTTCTTTGATTCAATTATGGATGGTGTAACTCCTCCGGATAGGAATATCGGGATAACGCTCGATGAGATAGAACAGCGCTATGAAAGAAAGCCGTGGGGAGATAGCTATGAGAAAGGAAACCGTCATCCCGACATTAACGTTAGAGACATGAATGACTACATCGATACTTGGGAGCCAACCTGGGAACACGTTGAAAAATGGCATCCTTTGTGGAAAGATACACAATAAGTCTTATTACCCACCTGATTCAGAAGATACTGTACTTGACAATACTCTACTCTTGTTTACAATGCAAGTAAAGTCCTGGTTTTTTATTGGAGGCGTGATGAGAAAATTTTACGTTATCCTGACCTTATTGGGAACTCTAGGTATATTAGGTTTAACCACATACATACCATTCCCAGGTATTTATGCCTTCGTTTTGGATCAGACTCATTATCGACTATCACTGTGGAATCTTTCCTTGCGGATCAGCCCTGATTTATTCAGGCTTAAGATCACCTTAGCCGTTATAATCGTAATTGGAGCAATGATTCTCATCCAGTTTCTGCTACGTAAGGCATCTAAAATTCTCGAGTTGCAAATTCTTTGCCAACTACTTACCTGGGGAATATACTATACTGGAGTGGTGACAGCGTTGATGCTCGTCGGCATGTGGCTTGACTTTCAACCTTGTGTTGTAGTCCCAGACAAATATTATGTCTTTTCGCGTGTAGGGTTTATCTTTTACTACTCCTCACCGTATGGTATGATGTAGCAGGTTAAGTAATGGGAAAAAGTAGCTTCAAGTTAATTACCCAGCTTTGTGCTGTTTTCCTGCTGGGAGCGATTGCAGTCTACTTCGAAGGTTACCTGTTTCTACTGGTTGCCGCGGCATGCATGTTGTTTTTTTCTATCGGGAGGAAAAAGACAGCAGAAATCGCCAAGTTCTCGTGGATAGCCATGTCTCTATTCGTTGGCGCGTTGTTGCTCACGGTGTTACTCAATCGATACTGGCTTCTAGATAGTCTTATGGTTGGAGGAAATACCGCAGGTTTGTGGGAGAAATTCTTTAATGGTTTCGGAAATTTCCTATTCGGTAAACCCCCTTCAAATGAGTTCGAATATATTCCTATTATTTCCGATACAATCATGCACTAAAGGACCACCCACCAGATAGCAGACGCCTACTGCTGGGAATGGGGTAGAAAGGGATTCTTCTGGTCCCTGGCCAGGATGGAACCTTGGAGTAAAACTGAACCTAAAAAAATGATCTTGGATACTTACTGAGGTGGAGTCACAACACCCTAACGAACCGCATCCCGGGCAGCTGTTTGATTATCCCCTTGAGTTCCATATTGAGCAATATCGGATGCAGTTCGTTAGAAGCTATCCCCAGCTTATCCACAAGGCTGTCTACGTGCACGGGGTCAGGCCCGAGCAATTTATAGATGCGTCTCTCCACTTCCGTAAGAGCCGATTGATCGATGGTATCCTGAGTATCATTAGAATCTAAAGGCTTGTAAACAGCCCCGAACTCCTCCAGGATATCCTCAACCCTTGAAACCAGTTTGGCACCTTCCTTGAGTAGTTTGTTGGTTCCGGTTGACTGGTGCGAGAATATACCGCCGGGTACGGCAAATACCTCGCGCCCGCCCTCGGCAGCCAGTCTGGCGGTGATCAGGGCGCCGGATTTTGCTCCGGCCTCAACCGCAACAACCCCATGGGACAGCCAGGCGATGATCCGGTTTCGCTGGGGAAAGAGCCCGGGGGCAGGTGGTGTGCCGGGGACAAACTCTGATACCACCGCCCCTTGGGAGGAGATTGCATCGAAGAGTTTTTCGTTCTCCGGAGGATAGGGGATGTCTATGCCGCAGCCCAATACAGCTATCGTGCGACCGCCTGCGGCAAGGCAGCCTTTGTGAGCCAGGGTGTCGATTCCCCTCGCCGCTCCCGATACTATAACCACCCCACGAGCGGCAAGTTCTCGTGAAAGGCGCTCGGTTGCAGCCCTGCCGTAACCTGTGGCCCTGCGCGTACCCACGATGGCCAAGGCAAGCTTCTCCTCCGAGCGAAGCTCTCCACGAACGAAGAGTACAGGCGGTGCGGCAGGTGAGTTCAAAAGAAGCTTGGGGTACTCAGGGTCCATGCAGGTGATTATCCTGGCTCCTATCTCCTTGAGTGTTCCCAGCGCTTTCTTCGTTTCTTCTGAACGGGTATAGGAGGCGATAGCCGCGGCAACCTTATCTCCGATCTTTGCCTCCTCCAGCTCTGCTGACGACTTCTTGAATATCACCTCGGGCGGCCCGAAGAAATCCATGAGCTTTGTTAAGCGTTTTTCGCCCAAGCCTTCGATGGACATGAGATCGAGATATGCTTCGTTCTTCACCCGTAACACCTCCTCCCGTACCAGTAACACCAATACTCCACAATTCGTTCCTCACACGGTTCCTTGAATAGTTTTGGATCCATCTTACTTACCCAGAATCGAGGTTAAACGTTTCTTCAACTCAGGTATGCCCTCCCCGGTAAGTCCCGAAATGTAAAGCACATCCGGCTCGCTGGTTATCTCAACCTTATCCGGTACCAGATCGATCTTGTTCACGATGACCAACCTCCTGCGGTTCAAAAGCTCCGGATTATAGGCCTCGAGTTCACCGAGCAAGGTCAGGTAAGCAGCTACCGGATCCTCGTCTGCAGCCAGCACGAAAATGAGAATCCTGGTCCTTTCGATATGTCTGAGGAATCTCAGACCGAGTCCCTTACCTTCGGCGGCTCCTTCGATTATACCCGGGATATCCGAGAGCGTAAAGGAGAGCCATTCGTCGCGGAGTACACCCAGGTTCGGAGAAAGGGTAGTGAAGGGGTAGGAGGCGATCTTGGGCTCGGCGTTGGTGAGTGCCCGCAGCAGGGTAGACTTACCCGCATTTGGCAGACCCACGAAGCCCACGTCGGCCAAAAGACGAAGTACCAGTTTCAGCTTGAGCCGCTCTCCAGGCTTACCCTCCTCGTACTCCCGCGGAGCCTGGTGGGTTGAGCTAACGAATCTGGCGTTGCCCTTGCCGCCTTTCCCGCCTTTTGCCGCAAGTAATCGCTGCCCTTCCTCCAGCACCGAACCGATAAGCTCCCCACTATCTATGTCATATGCGTCGGTGCCCAAAGGGACCACAATCTCTTTGTCCTGGCCTCTGGCCCCGTGCATGTTCTTACCTTTGCCGTGTACGCCTCTTTCAGCCTTGTAGGTAACGTGATACTCGAGGTCGGCAAGGGTGGCAAGCTGCAGGTTCCCCACGAGGTACACCGAACCGCCGTTTCCGCCGTCACCGCCGTCAGGTCCGCCTCTGGGAACGAACTTCTCGCGCCTGAAGCTCAAACAACCCGAGCCCCCGTCGCCTGCAATTACACGTATGGTTACCTCGTCAACAAACCGCATTCCGTACTTTATGCAGGTAAAGGGAAAAATCAAGCTGATAGCATTTGGGTTGACATCTTATTGAAACATCCTATTATTCATCTATAACATAAATGAAGGAGGTTACATATGTATGGTTGGAGTATCGGTAATAAACCAAAGGGATTTGGGATAGTGCTTGTGATCATCTGTATATTCTTATCCGCAGCAAACGCCTTTGAATGGGAAGAAGAAATCAGACTAAGTGAAGCTGACGATCATATGTCAAGTATCTCAGATATCGAGGCTTACGAGGATAACATCTATGTAGTGTGGGCTGAGAGTATGGAAGAACAATACGAAGCGTATCTGAGGCGATCACCAGATAATGGTGAGACTTGGCTCTCAGGTGAGTGGTTGACTGAAAATGACGGTTATGATTCTCGATCTGCATCGATAGCTGTTTATGAAGACAATATTCATTTGGTTTGGGTAGATACGAGAAACGTAGATTCTCTTCATCCAGATCCTGACATATATTACAAACGTTCCCTAGACAACGGTGAAACTTGGAGTACCGATGAAAAACTAGCTTCTGAGGTCTCTTTTGGCTTATACGGCAGTCCACAGATAAAAGCATGGGAAGATAACGTATTTGTTATGTGGTGTGGTTATAAGGACGGATTCAAATTATCCTATCGCCGATCAACCTCAAATGGTTTAGATTGGGAAGATGAGACGATGCTGACAGGACCGGGATACGCCTATCAGACCTCATCCTCCCTTGCAACTTGGGAGAATTATGTCTATGTGGCCTGGATTGATTATTCGCAAAGCTGCGTGCGGTTTAAGATCTCGGAGGACTGGGGATCTTCCTGGGTGGAAACGAAGAAGGTCGATGATCTTACTGGAAACGCTTATATGTACGGGGCGTCGGTCGCCGTTTGGGAGGAAAACGTTCACATAGGGTGGTACGACAACCGCGACAACGAGAGAGAAGTATACTACGATTGTTCATACGATAACGGTAAAAGTTGGGATGTAGATAAAAAACTGACAACGAGACCAGAAGGTTACTCAAGGTACTTAAATCACGGGCCTCGTCTCGCCGCTTGGGGGGACTACGTAATTGCAATTTTACATTGTTCTTTCTACAGAGACTATTGGGGTGAAGAGTTAAAATACTGCTTTTCTGCGAACAACGGACAGACATGGTGTGATGCTGCTGAATTTACACCCGATGATAGCTTCAATTCTCAATCACCTAAAATTGCCGTCTCCCAAGGTAACGTTCATACGGTGTGGTGGGATGGTCGCCACGGACATGCTGAGGTGTACTACAAACGTGGCAAGATTGAGAGCGGAGTTGCAGGAAGTCCATCTTCTGATCTGAAAGGTTATTCGCTTGAGGTTTTTTCAAGTCGGCAAACAGTAGGATATACCATTCCAAAAAGAACCAAGGTAAACCTTTCCTTCTACGACGGAAGCGGTCGGGCGGTGAGAACATTGGTTTCAGAAACAAAGAATGCCGGATACCACCAGGTCGACTGGGACGGCTGCGACGATCAGGGTTCATTGCTTCCTGCGGGCATATATTTTTGCCGGTTGAGAGCGGAAAGGTTTTCGGTTACACGAAAGGTTCTGATACTCAGGTAAATCCGTTCCAAATCCTAGTGGGATTTGGGTAGGGGAAACGATCCCCGCCTCATCTGAAAAATGTATGGTTGTCCTGCATAAGAGGCATAATTCTTGACCGATTAGTTGCTGGATAAACTTGACTAGAACCCGTTAGTAGGTATATTCAAAATACTCGACAATCTCGAGATTAGGGTATAAGGTTGGTATGTTAAGGAAAGTTGCGGGATTGAAAGAACTGCAAACAAAGAGGATCGTTAACGTGAACGATCAAGTACCCGCTACCGGACAGTCTTTACCAGATGCGCCAGGCGCGACGACTGCCCTTGTCCTGGGTATTATCGGTATTTTTTGTCGCAGGATTGATACTCGGGATAATAGCCCTGGTTATGGGGCTTAAGGCCAGGAAGATAATAAACGAAAACCCGGACACGTACGGTGGCTCAGGCTAAGCCACCGCAGGTATCGTGCTGGGTATAATCGGAATAGTGGGTTGGGCCCTAGTTGTTGGCTGGTGGATCTTCTAACAACGGGTATTCTAAAAATTTTGGCTCTTGAGATGAGGATCATGTTACGATCCTCATCTCAGTGACGTTTTCTCTAGGCAAGCTTCGCCTTGACAGGTAAGATAGCGCACCGTATAATTCCTAAATCTAGTAGGAGAGATTGATGGATATGAAGACGCCCTTCTACGATAAGATCGTCGAGGCGGGCGGCAGGATGGTTTCCTTTGCCGGATACCAGATGTCCGTTCAGTTCGAAGGGATTATACCCGAACATACGAAGGTTCGGGAGGCGGTAGGAGTGTTCGACGTATCGCACATGGGTCGTGTCGAGGTAAAAGGTCCCCAGGCGCTTGAGTTCCTGGAGCATCTTGTGACCAACGAAATGTCCTCCTTGGATATGTATCAGGCGCTTTACACCGTTATGTGCTATCCAGACGGCGGTATCGTGGATGATCTTCTCATCTATCGGTTACCTGATCATTACCTTGTCGTTGTAAACGCGTCCAATAACTCCAAGGACCAGGCCTGGATGAGGGAGCAGGCGAAGTCCAAAGACACAGAGATCATTGACCGGACCGCAGAGATGGCCCAGCTTGCCGTCCAAGGACCCAAGGTCGAAGGTGTCCTGTCCAAACTAACTTCAGCCGATCTCTCTGGAATCGGCTTTTACAAGGGTTTGGAGATGGAGTTGGCAGGGGTGAAGATGTTCGTCTCCCGTACCGGATATACGGGCGAGGACGGGTTCGAGCTTTACTTCCCGGCGGAACATGCAGGCATGGTCTGGGACAGTGTTTTTGAGGCAGGTTCCGGGGAAGGTATCGCCCCAATCGGGCTTGGCGCCCGTGACACCCTTCGTCTTGAGATGAAGTACGCACTCTACGGAAACGACATCGACAAGACGACCAACCCTATCGAGGCCGGACTGTCGTGGGTTGTCAAGCTCGACAAAGGTGACTTCATCGCCCGTGACGTTCTTCTCAAGGTTACGGAAGAGAAGCCCTCCCGCAGGCTGGTTTGCCTTGAGGTAAAGGGCCAAGGTATCCCTCGTCCCCACGACATCATCGTTGCCGATGGCGAGGAAGTAGGCGCTGTTACTTCAGGAACCTTTTCCCCTTCTCTTAAGAAAGGTATTGCCCTTGGCTACGTCCGGTCCGGTTACACCAAGTCGGACACAGAACTCGTCGTTCGGACACGTCGCGGGGAGGTTACGGTGGTAGTCGTTAAGCCGCCCTTTTATAAAAACGCTTCGCACAAGTAATGGATTAGAGATTGAAAGACTCAAAGGTTATAAGATTGAAGATTCCTAGGTAGAAAGATTAGGAGGAAAAATGGCCAACGTGCCGGAGAATCTGCGTTACTCAAAGACCCATGAATGGGTTCGTATAGAAGGAACCAAGGCTACAATAGGCATTACGGATTTTGCCCAGGGAGAGCTATCTGATATAGTGATGGTTGAGCCTCCCGAGATAGGCCGGGAACTCAATGCCGGTGACGCCATGGGTGTAATAGAGGCGGTCAAGGCTGTATCGGACCTTTATTCCCCGGTTTCCGGAAAGGTGATCGAGGTAAATATCAAACTGGCTTCCAACCCGGAGACCTGTAACAAGGATGCCTACGGCGAGGGTTGGATAGTGAAGCTTGAGATGGCCGATCCGGCAGAGGCGGGGAAGCTTCTGGATGCAGCCGGCTACAAGGAGCATTTGGCAGCGGAAGGACATTGATGGCCTCCTACGTTTCCAATACGGTCGAAGACGTAAAGAAGATACTTGCCGCTGTCGGGGTAGAAGATTTCGAGGACCTTCTCGCCGACATACCAAAGAATCTGCGAGTCAAAGGGGAACTGAATCTTCCTCCTGCGCTTTCAGAGTACGAGGCGAAGGTCCTTTTAGGTCGCCTGGCAGGCGGTACCTACGATCTCGGAAAACTCGTCTCTTTCATGGGCGCAGGTGTATACGACCACATCTCTCCGTCCCTCGTAAACTACGTGATATCGAAGCCTGAATTCTATACCGCCTATACCCCTTATCAGCCTGAGGTCAGTCAAGGTACACTTGCCGCAATCTACGAGTACCAGTCACTTATTTCAGAACTCTTCGACATGGACGTTTCCAACGCCAGCGTTTACGACGGTGCCTCGGCTTTGGCAGAGGCAGTCCATATGGCCCGAGCTCTTACATTCCGCAAACGTATCCTGGTCGCGGAAACCTTGCATCCCTACCATACCCGGGTAATACGCACCTACGCCGAGGGTCTCGAGATACCTGTAGAAATAATCCCGGCTACACACGGGGTCATTGAGATGACCACGGTCGACGAGATGTTGAACGAAGACGTTGCAGCGATTGTCGTGTCTCACCCAAACTTTTTCGGTCTGCTGGAAAGCGTGTTTGAGATATCCGATACGGTACACAAGGTCGGAGGTTTTCTTATCGTATCGGTCGATCCGATATCGCTTGGAGTTCTTGCGCCGCCTGGGACCTACGAGGCCGATATTGCGGTTGCCGAGGGCCAATCCCTGGGGATCCCCCTGGGTTTCGGAGGGCCTTACCTTGGTATATTCACTGCAAGGAAGGATTACATCCGCCGTATGCCGGGTCGCATCATCGGTCGGACCACCGATCTTGACGGAAACGACGGGTTTGTGATGACCCTTCAGACCCGTGAACAGCACATACGACGCGAGAAAGCCACATCGAACATCTGCACAAACGAGGGCTTGTGCGCCCTGGCAGCAACTGTCTTCCTCTCGGTGATTGGAAGACAAGGGATCAAGGAGATGGCCAATCTTTGTGTGCAGAAGGCTCATTACCTTGCCGAAAGACTTCAAAAACTGGGGGGGTGTGAACTCGAGTTTCGCAACGCGTTCTTCAAGGAGTTCGCGGTTCGTACCCATCGGCCGGCCGCCGAAATCATCGATGCGATGCTCAAAAAAGGATTCCTTGCAGGTGTGGATTTAGGTCAGTTCCGCAAGGACTGGAAAAATCTGCTTCTGGTTGCGGTAACCGAGAAACGCACCAAGCAGGAGATGGACGCCTTCATTAACGCTCTGGCCTCGATCGCCTGAGGTTGGTTCGGTTGTCAGCTATCGACCGGCGTATCGTATTGTCCAAGATCAAGTAACCTGCATCCAACTTGATTCCGAGTCCCTTGGGAAAATGTATCGTGGTTTTTAGCAATATTCGTGGAAACTTTATCGGGACTAAAGAACACGAGATCGTATTAAGTAGCTAATATGAATCTGTCATGGTCAGTGATCGTTTCCAGATCAAAACTGGACTAACCTGTTTAATCATGGATTTTCCTTTGTGCTTGACTCCTTACGAGATTAACCTATTATATCTTCGAGCCGTATAATTAACCATCGGCCATATAAAAAGGTGATAAAATAAGGATATTTATGAAACAAAGGAGAGTGTATGAAGGCATTGCCGCTTTTAGGTGTATTGCTTTTCATCGCCTGCCCGAAGGAGGGGGCCCTGGGTAAATCAAATGATTGTACCGTGACCTTGCCGGATCCGGTGCGTACCGACCGGTCGATAGAGGAATGCATGAGCTTGCGGCGGTCGGTTCGCAGCTTCAGCGCCGATACCCTGAGCCTTGCGCAGCTTTCCAATCTGCTGTGGGCTGCCCAGGGTGTTACCGAGCCCGTAAGAGGGTTCCGCACCACACCTTCCGCAGGTGCAACCTATCCGCTCGAGGTGTATGTGTTCGACAGCAACGGTGTATTTCATTACGAGCCGGGTGCCCACAAGATAACGATTGCCAAGTCAGGTGATCAGCGAGCGGAACTTGCCAGGGCGTGCCTGAATCAGGGATGCGTAAAGGCGGCGCCGACTTCCATCGTGCTCTGTGCGGTCCCCGAACGTACCTCGGCTCGGTACGGGGAACGGGCCATGCGATACATCTACATGGAAGCAGGCCACACCGCCCAGAACATCCATCTCGAAGCGGTAGCGCTTGGGCTTGGTTCGGTTCCGGTCGGTGCGTTCGACGACGAAGCAGTTGCAAAATTGCTCGATCTGGATAAGGCGATCCAGGAAACCGTACCGCTCTACGTTATACCGGTGGGAGTGCCTGTCCCGTAGCCCGTAACACACCCGTAACACACTATTCTTCTCTCACACCTGGAGACTCTCGGATTCGAAACGGACCAAAGGGAGCTTAAAAAACACCACAAAGCCAAGTTACATAATATCGGAATGTTCTGAATTGTCTCCGTTAGTCAGCGTACGCTTGCGACGAAGTCACGCGAAGCGACGAAGTCACGCGAAGCGACGAAGTCACGCGAAGCGACGAAGTCAATCTGCGTTTATATGAGGTCTCTGAACAACCTCGTGATAGCCGGATGTCATGAGGGTTCTGTATCCGGGCATGTCAATGCAGGTCGTACGACATTCAAAGAGAGAGATTGTACTTGATACTTATGTATTATCCCTTATAATGTATGGTAGGAGGCTAAGTGAACCCAGGTTCAATTCGAGGTTCTCGCCAATCGAATAGCAGAACACGTAACACCGCTGATCTGCCCTTGCACGGCGGCAGGGCTCCACGCTGGCTTTTCGAGCGCATGGTGAAGCTGGCCCGGATTATTACCGACTACATCTTTACCGAATTCGGAGCGCCGGAACTCCTCAAGCGGCTCACCGACCCCTTCTGGTTTCAGAGCCTGGGCTGCGTTCTGGGTTTTGACTGGCACTCTTCCGGGCTGACCACAACCACCTGCGGTGCACTAAAGATAGCGCTTGCCGATCTCGGACCTGGGGCGGGTGTATACGCGTTAGGTGGTAAGGGTAATGCTTCCCGCAGGATTCCGGATGACATAACCGCCCTGGCAGAACGGACAGGTTTTACGCCTGAACCATTCATCTACACGAGCAGGATGACCGCAAAGGTGGACTCTTCGGGTCTGCAGGACGGTTATCAGGTTTACCACCAGCTTTTCTTGTTTATGCCTGAAGCTAAGCAATGGGTGGTGATCGACCAGGGGATGAATACCGACACAGGCTGGGCCAGACGCTACCACTGGGGTTATGAAGCACTTCCCTCGTTCGTTATCGATCCACATGCCGCAATCCAGGGTCGTCGCGGTCTTGAGGTTCTGAACATGGTAACATCAGAAAGCATGGGTTCCCAGGAACGCTCGGTAGAAATCGCCTCAGATATCAAGCATTTCCAGAAGGAGTTCGTTCGCATCCGCCATCTCGGGCTGCCTGCCAGGCATCGTGTTGACCTTTCCGACCTGGATACCAAACGAGTCAATCGGGTGTTTCTTGAGACCTTCGAGAGGCCTCCCGTGGATTTCGAGGGCCTTCTTGCAAGGCCAGGAGTCGGTCCGGCCACGATCCGGGCATTGGCCCTGGTCGCCCAGATTATCTTCGGAGAAAGGCCTTCCTACGAGGATCCGGTGAGTTTCTCGTTCGCTCACGGCGGCAAGGACGGGACACCGTTCCCGGTCAACCGCGAGGTTTACGATCACTCCATCGAGTATTTCTCAAGCGCGCTCGGGCGGAGTAAACTAGGGTATACCGAATCAAATCGCGCTCTAAGGCGATTATCCAGGTGGCTGGAGGAGGTCAGCATTGTCCGCTAAACGCAGGGAACCAGGGCTGCCGCAGGCGATGCTTGCAAGGTTCGAGGAGATGGGTCTGGATCTGGATGTGTTCGTTCCGGCCCTGCTCAGGCTTCCCTCCCAGACCTTTCGCATCAACACCCTAAAGGCCGATCGAGAGAGCGTGCTAGATGCATTATCCTATCTCGATCCGGAACCGGTGGAATGGAACGATTTGGTGTTTAGGGTCAAGGGTAGACAGAAGTTAGGAAATCTGGTTGAGCATTTCCTGGGGCTTATCTACGTTCAGGATTCCTCATCTACTATCCCTGTGACCGTCCTTGAACCCGAGCCCGGGGAACGTATCCTGGACATGGCTTCAGCCCCCGGATCCAAGACCACCCAGATAGCCGCGGGAATGCAAAACTCAGGCCTCTTGATTGCAAACGAGGTTTCGGTAAAAAGGATTGCCGCCCTGACAGGGAATCTTGACCGCAGCGGGGTTCTTAACTCTGTGGTTACAAAGCAGCCGGGCCAGGCTTACGGGCATATCGCGACAGGATATTTCGATCGCATCCTGCTCGATGCTCCCTGCTCGTCTGAAGGCACACTTTCCCGATCTATGCGAACCCTTGAAATATGGTCCGAGAATTCAATCATACGGTTGGCCAATATCCAGCATGCGTTGATTCTTTCAGCTTACTACGCACTCAAGCCCGGAGGGGTATTGGTTTACTCAACCTGCACATTTGCGCCTGAGGAAAACGAAGGAACGGTAACGCATCTTCTTGAGAGATTTCCCGAGTCGATCGTTGAGCCTTTGGAACTTAAGGGCATCGACTCACAGCCGGGTTTCAGCGAATGGCGAGGCGAAGACTTTGACCCAAGGGTTAAAAACATGGCTAGGATCTTCCCTCACTTGCACGACGGAGAAGGATTTTGCGTAGCAAAGATAAGAAAACCTCTCACCTGAAACGCCCTGAGAGAACCCAGGATGTTTTGATAGCCAGGATGCTGGCTTCGTTCGAGGAGCGCTTTGGTATTGATTCGAAACATTTTCACGCATACCGTCTCTTTACGCGTTCCAACGACGTTTGGTGCTCATCCCTCGATGCCGGGAAGGCGGAGTTTCCCCACGTCGTGAGACGGGGTTTAAGACTGGCTCGTGTATTCGATTTCAGCGTAAAGCCGACCACGAATGCGGTTCAACTCTTCGGGCATCTGGTGAAGCGCAACCGAATCGATTTGGACCCGGATGAGACGCGGCTGTTCCTGAAAGGCGAGACCCAGAAGATCGAAGCCCCCCGGGACGCGACCGACGGCTTCGTGGCGGCGTTTTACAAGGGCTTTGCTTTAGGGATAGGCCTTCTTAAGGGAGAAAACCTCAAGAGCCAGGTGCCGCGTTCGCGCCGGGTAATCGGGTAAGGTACCCTTTTGGCAACACGTTGATTCCACCTTTACAAAGTTTGCTCCCCTCACCCTAACCCTCTCCCGAAGGGAGAGGGAAGATGCCACCCTTAATAAGGAAGGCGGATCATTCCGTTCCCTCTACGATTTGAATCTCTTCCTCGGTAAGATCGTACAACCTATAGACCAGCTGGTCAATCTTCCGGTCGGTTTCGGCTATCGCATCAACAATCGGTGTGAGTTTGGATTTGTACTTCTCAAAACCTTTCGAGAGAAGTTCGTAGTTGCGGGGTTCGCGGGTGTCGAATTTAGACAAGGGGTTTAAACCCCTTGTCTCGCTTAAGCCCCTTGTCCGGGGCTTTGCCTTTGCCACAAAGTCGGCAAGGGCGTTGGCGCTTTCGAGCTTTTCCAGGTTGCGGATTTTACTTTTGCCGGTAAGTTCGTCTATCTTGGTTTCCAAAAGGTGCTCCAGCCAGCCGGTATAGTCGGTTTCAATTTCCTGCTTGCGTTTGTGCAGGTCAAGCATGTTTTGAGCCATGTTAACCATATCGTCGTGCATCTTTTTGTCTTCGGGCTTAGAGAAGTCGATTGTACGGATGGGAAGTTGAGAGAGAAACTGACGATTGGCCGAAAGCCACCCACCACGGAACGGCGCACTTACGAATGGAAAGAACCACCGCAGAAGCCTGGAATTCAATAATCCAAGGATATAGGGTAAATCCTGCTTTGAGTATTCATCTTTCAAGGTAACACCACCTACATCCACGTTATCCAAAAAGTGTTTTCCGTCGGGGTCGAAAGCAGCTAAGAGAGATTCCACAAGGCGTGGCACACAAAGTTTTACCTTATCCTGTATTCCAATATTCTGACTCCGCCCGAAGCGATACCAGTCTTTATCTCGAAACTTCCCATTTTCGCGATTCTCTAGCCTGCTTTTATTTTTTAGTAAATAAGCAGCAAGTGTAGGATAGTTTTTAGACAAAGTATCAAATCCAATCAACTCGACCGTTTTCTCTATGACCTTGTATGGAAAGATAATATATTGTCTTTTCGGTAAAGGGTCATAGCGAGAAACATCCGTACCACTAACGAGAGGGAAAATAAGACCCTTCTTAAACAACCATTCTTCATCCAGGGCTTTGGAGTACAGTCTAAAAGTTGTGGTTGTTTCGTCTACAAGGTTCATTATAAACACATCGTCGGCGCTTGTCTGAAGACCGACGAATAAATGAGCCACATCCCCCAATTTCTGCGGCATCCGTTTGAGTTTTGCATAGAGCTTACGGCCATTGCCTGCAACAAAGTTCCATTCAGAACCGGTAATCTCCGTAGCAGGGATAACCTCTTCGTAAGCTTCTCTCGTAGTTTGCCATACTTCTAAATCGTCAACCCTCACAAGTCGACATTTGTCAACAGCCTTCTTCCTCAAAAACATAAGACAGGTGTAGGTTGTTGCCTCGGGGAATACCTGCTGAAAACCAAAGTGGACTACATGGGTGAGATGTTTCCCTTTACTTAAGAGACTGCGCAATCCAACGCCATATTGAGAGTTGAAGAATTTGTGGGGCAAGATGTAACCAAAATAACTCGTTTTGTTCAGCAATGAATGACCTCGTTCGACGAATACAACGTAAATATCGTAGTTACCTTCACTAGCCGCAACGTACCTCTGTTTGTAAAAATCTAAATCTGCTGCGGCGGTTTTTTTCAATTTCTGAATCCGCACATACGGTGGATTCCCGATCACCGCGTCGAAGCCGGGATTGTCAAGCGGTCGGCCTTTGGTATCAAAGAACACCTCGGGGAACTCAAGCTCCCAGTGGAAAAAGCGGTGTTCGTCCCACAGCCGGTCAGCCTTGTCAAACCACGCTTCACCCTCGAATTGCTGTAAAGCGTCTTCCTTGCCCCCTCCCAGGGCGTCGATCACCCGCGAGTAATCATCGGGCTTAACCTCGTTTCCAAAGTATGTAGAAATCCACACGTCAGCCGCTTTGCGGAAGGGCAGGGTCTGGTTTCGGGCGGTTTCCAACAAACCCATCTTCATATGAATCTGTTCGAGGGTGTCCGAGGGCATATCCTCAATCTGCTTGTAGAAGCCGATGGTCTTGGCCGAGTAGCGAGCCACCATGTCCGTAAACAGGGGCTGGTTTTCCTCACCCGGCAGGGTGCCGAGTTCCGCCACTTTCGCGCCGATGAGCGAGTCGCCGCACCGCAGGTGATGATCGAGGAACGAAAGCGGCTTGTCGCGAGCCACGGTGTGCAGCCACAGCGAAAGCTTGGCCAGCTCCACGGCCAGCATGTTCTTGTCAACTCCGAAGATGCATCGCTCGATAACCAGGCGCTTTGCCTTGCCTATTTCGTCTTCGGTCTCCTCGACCTTTTTCTTTCCCAGAAGCTGACGAGCCAGGAAGTCGGTTGCCTCGACCAGAAAGTGTCCTGAACCTATGGCCGGGTCAAGAACCTTGAGTTCGAGAAGCTCCTTGTCGGTTTTGCACTTCTCGGCAAGAGGCCCCAGTGCATGCTCCACGATGTAGGAAACGATGTAGTCCGGGGTATAGTAGGAACCGGTGGCCTTGCGCTCGTCACGCTTAAAAACCGGGTAGTACTGGCCTTTATCTACCCGGTCTGTAACGTTATCCTTTTCGTGCTTATCGGCTTCAGACTTCCACTTTTCCCGCTTGCCGTTGCGGACCGCAATCATCGGCTCTTCAGCAATCTCCAGCCGGTTCTCTAAAAGTCCTTCGTAGATGCTTCCCAGGTCCCTGACCTCCAGACTGGAATAGTCGATGAATTCCTGTCTTGAGCTTTGCTTATCTTTGCCGTTTGCTCTAGCAATACAGAGCAGGTAGATTACTTCAGCAAGAACCCAGTCTGAAACCTTGTACTTTTCAAAAAATTCGTGCTGGTCATTATCGAAAAGTCCGCCATTATATGGAGGTATACGGAATGTTTCATCGCCTATGTTGATGAGGGTAAACAGAGAGTTTAACTTTCCCCACAAGGTAAAGGTTTTCTTGCTGTACTTAAGATGGTGGTCCAGCTTGTGCGTAACCTCCTCCCTAACGTGGTAAAGGCTATAGATTTGCTTGTAGTCAGGGCTGTCTGCAATGGGCAGGAGATGCTTTGATTCGGCGAACAGAACGAATAATAGACGGTATAGGAGAACGAAGCAATTTTCCCGTATCGTTTCCTTGTCTTTAACGGAATCGAGTTCGTTGCCCTTATAGTCAGCAAAACCCTGAGCAAGAAATCTCAATGCTTTGTAGACGTTGTCCTTAAGTTCGGCGCCAACCGCCTGTGCGTAGTCGACCGAACCTGCAAGAACGTAGTCGAGGAAATCGGGAAAGGCTTGTCTCCGGAAGAAAAGGTAGAAATACTTAAAGGCTTCTAGCCTATCCAGCCGGGTCATACCCTTACCGAAAAGCGAACCTTCGGGACCTATAAGCTCGACGAGATCGACCTGGTAGTACCGGTCAAGCCTCTTGCTCTGTTCACGCTCATAAAGCCGCCAGTAGCGACCGTTGGTAAGTATACCCCACTTTACTTCGCTGTGGTAAAGGTATTGCTGCATCTGGTATGCGGGGTTTCGGCTTTCGAAAAGCGTCGGCTGATCGAGCAGGGATACGTCTAGTTTTCTGTCCCACTTCTTGGCTTCGCATAAACCGACCGAGGTCTTGAATACGCCCCAATCTTCGTTGATATGGCGCAGGGCTTCGTCCCTTGAGTCTTCAGAATCGAATAGCGCGTAGTCGGGTTTTTTTATTCCCTCAGAAGTCTTCTCGGACGGTTGAACAATGGTGTGATGCCCGAGTATATCAAGAATCGGCTGAATAAAGAACTGTTCCAGCTGTGATTCATTGAGATTCGGAACCTCGGTCTCCTTTTCCGAATAGAGTTTGCGAATCTTATCGAAAGCTTCACCGAGATCTATATCACTACTCCAACGTTTTTCTTCCGGGCTTGGAAGAATCTTATCAAGGTAGTGATCTGAGAAAAGGCCCTTGTTGATATGAATTGAATCTGCGCCCATAATCAATTGCAGTATATCAAACAAAAGAATGCGGTCAAGTTTTATGTGCTAATGGATTTTCACTAACTATCTTCAAACGGCTAGCCGTTCGACTCCGAAAGGAAAGATTACTACATATTTTCCGGCGCTATCTTCGCGAGAAAAATGACGTCAAAGCCCGTACTTTTCCTTGCGTATCTCGAAGGCTTCACGGCCTCCCTCAAGGATGCGTTCCACTAGGTCTTTGATCTCGGGAGAATCGATGTACCCGTATCGTCCCTCGCGCAGGTAGCCGTGTTCGACGTCGGCCTCGAGCGCCAGTATCTGAGAGGCGTCACCGAGAACCGGGATGTTGGCGTTGTGGGTGGCAACCAGGAACTGACGCTTGTCCATCTCTTCGCGGAAACGCTTGGCTATCTCCTCGACGATGAAGGCATTGTCCAAATCCTCCTCAGGCTGATCTACGACGAGTGGATAGGGAGACTCAAGCAAAAGAATCCCCAGGATGGCCGTGCATCGCTGACCGTCGGAGAGATGTTCTACGTCGCGGTATCGTGTCTCTTTCTTGGTCCCCAGATTTAACTGTATGATTACCTCAGGAGGGCTATAAACCATCTCCATGCGACACAAGGTTTCCTCCTCAAAGGTAGGAACAGAACTCTGAGGTGAGAGCTTGAGAAGCCCGGCTAAAGCCTCACTGTCCCCTGAACGTGAAAGCCGCGCCAGTTCAGCGAAACTGAACCCCTCGTCCTCGGCGATGCGAAGCGCGTCTTCGGTATCCAGAGTAGGGATGAAATGTCGCAGTTCGGTAACGATACGCCTAGGGGCACCCTTGCGAGAGATTTCGATGCGTATCTTTCCGTCCAACTCGGTGTTCCACGTCTTAACACGGTTGGATAGAACTTCAAGACGAGAAGCGCGAAGTTCTCTCAGCTCGCCCAGCAAAGCCAGACGCTCGTCACGTTTCATGGATAGCTTAGTGGCAACGGCGTCTCTGGCGACCCTGAATTCCCTCAGACGCAAAACCTCTTTTTCAAGGTTGATGTATTCGTTGATGTCCATTCCCGGAAAGCGATCCTGAAGGCTGCGAAGGCTTTCCCTGAACCGCTCTTCACCCTCGGCGTAAAGCTCGTCCCATTGTTCCTTGTACTGATTATGCCTTTCTTCGGTAATCTGAAGAGTGTTGATCAATGCCTGGATACTGCCCTCAAAATCGCCAACGAACTCCACAAGGGTATTGGTGTATTCGTCGATAAGATCAGGGTGCAGCGGTTTGGCGGTCCCCTCCTGGACCGACCGCAGTCGGGATGAGGTTTCACTTATGAGATCGAGAAGCATCTTCTTCATCTCCACGAGAACGGTTTCTCCCCTCGAAAATACATGACCTTCCTGTTCAAAACCTCGTTTTTCTTCAATCTTGGCAGGCATATCCATCTCAAGGAAGCGATTGAGTTTTTCCTCTGCGGCGGCCAGTTTTCCAAGTTCGCCGTCTCGCTTTGCCAGATCATCGGTCAGAGTGGTTATCTCTTCGGTCTGGTGTTTCAACTTCTCGAGGATGAGTTCTTCCTGTTCCTTCAGGGAGTATATCTCCTTTTCACAGAGACGCTCGAGTAACCGGAGTTGGAAGTTCTGCTGTTTGGAGATTTCGTATATCTCCTTGTTTCCGAAAACCTCACCGCGAAATACGTCCTTAGGATTCACGTCGAGTTTTTCCCCGTTTTCCGCATTGCGAACTACCGGAGTGAACGGATAGATACGCTCTATAAGATAGCGCTTGGGTAATGGATCGTGGGATTCGACCAGGAGGGATATCTTTGAGCCTGGCATGAATACGTCCCTTAGTATCTGTTCGTGGCTTTCCCGGTTGCGGTCGGTTTTTGGTAACTCATCGAGTGCATACCTTATAGTTTCAATGATCGTTGTTTTCCCTGTTCCCCGACCGCCTATCAGGGAGTTGAATCCTGGATTGAAGTGTATCTCAAGACCGTCGAGGAACCCTCCTTCCCAACGAGCCCCAAGTAGTTGGGAATAGGAACGTTTCTCGATTTGGTGGGGGAAAAGAACCTTGGTCCCTGCATCGAGTAGAGCCAGTCTCATGCCCTCAAGGTTAGGGGTTCCAAGCTTCACGGATACCTTCTCCTTACCTATTTCTTCCGGGCTTTTGGCAAATGAACCCGCAAGTCGGGCAAGGGGCAGTCTTCTCTCAAACCCTTTATGGTTTCCAGATAGTATTTGTTCGTCTTCATCCGTAAGTGGTTGGGTCAGGAGCACCCCCCATAGCCAGGGGTCGGTAAGGACTCCAGGATGCTCTCGCAGGGCGTCGTTGTAAAGAGACAAGATCATTCCCTTGTTTGATCTGGCTCGAGCAATAACCTCTCGTGGAGGCAGGGTAACGGGCACCGGACGGTTGTTGCGGTAAAATCGCCCTTCTTTCTCGAGACCCAATTCATCCAGGAATTTCTCTAACTCCGCTTGAGGACGCTCAGGCTCGAAGAGCACGATGAGATCGACACCTTCCTCGAGTATGAGTCGTAATCCTGGATAAACGCTCACACCACGATCGCCGGCAACGGCCACCAGTTCGTCAATCCACGCACCACGCTCAGAAAGACCAAGGTTGTAATCGGCTGTCGCCAGGATCCTTATTTCCCTCTCCAATGCTTCCGTAACGATTTTATCAATGATTCGCATCCGGGACTCATCATAGGCGAACTCGAAATCACCCCCAACTTCGTAATCAGGGGAGGCCGGGGTCTTGATTGCAAGGTCGGCCCACATAGGCTTTGACCCGTTGGGTTTCTCCATCAGCTCTTCAAATACCATCTATCCTCCTTGGAAGAACAAATACATTGTATTCCAAGATAGATTTTAGTCAAGCATTTTATATTATAGTGCACAATCATCCTAGCCCTTCATGTTGGAAGCGAAATTTGAGGCGTTATCACTTAACTCGTACCCAACATTGGACTGATACGTGGTTTAAGCAACTTCTTTGAATTGACTTCAGTGGATTTCGGATTATAATCATCGACTAAGGTCAAGAGAAAGGAGTTCATTTAATGCCGAAAAGAACGTATCAACCGAGTAGATTGAAACGCAAACGTGCGCACGGTTTTCGTAAACGTATGGCGACATCTGACGGTCGTCAGATACTCAAACGCAGACGGGCAAAGGGTCGCAAACGTCTTTCGGCGTAGCGCTATTGGAAGCCGATTGGATAAAGGGCGCAAACAAAGGCTCTCAAGTCGTGAAAACCTGAGAGGAAGAACCGTTATCAGGGAAGTGCTGCAAGAAAGCCCGGTGCGAAGCGGTGCTATCGCGGCCTACCTGACTGAAGGAGATGGGAGGCGGGTCGGTTTTTTTGTACCCAAACGTATCGGGAATGCGGTAGAGCGCAACCGCCACAAGCGGCACATGCGCGAGATTTACAGGAAGATGAAGATGAAGTTTCCTCTAGGTAATATTATCTTTCAGATGAGGGAAAGTGCAGGATGGGATGAACTTTGTAAAGATTTTGAAGATTGTGCTGAAAGGTTTGCAAGACGCTCTGGTTAACATCCTGGTTTTTTTGATCAAGGCATACCAGATAGCGTTTGCAGGCGTACCATCTTCGTGCAGGTTCGAGCCGACATGCTCGACTTACGCTATAGAGGCAATCCAGAGGCACGGTCCGTTTAAAGGAGTAACAATGGCAGTCTGGCGCGTATTAAGATGTAACCCCTGGAATCCAGGGGGATACGACCCTGTGAGGTAGATCATATGGAACAGAAAGGCGGAATGTCATCAATCGTCGTTATAGTGCTTTTGGCAGTGGTTTTGATTGTGTTTTTCGTGTTCGGAGGACAGAGATGCTTGGGAAGTTCAGGCGCGGGCGGATGTATGGGAGGCGGCCAGACAGCCGAACGACCTGCCAAGGATACAAGCAGTACCAGAACTGTTTCAGAAGCCATAGTTCTTCAAAACGATAAGATAAAGGTCAGGATTATACCCAGTTATCCTTGGTCGCGTATAGATCAGGTTGAACTCGTGGAATTGAAGGACGAGAAGGAGTTATCCAGACTCAAAGAGTGGGAGGATTCAACAAAATTCAATATGAGGATTGCGGCAGATACAACCGGAACCGTTCCTGTCAGGCTTCTTGAGCCGACGCTGTACATAGTCGCGAAAGATAAGCCAGAGAAATTTTACGGAAAGAAGGATAGTTTCGTTACCAATACCCATGATACCTTGACCTGGGATAAGGGGATGGATTCTCTCGATAAATCACGGCTTGAGGAGAAAGGTTTTAATTTTACAAAGACAGCGGGATTCGAGATATTTATCCCTGGGGACGGAAGGATTTCGGTAGATACCTTCTGGAACGAATCAGGTGATAAATCGAGTACCGTCCTGGTGTGGAGAGACAGCCTCGGGAACGAGAACCGGATCACCCTTACACTCGACGGATACGCGGTAAAGGTCGAGCGCCTGGATACCCTTGGCGCCGGCGGTTTGACCTTCAAATGCTACGACGGCCTGGCTAAGACCGAGCCTCACGACAGAACAGAGACAACCCTTTACCGGCTTTATTATGGGGCAAGGTTCGAGGGTGGACTTAAAATCAGGTCTGTTAAATCAAATTACGAAAAAAAACGGGCCACATATTTAAAGAAGATGAGTGAAAAGAAGGCTGCAAAGAATCCCGTTGAATCTGGTCCGTACAGTTGGATCGGTCTACGCAACAAGTACTTTGCGACCATAATAATACCCGAGAATCCTATCGCCGCACAGTTGGACACCTCCATCCAGGTGCGCGCGGACCAGCGCATCGGGTTTTCTCTCGAGGTGCCTGATGAAAACTCCTACAGCATCTACTTCGGACCCCAGGATTACTTCCAGTTGGGAAAGATGTATAAAGGGCTGCGTCTGAGAAGTATCGTTGAGATGGGCGCCGGCTGGTATCGCTGGTTAAGCGAAGGCATCCTTCTGATATTCAAACTCCTGCACGATTTGATAGGCAACTACGGTATTGTAATAATAATCTTCGCCTTACTGATCAAGCTCATCTTCCTTCCGTTATCCCGTATGCAGAATCGCAACATGCAGAAGATGCAGATGCTTCAGCCTAAACTCAAGGAGCTTCAGGAGCGTTTCAAGGACGACCCCAGGAGGTTCCAGCAAGAGCAACAGCAGTTGTTCAAAAATCACGGCTACTCTCCCCTTGGTGGCTGTCTCCCTCTACTTATACAGTTGCCTGTTTTCTTCGGGCTTTACGGTGTTCTCCGAAATACTATTGCTTTGCGCGGTGCAGAATTCGTGAAGCTTTTTTCCGTTGAAGTCCATAAGGCTTTCGATTTTCTTTTCATTCACGTTCCAGCCGGCAGGCTTGTTTGGCTGGCTGACCTTTCCATGTACGATCCCTTCTACATCCTACCCGTTCTCATGGGCGTGGCCTCGGTAATACAGAGCCTGCGTTCAAACGTTAATCCTCAGCAGCGAATGATGACTCTGATAATGCCCATATTTATTACTGTAATCTTCCTTAATTTCCCTTCAGGATTGCAGTTATACTGGTTATTTTTTAATATCCTCTCCATTATCGAGTTTGCCCTTTTCAGGAGAGGATCTAGTGGAGGAACTCAATGGCAGACGAAGCAGCAAACCAGAGAGATTACTTCGGCGAAGAGCTTGCCGAAGTCCTCTCGAAGATAATTTTTCTGGCGGGCTTCCGCGCCCGGGTGGAGTGGCATAGGCGGGCCGAAAACGATTACTACATAAATGTGCGGACGCGCCGCTCCGATGGCCTTCTTATAGGCAGATCAGGCGAAACACTCCGAGCCCTTCAACAGGTCGTTCAGGCGATACTTCAGCACCGGCATTCCCGTCTTCCCTCGATAGTGGTTGATGTGGGCGGTTACAAGCAGCGCAGGGAGAATTTCTTAAGAAAAAAGGCAATGGCTATTGCGAAGATTGTCTCCGAAACCGGCAGGGAAATGGCGCTCGATCCACTTACCGACAAGGAACGAAGGCTTGTGGAGACGGCTCTTGACGAGATGGAGGGCATCCGTTACTACACAATTGGGACTGGTTACAGAAAGAACGTTATCATCGCGCCACGGTGACGTCTTTGACTCGGTGATGCATCTGGATCGGCTTCAGGACGTGATCGTTGCTCCGGCTACACCAGCGGGTGTGAGTGCGGTTGCCATGGTAAGGGTATGTGGCCCCCAGACACTCAGGATGTGCGATCAGGTATTCAAGGGAAACAAACGTCTCAGCGATATGCAGGGGCACCGTTTAGTTAACGGTCTTATTTTGGATGGAAAGCAGATAGTAGATGAGGTGATTGCAGCGGTGTACCGTGCTCCTCACAGCTATACAACTGAAGATATGGTGGAGTTTTACCTGCACGGCAATCCGATAATCGTTGATAGGGTGATGGATCTTCTTGTTGACGTGGGGGCTCGTGTGGCGCGTCCAGGGGAGTTCACCGAGCGCGCCTATCTGCACGGCAGGATCGACATGACCCAGGCCGAGGCCGTGTTAGCTGCAATCGAGGCAAAGACCATAGACGGTATCCATTCAGCCATGGCTCAGCTTAGAGGTGATCTTTCCGTTAAGATTGAGGACTTCGTTTCCAGGATAAAAACCCTTGTGACTAACCTGGAGGCTCAGCTTGAGTTTCCGGAAGAGGATTTGCCTGAGGATTCTTCAGCACCTGTGATTAAGGAACTGCTGCGTGAAGTTGAGGACGTAAGAGCGTCATTTCGAAGGGGGCGCAGTCTGAGACAGGGCTTGAGCGTCGTTCTTCTTGGCAGACCTAATGTAGGTAAATCCACTTTATTCAACGCCCTTTTAGGTGAGGAGCGTGCGATCGTTACGCCGGTTGCAGGCACGACCCGTGATTTGGTGGTCGGGAAAATGCAGCTTCCAGGCGGACAGGTGCGACTTTTCGATACTGCAGGACTCGCCGCAGCCCGGGCCTTACCTGATAAAATGGCGGTACGCAGGGCCATAGGCGCTGCGAACCGCGCCGACTTCCTTGTTATTATTCTGGACGCTACATCAGGTTTCGTTGCCGCAGACGAAGAACTTTTGAAGCTTTTACAGACTAAGCCAGGTGTTGTTGTCTGGAACAAGATAGATAAGGTAAAAAAACCGCCGTCCCTGTCTGAGAAGTCGGTCAAGCCTTTGCCGTTATCCGCTTTGAAGCGTACTAATATAGACCTTTTAGCCGCTCGTTTGACAAAAGAGGTGTCCTGTAAGGAGGGAGACGTATTTTTCGCCAATCGCTATCAAGAGGATCAGCTCAAGAGGCTGGCCCAGAAGCTGCGCAGCGGGCTTGATGTCGCTTACATGGATATGCGCGCCAAGGAACTGCGGGAGGCTCTCGGGTTGATGACCGGGGCTGACCATTCAACGGTAACCGAGAAGATTTTGGATGATATGTTCACGCGCTTCTGTATAGGAAAGTAATCTGGAGGTTTGATTCGTGTATAAGCGTTTACTGGTTTACATCGATCCGGCCGAGACCAGGTTGGAAGAGTTGGAAGGATTCCTTGATTTGGCTTCACAACTCGGCTGCCGGATCATTGCATTGGCCGTTCTCGAACCAGAACCGGAGAAGCATTCGGCCAAGGAGACCGAACTCCGTGAAGCACTGGAAGATAGAGCCTGGAAATTTCTCTATGAGATAGAGGATACGGCGTTCGGTCGTGAGATCAAAAACTCGCTGATGGTAGAGGAAGGAAAACCGGAGGAAGTTATCGCTTCGGTCGTTAAAAGCTACGAAGTAGATATTTGCGCTACTTTTGCCTACAAGAGTATTGACATAGGCAGTCTTTTGAATAGGCTGGTTAACGTTCCCTTATTGCTCCTCAACCAGGAGGGACAATGATTCGACTCAGTGAAGTAATCAGGGAGGAAGGCATAATCCTCAACCTCAAGGCGGAGGAAAAGGTAGATGTTATCAAGGAACTCGTATCGAAGCTCAAGGGTCTTAAGTTAATCGAGGATGAGGCCGCTTTCCTGGCCGACATACTGAAACGAGAGAACCTTGAGAGCACAGGTATCGGACTTGGTGTGGCCATACCTCATGCCAGGACAAAGGCTGCCCGGGAGTTGATCCTTACTTACGGGTATTCACGAAAAGGGGTGGATTTCAACTCCCTTGACGGAAAGCCTTCCCACTATATCTTTTTAATAACCGCTCCGGAGGATCAGAAGACTCAATATATCATAGCCCTGGCTCGTCTGTCGAAGATACTTCGCAGGGAAGATACACGCTCCCGGCTTTCAAAGGTATCTACCACAGAGGAGGTGGTGGAAGTCCTCAAGGACGTTGAGTAATCCTTACCCGGCAGGGGAGTCCTGCGGGGTAAGAATCAATGTTCTTTGTTATCGCCAGCGGATCACTTGATCAGCAGCACTTTATTCACTTTTTGAGCCTCGCCGCAAGCCAGGCGGATGAAGTACACACCTGAACCTAACTTGCCGCCCTGGGTATCGCTTCCGTCCCACTCAATAGCCCCATTTACAGTCTCAAGGCTCCATTTGCGAACCAAACGTCCCTGACAATCATAGATGTTGAGTTCGGCATCTTCTGCATCCAGAGGTAAGGTATAACAAATACTAAGCTTGCTTATGGCGAATGGAGATGCAGAAAGCTCCATTACATCGGGCTTGATTATTCCAAGGCGGCTTTGACCGCCTTCTCCGAAGGCGCCTCCGCCGGAGAAGGACAGGCTCCGCAGGTTTATCTCGTCGCCGAATTGGTTGCTTTCCAGCCACGCCAGATGGTATTTGCCGTCGCCGCTAATGACGTGAGGAACCGTAGATGTAGAGTGCGGGGTATGCGAAACAGTGATGTTTTCGCCGGAGTGCCGACACATTATCTCGCCTTCTTCCGACCAAAAGACGTGAGGGGTGTAGTGTTTTTCGACTACAGGCTGGGTAGAGTTGCTTTCAGGCGTGTTGCTCAGGTTCGCAGGGTATTCCCATAAGCCGGGAACAGGTCCGCTTAAGTTCACCGAGCTTATGAAGATATCCGTATGATCGGGTGCAAGGGTCTGGTGGAGCGCCGAAGCAACAGCATAAAGTATCCCATCGCAATACACTATACATGGCGGGCTGACGGATGCGAACTGCCCACCTGGATTTGCACCAATTGTGATTACGTTATTCCACTCGCCGTCCTCGAAATAAGTATGTCCGGCAAATGCGTTAGGCGCTAGGAAGACTGCGTGAACCCGACCCTGATCATCCCGGGCCAAGGAGACGGTTGCACCGCCCACGTCTCCTTGAACGGCCGGGACGTGATACCAGCCGATTGTATCTGTGACTATCGCGGACGGTCTGGGGTTTCCAACCGGGAACCTGAAACACAGCACCGGCAGGCTGTCAATGAGCGGCGGACCACCACCACCGCTTTCGAGATAGGTGTTCCTGTGTATCCCGGTTGCAACGAAGACCGTGCCGCCGCTGATTTCTATCGCAGGCGGAGTAAAATAGGCTGTCCCGTAAGATGCTGAATCGGATAGATTCGCCTTTGCATTCAAGGAGCCGGTCCAGTCCACTTCGTCGGGCACGGACCCGGACATGACGCCCCTGCGATACCAGAGCCCGTGGTCAGGGGCTTCGCCCTCCAGCCAGCACAGATGTACTGTCCGGGCAGGGCCGATCTGGAGGGCAGGGTAGCCGGCTCCGGAGTTGCTCAGGCTCAGGTGCCGCTTCGCGTCGACCAGGTCCTGTAAATCGAGCGTAGCTGATTCGCCTTTGAACATGGTGCTGAACGCAACGCGGCCGCTTAGGGTGTAGACCAGCATGATTCGAGTCTCGGTTTCTCCCTCCAGGTAGCATACGTTTCGCTGGTTGTTTCCGCCTAATGCCATAGACATGTTTGGCTCGCTGCCGGCAAGACAGTACTTGTAAAGCAGGTCGGCTTTCATTGCGTCTATCCCGTACTGTTGTATGTTGCGGACTGCCGCCCGTGGAGGGAGTATAGAGCCAAAGGTGTCTACGATTCCAGACTTATAGCCGTACTGCTCACGCGAGGACGGGTTTGTGAGGCCGTCGAACTGGGTGTAACCGAAGTCGGGCCAGAAGAAGCACTCAGCGTCTCCCTTATTACCGCTGCCCGGATAGTAGTTCTGCGGCCTCATATCAAGATGATCGCGGCCTCGCACCGGATCAGGCGTATTCAGGTCGACCGCGTCGTTAGTCCTGTTCCATTTAAAACATCCGTGCGCGCACTCAAGATCTTGAGGCTTTCTAAGATAATCCAGGGAATCCAACTTGGACATCCGACCTCTACCGGGCGGTCCCCACTCGTCGCCGCCCCAGTCGCCTTTGCAGTCGTGCCATATAAGTAGACCTCTTCCGGGCCACAGACGTTCGTAGAAACTTTGCCTCATGTGACAGGAAAGGTAGAAGAGGTCCCGGTCGGTGCCGCTCTCCTCTTTGTTGAGCACGTAGACCTCGCCTGCGGTCTGGTCCTGGATTACTTGGTTGAAAAGGTTTTTTGACGGGTATACCCATATCCGGTCTATCCACCCCATTTGTGCCCGCCATACAGGGTTTATGGGCGAGGGCAGGCCGCCTTCCTGCTCGTTGCGGAACCCGCAGCCAATGGCCTGCGGCTCGAACCCGCCTAGGCCGTAGTGATCTGCGTTGTACCCTATGTCGGGAAGCCATTCGTGGTTGAACTCGTGCACTACGCCTGCAACTATGTCGCCTTTCTTCGTGGAATAGTTCCTGCTGTAGCCGAAGAGATTGACGAATATCGTGTCGCCGTTGGGCATGGTTTGGTTTGTTCTGTAAGTTGCGTCGCTTCCGCCGACGCCCCAGCTTCCGTCGACCTCCGGCGAGATTATGAACAACCACACGAACGGTGTATCGTTTTCGTCCGGGTGGTCGTTATCAGGATAATACATGGCGCTTTGGGTAAAGACGTGCTCGGCCTCCGCGTCGAGCCTGTTAATCAGTCCAGTAAAAAAAGGCCCGTTGCCTTGATCGAAAGGCGACATCGGCGTCCAGAGTCCTTCCATAACGTAGCAGTAGGTGTTCTGCCTGCCCCAGCACTCGGCGTTCACTATAAACCTGCCCTGCGAACACTTTTTGTAATAGTCAGGAATCGTGGGTGGCAGAGCGTTTTTGTCGCATATCTCGAACGCATACCCAGGCAAAGGGGTGTTCTGGCCGTGGTGATAGGTGTGGCTCGAGTTATTCCACTCCCCGAGTGCGTAAACGAAGACCGCCTTTACTGTATCGATGTAGTCGTATGCCCTGGCAGGCGCGTCAGGGTTGTAGCTCGCCTGCAAAGACGAAAAGGCCAAGACGGCTGCGATTGCTGCAGCGATTCTTGTTTTCATCTTTTCCTCCTTTGAGGTGTTACCTCAAATACACTGTTTTTTTTGATGTTTTATGACTTCCCACAGTAAGCTGAAGGAAGTATGTTCCGCTTGCCACCTGCCTCCCTCTATCATCCAACCCGTCCCAGACGGTCGTGTGGGTTCCTTCATCCTGGACCTCGCTGGTCAGTATTCTCACGAGATTCCCGACTGAATCGAACACCCCGCAGAAGACCCGGCTGTACGACGGAAGCGTGTATGAGATTTCGGCTTTCCTTGTTGCCAATCGGGATACCTTAAGGTCGAATTGCTCATCGGCTTGCTTCTCTTCATCCGCGTCGACGTACTCGGAATACCACAGGAAAGCCTCCTGCTCTATAGAATCCGGCCTGTTCGAATCGAAGTAGAGCCTGGAACCGTCGGCGGTCAGTGAGGGGCCTTCGTTCCATTGGTAAGCACCTGGGATGCATACCGGCTCCCCCAGCCATTCAGGCTTGCTAAAGAAAGAACCTTCCCAGTGGGAACGCCAGATCGAGCGTTCGCCGTGAATGTCTGCACCCCATTGAGAAATGTACAACCAGCTCCCGTCTGCAGTTACCCAGGGCGACCACTGGTCGCCTCCTACGTAGTAGGTTTCAAAAACCTTCTCGCGCGGACCCCAGCATGAATCCTGCCAAGAGTGTTTGAATATATCCTCGCCGTCAGCATCCCATAACGAGGAGGCGTAAAGGGTCTTGCCGTCAGCCGATATGAAGCAGGTGAACTCGTAGCCCGGCGTGTTCACGTTAGGCCCGGCGTTCTGAGGCTCTCCCCAGTCGCCCGCAACACTGTCCCACTCAGCAAACCACACGTCGTAGCCTCCGTAGCCGCCGGGTCTGTCCCAGGCCGTCCAGAAGAGCTTGGAGTGGTCTGCAGTTATCGAGGGCGAAAGCTCTCGGCGAACGTCGTTCATGTTCACCGAGAGACGCGTAACCGAGTCCCACTCGTTCCCACCTTTCCAGCGGGCAACGTAGATGTCGTCATCATAAGGTGAGTTGTTGAGTGTATAGTACATTTCCTTGCCGTCGGGCGATATGTGCGCGTAGTAGCGATGCCAAAGGGTATCGATCTCGACTGTGTCGTTAATCACAGGCGGCAGCTTCACAGGCTCGGCCCAGTAGCCCTGGGCAAAGGCCGCACTGTAAGCTAAAATGCTCGTTAAGATCAGGTTTTTCATAACTCCTCCATTTACAAACATAACATACATAAGTTTACCTGTTTGTCAATATCTTAGTTTATGAAGATTGTTTTCTTCGTTGTTTTGTTCCTGTCCGCGGTTAACCGGACGAAGTAGGTTCCCGATGGAACCTTTCTGCCTTGATCGTCCAGACCGTCCCAAAGTATTCTTTGCTCACCTCCTTTCTGTTTAGTGTTTACGAGTATCCTGACCAGGTTGCCGACCGTATCAAAGACACCGCAGAAGACGTGATTTGTCTCAGACAAGATATATCGGATAGAGTGGCTATTGTTTGAGATGGATGTTACGGTTAGTTTTAATGTGACCTCGTAGTTCCGTTCTTCCACATCGCTAACATAGTCGGAATACCACAGGAATGCCTCCTGCTCTATAGAATCAGGTCTGTTCGACGAAAAGTAAAGTCTTGAGCCGTCGGCAGTCAGGGAGGGGCCTTCGTTCCATTGGTTTCTTCCCGGCAGGGATATTGGTTCTGCAAGTAGTTCAGGTTCACCAAAGAACTCGCCTAACCACAGGGAGCGGAGAGTTGCGCGTCCGTAAGTTATACCGATAAACATTGTGAAATACAGCCATTTCCCATCCGCAGTTACCCAGGGGGAGTACTGGTCGCCTCCTACGTAGTAAGTTTCAAATACCCTCTCGCGGGGTCCCCAGCAGGAGTCCTGCCAAGATAGCTTGTAGAGGTCCTCGCCGTCGGAGTCGTAGGTTGACGAGACGTACAGGGTCTTGCCGTCAGCCGATATGAAGCAGGTGAACTCGTATCCGGGCGTGTTCGCGTTTGGTCCCGCGTTCTGAGGCTCGCCCCAGTCGCTGGCAACACTGTCCCACTCGGCAAACCACACGTCGTAGCCTCCGTAGCCGCCGGGCCTGTTCCAAGCGCACCAGAATAACTTGGAACGGTCAGCGGTTATCGAGGGCGAAAGCTCGCGGCGGGCGTCGTCCATATTCACCGAGAGACGCGTAACCGAGTCCCACTCGTTGCCCCCTTTCCAGCGGGCTACGTAGATGTCGTCATCGTATGGTGAGTTGTTGAGTGTATAGTACATTTCCTTACCGTCGGGCGAGATATGCGCGTAGTAACGGTGCCAAAGGGTATCGATCTCGACTGTGTCGTTAATCACAGGCGGCAGCTTCACAGGCTCGGCCCAGTAGCCCTGGGCTTGTATTAAGCCTGAAATCAAAAAGACGCTTGCAAGAACGTATTTCATAACTCCTCCTTTCACAACTATAATATACATAATATTAATTCCTTGTCAATACTAACGTTCATATAAATTGTCTTTTCAAGCGGGGTATTCTGCTGGTGTTCGACGGTGTGGCCGGAGTCATTCCACTGCCCTAGGGCGTACACGCAAACGACTTTGTAGTTGCCCAGGTAGGGGAGCACCCTGTCGGCCGGGCTTGGCTGATAGCTTACGTAAAGGCTTGAAACCGCGATGATGCCGCACACTGCGGCTGTGAGTTTAGACTTCATATTCTCCTCCTTAAGGAGTTATCCTTACTTTA
>JAFGSK010000086.1 GCA_016934635.1 Caldifarciminota bacterium
GAGGAGGTGATAACGATAAACACCCATGACTTCCCTAGAGGGGTCTATTTCGTACAACTGAAAACATCGAAAAACTCAACAATCAGCGAAAAAATACTGATCGTTAACTAAGGAAGGAGTAAACTGATGAAAACCAGAATAATTGGTTCAAGTTTACTGATTGCCGGTATGCTTCTTGCATGGAGCGAACCTATAACGGTATCAGATCCGGATACTGACAAGAACTTTTTTCCCAAGCTTGTCTCAGACGGCGACGACGGCGCAGTGATCTCGTGGCTTAAGAAAACAGACGACGGCTGTTATGAGGTTTTTACCCAACAGATAAACACCGTTAACGGAGAAGGGAATACTGTTTTTGATGAACCAGTAAACATTTCCACTGCAGGAGTCGGCGGTAATGTGGCTGGGCACCGTTTAAACCACAATGCGGCTTACGCATTTGGAAGCGGTTCTAATCATTGGACTTATCATTACTGGGTTAACCACTTTGAAGTCACAACAACCTCTCCTGATGTTTATCACAAAGGATACTACTTTTCTTTACTCAGATTACCAGATGGGAACGTGCAGTCGACACCCGTCTGCATAAATCAAACCGTTCAAATTCCCACATCATCCATAGAGGAAGATGGGGAACCTTTATCTGTATGCACCAGCGAAGACGGACATTCTCACTACGCGGCGATGAAGACAAGGGGATCCAATTACAATAATTCTTGGAAAATAGTTGTAACGAGATCTGTAAATGCAGGCTCGCCCAGTTCAACCTTGGACTTATACGAAGCTGATACTGAAGAAGGAGAATTCATAGGCTGTCCCAAGATTGTGCGATGGGATGAAGACAAGTACATGGTGATTTTCGTGAGTGCTACCCATGCAGCTACAGGTGATACAAGCAATTACAAGTTAACATACTTGCATTTCTACGAAGTAGAAGTAGATGAAGTAGGAGGCGTTTTATCAACCGGGACCCATCACACCGTTCGCTTCCCTTCGTCCGGTGACATCCCGTCCAAACTTTGGTACTACTGGATACCTTACTTCGACGTGACCGCCAACGAAGATAACACAGAACTCTACGTAGCCTACCAGTTAAGGATGAAGAAAATGTTTCCTAGGTTTGACTTTTGTGTATCCCACTACTTCATCGACTCTCTGTTTGTGCTCAAATATGATGGAACAACACCTGATCAAGGAACCGGTATTGACGGTTGGAAGGCTTCACCTTACAGCGACCCGGACCAGGACTGTATAAGAGATGAGGAAGATGACTGTGAACCAGGAACAGTCTATAACAACCGTCCAAGTATTGACGACCTACCTTTGCGTGCTCCCTCGATTGCTTACTTAAATTCCACTGACGGCGTTGTCGTAGTCTATCCTCGAGCTTATTATCCAACAGATTGGCCAACGCAGAATGATTGGAATCAGTGGGAATCCTATCCTTACAGGGTATTCGGGCTCTTTGCGTACCAGGTTGAGCCTGATGGCGACAAAAACCATCTCTGGACCCTCCAATCGGGTACAGGTAGTAGTTATCATACACCACATGTCATTTCAGACGGTGGCGGGGGATACCTCGTGACTTATTCAAAACATCATTTCAGGGATTATAGTGGCGGCAACTCACCGAACGGCCGTGCATCGGTTGTACTTGGTCAGGGCCTTACAGGATATCTCGATAATCTAAATACAACCGAACTTGAAGCTTCAGGCTCGAATTGCTCACCGCAGGTGCTTCTCATTGAGGATGGCGGGAATAAATATGCTCTCGTTACCTGGGGCCATGCGGACCACGGAAGCTACTCCTGGAGCATAAAAGCGGACCGTAAATCTTTACCACTTCCGACCGAGAAGTGAAAAGGAAGGAGAATGAAATGAAAAGAAAAGAGTTTCTTTTAGGTCTTATCCTTATTTTAGGAACTACGATTTCTCTTAGTGCGCAGGATATGTTTCCCCTTGGGTGGTGGCAAACCAGGGTGGTCTCTGGTTACACCGCTCACCCTGACTCCGTGATGTTAGCTATCGATTCCAGTCGCGTCCGGATTCATATCCAGGTTTACGACAACGCTGAATTCGACAGTATATGTGCTACATCAAGGCAGAACGATGCATGGATGATACTCGACAGGCCACGCAAAAGGGCATACGAAAGTGGCGGGTACCTAAGCGTGACTACGTCACTCCTGGAACATTACCCTGCGCAGTGGGATTACGACAGCCTTATTTTCTGGAAGGATCTTGCCTCTCAACTTGCCGACAGCCTGCACTACGTTGCAGACAACTATCACGTTTACGCATTTCACAATGCGTATTACGACGGGCATACCCATTACAGGAGAAGACGGTTGTATCCCGGAATACGCTACCTGACTGAACGTTTAAAGATAGGTGGCGATTACAAAACCTTTACCTACTCTTCCTGGGATATAAAGGAGTTATTCGATACTCTGGACAACAGGAATAACAGGGGACACGACATCATTGAGTACATCTCGCGTACAGGTTGGTACGATGACAGTCCCCTCCCCGGGCAATCAGGTTTTCAAGAAAAACTCTCGGACTTTGCTGGTGGAGTTGACCAAACCTGCAAGTATGCCCGTTCTCGAAACATGGAATTCTGGTCGGAATTTACCGTGTGGAATGGTGAAACCATAAGGTACCCGACCCGCACGGAATTATGGGTAATGGCCAATCTGGGACTTGCATATGGTGTAAAGGGCTACGATTTCTATCACTTCAACCTAGGCGTTTATTACAAGAGTGAAGGCGGCGACGGAGTACTCGATATCGAAGACAGACCTTACATGACTGAAGCTCAGTGTGAAGCGGTTTTTGGTGAGGATGTTGCCGATAATGACTTTTTTAATGATGATGCTACTATCTACTACGACATCCGCTGTATTGCCGATACCCTCTTGAATATCGTCGGTCCTGACTTCAGAAAGTTGAAACACCGGGATGGAATAAGCGTTCTGCATACAGATAATCTTCAAAACTACTTCTACATAAATGAGATAGAGGCAGATCCTTACAGCAGCCTGAGTTCTTCCCAGATTTACTTCGAGGTGGCGATATTCGAGGACCCTGTAGACGGCTACCGTCACTTCGTTATCGTAAACAGGTTATGCGCTGCAGGGGATTCGGTGGATTACACTGTCGATCTGGAACTTCCCGACGGCACATACAACATCCGAGACTTGTATACCGACAATGTGGTTGCGTCAAATCTGGAGGCTGACGATTATGACCTTGAGGACTTTACCGTTCGCTTAGCCCCTGGCCATGCCGGATTATACAAGATAGAGCCGGTGGACCTTGAAACCGTTGTGACTCTCCCTCTGGATTACAAAAAGGCCACGGCATATACCAACGGTCGAAAAATTGCCTTAGGTCCACGAGGAAGAATTCACGTCTGTTACACTGACAGCAGCACGACCACGGGTGTACGCTCCGTATGGTATGCCTACACCGATAACGGAACATCCTGGGTGAAACAAAAGATCGCCGATAACGCATTCTGCTCAGCCATAGCGGTTGATGATGCTGGTGCTCCTTACGTATCCTATTTGACTTTGACAGATTCTAAGCAAGTCATTGTCTGGAGTGAAGGGGAATCTCGTGTAATGCTTGGACAGGCCTGCATTCCTACGATGTCCATCTATCCATCTGAGGACCTTGGTATAGTGTACAGCTCAGATAAATCCGGTTTTTACTTCATGTCGAGGAGATTTCACCTAAGTTCTTTGCTGAATTACAATGCTTCAACAGTAGAAAAAGGCTACGCGGAAGCAATCAATCATCCCTCTTGTTGTTTCAGCGACTCCGGCGATGCGGTATGTATTGCGAGGAATATCTCCCGTCCTAACAGTCTTGCACAAACGGCAACCTTCTATCCTTACACCGATTACAACGCCTACGACGACCAGGAAATGGAGACGATCTACAAAACGTACGAGAACGGGAATCACATCGAACCGAATCTTTCAGTGCAACTGGGTGAACTCTGGGCCACTTTCATTGACGGTTCCGATATAAAGAACCGGATTACTTCATCCGAGCGTACCTCAAGATATCAATTCTCAAATGAGATAAAGACTATTCTGCAGAATGCAAACGCAACCACCCTTCAAATGGCAAACGGATGGCCCTTCCTTGTATTCGAAAAAGAAGTAAATGGCATACCCAAGATATTCTTCAGTTTCCAAAGGGCGGATGGAACTTGGTCAACACCCGATAGAGCTTCTGAAAACGGTCCTTCAGTATACGAACGATATCCACACGTCGCCATCGATTTCAATAACGGGATTGGTCGGATAATCTGGACGCAGTGGAACTCGGATGGCTCAAATACTGGTATTGGTTTTACATTCAAAGACATACGCAGTGACTCCGTGTACGTGCTGTACCCCAACGGTGGAGAAGTATTATGGTTGGGGGTCGATACCCTTACTTGGTGGTGGCAAAAAGAAGTTTCGGCAACCAATCAACCTGAAGAGACAACCATTGAAATAACCTACGATTACAGTCCGAGCGGCTGCGATTGGTACGAAATCGCAAGCGGTTGTTACGAAGGCGAATACCCATATCCTGATCCGGAACGTTGGTTTGATATATTCTTGATGTGGTTAACACGTTGGGCATTTGAATGTCCAATTTGGGGAATACACGGAGAGGATTTCGTCCCGGCTCAAGTAACAGACGAAGCACGAATAAGGGTTACAGCTGATTACGACGGCTCAACCGCTGCAGACGTATCAGATGCTAATTTCTCAATCATAGCACCATTAAAGGTAGTAATAACCGAGGTAGGTGGAGGTGGGCTTAAAACCAAACCAGGTGGTGGTTTCTTCAGTGCTTCGGCAATAACAAATACTGCTCCGGCAAAAACCTACGAAAGGAAAGCCCTTTTCAATCTCAAGAACCCTACCCACAAAACTTCCCCTACTGACACCAGTGAAGCACCTGGTCTTTTAATCTACATGCCTCAGGATTCAACTGAAGATGTTGTCTGGGATGCCTTGAGTTACACTGGTCTCAATGATGTCATTTTACAGGCATCTTACAATGGCGGAAAGTCTTACTTTAATGAGGATACATCCACACCTGGGAATCCGGTCCTGGCAGATTCTATAACGACACTCGACAGCACTACACTTTATGGTTATTTCTACGATGGTATTGCAACTTGGGAAGTTCCAGATTACCCAGTTTTCGAAGGTTACCTCCGCATGATGGCTGCCGATACCAATGATGTAACTGTGTACTCAGATCCCGTAGGTCCCTTTATGATACCCCCTGATGGCGGCAACCCCGACATGACCCGGCTTGACCAGCGGCTGATCGGCGTGGGTACGGCAGCCGGGAAGATAGCGATTGCCTACCAGGCCAAGGAAACCGATACGTCCGCGTCGATTATAAGGTACATGGAGTCAGACGAAGGCTTGGGTTTCAACGCTCCGGAGAGCCTTGGCACAGGCGTCTACCCGGCAATGGCCGAAGGCGCGGTTGTGTGGGTGTCCGAGA
>JAFGSK010000015.1 GCA_016934635.1 Caldifarciminota bacterium
AGCTACGTATTGATGCGACTTACTAACCAAATTTGCTCTGCGTTGTCGGACTAAAAGCGGCTCAACAGGGGTTTTGACCCAATCCCTGAAGGTCGGCCCCTACTTTTATCGAGTTTTCGATAACCGCAAGGAACATCCTAATGCAATTACAATCAAAGCAACCCATGAGACGTAAAAACCGACCATAAACTCGGTTGTGTGATACGTTATCGGAATAAGTGAGTAACTGATAGTCCTGAGAGGTAAAGGTACCATTGCGGCAAGCGCCAGAATGAATATCGTGATATCCAAATTCTTCTTCCCCTTTGAACGCTTAAACAATTGTACCAACGCAAGGATTAAGATTACTACTGTCGCTAAAGGTGTTAGCCAAAGCAATGTGTTCCAGACATTAGAACCAAAGCCTGCAGCTAAAGTCATCCACATATTCATAACCACAGGTTTCTCGAACATTCCTTCAACTACCCATGGCATGAAGCCGCTGCCTAGATACAGAGCTATTCCTGTTAAAGCTACCCAAAGACTAGTCATTTGGCTCCTCCTTGTCTCGTCCTATTCCTCCTCCTCCTCTTGCTCTATTTTTTCTATATGACACTTGACTTTTGCCCTGTTACATTTCCATAAACCGGATATGATATGGCCTGTCCCTGTGACCTTCGTACAGGATTTGATTTCCATTATCTCATCCAGTGGCGGCGTAAAGTAATATTCGCCGGGAAATAGCGCATGAAACTCAACTAGGTTAACGAGATCTCGAAAACCTGCACGATTTTCAGGCTTGACCATAGAAGTGATTGCAGGAAGTATTTGATTTTCAACCTCACCAAGCCCCGCTTCGATATTTTGAAAATTAAACTGCTGCAGAGTACGTTCCAACAGTGCATTAAATTGAGGCAAGTGACTATCATTCATAAACAATCCAGGTCCCAGCTCCAGTATCTTCTTTAGAAACCCAAGATAATAAGATGCCGCTTCAGCTGATGTATGTTGAGGAAGACCCTGTTGCCAATCAGGGTATTCGGTTACTTACTCACGTTCGATCCCTATCTTTATGTAGATGTGAGTTCTTGGCATCTTTCCTCCTTTATCCTTAATCTAATTCATTATAGTTTTTTTTCGGTGTTGTCAAGTTTGCGAACTACATTAACATTTTGGGGGATCCTCAAAGGTTTTTTGTAAAAGCCTCTTTTAGCAGTAACTAAAGCTGCAAGACAGGGCGGGCTCTGGATTGCGACGGCCAAACCTTTCCTTAGAAGTTAATTGTCGGTGCAACGACGCGGTCGTTGCACCTCCATACCACAATTGGATCTTCAATCTGCAATCTTTTACCGAAAGGAGGGCGATCCTTAGGAGCGCTAATCTTCAAATCCCGTAACAGTTGACATCGATGTAACCTTCCTATATTATATTACATGATTGATCCAAAAAGGATTCGGGAAAACCCTGACGAGATACGTACACTTTTGGAGCGACGCAAGTGTCCTGTTTCGGTTGACGAGGTGCTCAAAGTGGACGAAGAACGGCGTTCTTTGCAAGTCGAGCGCGATAGAGTCCGCCACGAACTGAAACAGGCATCCGATTCCATAGGGCAACTTAAACGCGAAGGCAAAGACGCCTCTGCGGCAATTGCCAGGACCGGCGAACTCAAGCAGAAGACCAAGGATATGGACGCCAGGCTCTCCGAAGCCGAGGAACGTTTCGAGGCGCTTCTGTGGCAGCTTCCGAACCCGCCCGATCCAGAGTCCCCTGATGAGGATACGGTGCTGCGTTCGTGGGGCGAAAAACCGGGATTCGACTTCGAACCAAAAGATCACATTAGCTTGTGCGAGGAGCTCGGTCTGGTCGACTTTCGCTACGCCGCATCCTACGCCGGTGCACGTTTTGCCGCCTATACGGGCGAGGGCGCCCGGCTGATTCGGGCGCTAGAGTCTTTTTGCCTTGACCTGCATACGAAAGAACACGGCTATTGCGAGCTTCACCCGCCGGTTTTGGCAAGGGCGGAATCGGTCAACGCCGCAGGCCAGCTTTCCAAGATCGAGGATATGTATGCCCTTAAGAACGATCCTTTGTATCTAATCCCCACTTCTGAAACCGCCCTGATCAACTACCACATGGGCCAGGAGATTAAAGAGCAGGACCTGCCTTGTAAATATACGGCCTATACCTCGTGTTTTCGACGCGAGGCAGGCACGTACGGCGCCGAAACCCGGGGACTTTTCCGCATCCACCAGTTCGAGAAAGTGGAGCTGGTGCAGTTTACCCATCCGGAGCGCTGGCGAGAGGCCTTTCGTGAGATACTTACCAATGCCGAGAAGGTGCTGCAACTCCTCAATTTGGCATACCAGGTTAAGGTACTCTCGCCCACCGAGTCGGCGTTCCAGGCCTCGCTCACCTACGATGTCGACGTATGGGCCCCGGGTGCGGATGCCTGGCTCGAGGTCTCCTCGGTCTCCAACTGCCGAGACTTCCAGTCGCGCAGGAACAAGACACGACTCCGGTTTTCCGACGGCAGCCTCGGGTACCCCTTTATCCTTAACGGCTCAGGCACTGCCTTTCCACGCCTGGTGATCGCAATACTCGAAAACTACCAGCAAGCCGATGGAACGGTCCGCGTACCCGAAGCGCTTCGCCCCTACATGGACGGTAAGGAGTATCTGGGCAGATGACGGATAGCCTGTTCCCCAACTTTTCAGCAGAGGACGTTCAACACATGCGGGAGTCCCTTTCGCTGGCTGAGAAGGGCAGGGGCATGGTTTCACCCAACCCTATGGTGGGCGCGGTGATAGTCAAGGACGGAGAGGTGATTGCGAGAAGTTTTCACGCCCGGTACGGCGGACCTCATGCCGAAGCGATTGCAATAGCAGACACGCGCGGAAAGGCCGAAGGGGCCACCCTTTACGTTAACCTCGAACCCTGCGTACACTTCGGACGCACCCCTCCATGTACCGAGAAGATAGCCAAGGCCAAGATAAGAAGGGTGGTGATTGCGGTCAAAGACCCTGACAAACTCGTGAACGGCAAAGGGATACAGCAGCTTCGCAGCTCACGCATCCAGGTGGACGTCGGGCTCCTGGAAGACGAAGCCCGTACTCTGAACCAGGCATATTTCAAACACCGGGAGACAGGATTACCCTTCGTAATCCTCAAATTAGCCACCACCCTTGACGCCAAGATAGCAACCTCGGAAGGCGATTCCCAGTGGATCACGGGCGAAGAGGCAAGGGCCTTTTCCCATAAGCTGAGGGCTGAGTCGGGAGCGGTTATGGTCGGGGTGGGTACAATACTCAAAGACGACCCGGAGCTTACGGTCAGGCTCGTACCCGGACACAACCCCTTGAAAGTGGTGCTCGATACAAGGCTCAGAACACCGCCCGACGCGAGATTGTTCGAGCAGGGTAAAACACTGATCTTTACAAACCGGGACGCTTTATCCGAGCGTGACAGGTACGACGAGAAGGTTTCGCTGACAGCGGTGGATTTGGAAGAAGACGGTTACCTGAATATGGTGCAGGTGCTGAGGGAACTGGGGCGCAGGCAGGTAATCCAGCTGCTCGTGGAAGGAGGAGGTAAGGTGGCTTCCGAATTGCTGAGGCAGGGATTGGCTGATAGATTTATCTGCTGTATTAACCCGTCGCTTCTCGGCAAGGGGATCGGTTACACGGACAGCATGCTTTACGAAAACATCCACGAGCGCCTGTGCCTGAGAGAAGTTCAGGTTTCATGGATAGGCAAGGACCTCAAGATAGAGGGGATTCCGTGCGTGCCGGGGACATCGGTTGTAAAGGAATCGGACAGCTAGCCATGTTTACAGGAATCATCGAAGAGGTTGGAACCGTATGCAGAGTCACCTCACGTGGTGCAAGCAAGATTTTAGAGATCGAGACAGGGCTGGAACTTGCTAAGGGCGATAGCCTTGCGGTAAACGGTGTTTGTCTGACCGTAGTCGAGATCGATAAGGACCGGGTTGCCGCCGAGGCAACCGCAGAAACCGTTAAGCGTACTACACTCAAGGAGTTACACTCAGGCAGCAAGGTCAACCTGGAGCCCTCGCTTACATTACAAAAGGCCTTGGGCGGACATCTGGTGCAAGGGCACGTGGACGAGGTGGGCAAGATCCAAGGTGTGAAGCGCAGCCAGGATGCCTGGCAGATGGAGGTTGAGTTTTCACCTAAGTTCAGCGATCTTGTGGTCGATCAAGGATCGGTTACCCTGGACGGGGTGAGTCTTACCGTGCTCGAGAAATCCAGCGCTGAAAAACTCACGGTGAACCTGATTCCTGAAACCTTGAGACGAACGACACTCAAAGAGCGCCGGGTGGGTGATAAGGTCAATCTGGAGTTCGACGTTATCGCAAAATACGTACGGGAACAAACCCGTTTGGCCTGAGTGGTCAGGCTCGGAGGTTTATTATGGCTCAATCTGAACTACTCGTCGCCGCTTACAACAGCCTTTCTGGTGCAGCGCTTTACCTTTTTGGGATTCTGATTGTACTCTTGACGATTCTGTACCTTTATAAGACGAGGGATGCAAAAACCAGGAAGATCAGAACGATCAAGGCCCTGATCGAGTTGTTGACTGAAGAGTCCTCAGGAAAAGATACCTTGAGGTTCCTTTCTCACGAAGAGATAATTGCCCAGGCTCACCAGAGGTTCACAGAACTCAAGGCGCGGGATAAGATAGAGCCCGGGCTGCTTTTGGCCCTGGACTACAGGCTCAAGGCCCTGACACGACTTAAAGAGAATGAAAAAAAGTCCCTCATGTATCTCTTGACATTCCTGTTCCTGGGAAGCTTCATGCTCGCTTTCGGTTTGATCGCGCTTTTCATCTCTGCCTGGCTCGGTCCTGGTCAGCGGGTCACTGTGATGGTGTTTGAGGTTATACCAGGCATATTCGCTGTCGTTTTCATGGTTTATGCCGCGATCAAGATGCTGGGTTGGCCGGACAGGCCTGAAGCTCTCAAGGAGAAGCCAGGAGCAAAACCAGAAGGACAGGAGTAAGATAGATCGACAAAGACAGGGCAATTGGTGAGGGTTCTTGACAACCCAAGTTGAAGAATTATAGTAGATCGATGAAGAACGCACTCGGACTGATCGTACCGATAATCTGCTTGACCTTGAATACCTATGGGTTTTCGGTGACCTACGATCCGCGCGTGGCATCGGTTATTTCCGAAGTCTCAGTCGATTCGGTCGAGTTCGTGATTGCGTCTTTGAGCGGAGAGATCCCGGTAACCATCGCTGAAAAGCCCGACTCCCTGCCCTGCCGGTTTGCCCACTCACAAGGTGCATTGCGCGCAGCCCTTTGGATCAAGGAACAGCTCGAATCCCATGGAATAGAAGCCGACACCTCCTCCTTTATCCCGGTTGAGCTTTACGACGTTGCCCTGGAACCTTCAGGCGAAGGTTATGCATGCGGATGGTCGGGCAGCTGGCAAGGATACCGACACTGTCTCTACCATACCGCAGATGGGGGTTTTACCTGGAAACCGGTGGACGAGGTGGAGATCGATCTTGGTCGATCGATTGGGTTTTTGTCGTCCGATTCGGTATGGCTCGTATCCAGGAGAGGCAGGATCCTGCGAACCGTAACAGGTATAACGTGGGAGGTCATGGGGTACAGCGGACCCGGCTTGTACGACCTTGCCTGGACCGACAACCTTCACGGATGGGCCGCCGGTGACAGCGGCGTCCTGGTCGCGACCGAAGACGCCTGGGAGGGTTTTACCAAGAGTTATCCTACAGATGAAGACCTGCGGCGGGTCGATTTCGTTACGCCTTCCAGGGGCTGGATCGCATCGGAGGAGAATCTCTGGTCGACCTCGGACGAAGCCGAGACGTGGGATGTCTTAGATCATCCCCTGCGTGTAATCAGGGATATGGAGTTTATCGACTCGGTTCACGGATACATAGTTGGTGAGGCCGTCGGCGGGTTCGGCGCAGTGTACGAAACCTCGGACGGCGGTCGATCCTGGGCCGCACTCATTGATACCTTGAATCTCGCACCCCGGACGATCAAGGTTGTAAGCCCTGAGGTTTTATGGGTAGCAGGCGAAGGCGGGTTGATTATGTCCTCGAACGACGGCGGACAGGGGTGGAGTCTCAAGCCTGTTCCGCAGACGTTTACCATTAACGCAATCGATATAACTCCCGACGGCAGAGGTGCAGCGGTGGGGTATGAAGATTTCCTTTACTCTTCAAACGGGGAGGACTGGCAAAGACCGGACACACTTAACCTCGGGCTGATGTGGAACGTGGTCGGCGCCCTATCCGGCGATGACTCGGCACAAGTGGTCCTTATAGCCCACTACGACGCACGGAGCGAGGAGTTTTTAACCTATACACCCGGGGCCGATGACAACGCCTCAGGCGTGGCCTCGGTGCTCGAGGCTGCCCGGGTTCTCGGAGAACCCCAGTGGCGGCGCAGCTTACGGTTCGTGCTCCTCGGAGGAGAGGAGGTCGGACTCCTTGGTTCCCGTCGTTACGTGACAGAAGCCAAGGGTAAAGCTGATACCATTCTTGCGGTATTTAACGCCGACATGTTCGCCTACGACGGCAACGCCGACAATGTGGTGGAGATAAATGCCAATCCTGCGGACCCCTTTGCGCCCACTCTTCTGGATATTTTCACCGGCGTGGTGGACGTATATGAGATACAAAATATAGACCCACGTCGTCACATCACAGACCCCAGATACAACAGTGATCATTACTATTTCTGGGAGGAGGATATCCCGGCCCTGTTTTTAGGAGAAGACCGGCATGACTTGAATCCTTTTTACCATCAAACAGGAGACCGGATCGGAGCCATCGATCTTGATTACACAACCCAGGGCGTCAGGGCGGCGGCAGGCTGGGTCGCAACCTTAGCTGAACTCGATGAACTGGAACAGGTTGAAGAACCGGACGTTCAATCTGTGGAGGCTGTGAGCTTAAGGCTTTCTTCCTGTGTCCTGCGCGGCTCCGGCTGGCTGGAGATAACCGCACCTTATGAAGTGACCCCTTTGATCTTCAATGCCTCAGGTCGCAGGATAAAAGTCCTTTCTCCTGTTACTCCATCAGCCGCCTCGATTCGTATCCCCCTCGATTGCTCTTACCTTCCCTCAGGGGTTTACTGGGTCGGAGTCCGAACCATTCGCGGCCTGGTGACTGAACGGTTTACCGTCATCCGATAATTCTGAACTCATTATAAATCAAGCTTCCTGCGGAGTCGGAAATATCAAAGTGTTGACAAACCTGCGTATTATCGATATATTATATAATGCGAGTAAAGTTTTGGGGAACAAGGGGTTCAGTCCCGGTTCCCGGTCCTACTACGATACGTTACGGTGGGAACACAACGTGTGTGGAAGTGGAGGACAGAAACGGCAACTTACTCGTTATCGATGCAGGTACCGGTATACGCTCCTTGGGCAACGATCTTGTAAGGCGAGGTAAACAAGGCCCCATCCATGTCTTCTTCACTCACTACCACTGGGATCACATTCAAGGTTGGCCTTTCTTCGCTCCCACATATCTTCCCAAGAGCGAGTTCATTATCTACGGCCGCGCCAAATCCGCAGGAATGTTGCGCGAGATCTTCGCCTACCAGATGCAGTACACTTACTTCCCGGTTAAATTCGAGGACCTGCCGTGCAAGTTCGAGTTTGTACCGGTTGGTGAGAACTCATTGAAGATCGGTGAACTGAACGTGCAGACGATCGATCTATGTCACCCTGGAAAGACTTTCGGTGCACGTATCTGGGAGAAGAAAAGGGTCTTCGTATTCATGACCGATCACGAGGCAGGACTCAAGGATAAGCAGCCTCATCCTTACACCGACTATACCGAGTTCGCATCCAAGGCCGACTTGTTGATTCACGACGCCCAGTTTACCGAAGAGGAGTTGCCGACTCACAAGACGTGGGGACATTCGTCTTACCAGGAGGCGCTGCAATTGGCTGTCGATGCCGATGCCAAACGTCTTGGATTGTTCCATCACGCCCCGGAGCGTGTGTATAACGATATTGATAGATTCATTGACCACTGCAATCAGCTACTCGACAGGCAACGGAAATCGGTGGACGTGTTCGGGACCATGGAGGGAATGGTTTTCACTCTCTAGTCCTTCGTACAGGTTCTTCCTATATCCCTTTGGTCTATACTAACCACCGAGTACACAGGGAACACTGAGAAGGACATATTTTCAAGTATTCTTTGTGACCTTTGCAGGTAACTTCGTCTTTATGCTCCTTTTTGCGAAAAGGACACGCAAAAAGATCGCAGGCGGCCTGTGGCCGCTCGATGGAAGAACTCCGTCTTAACACTTCTAAAAAAAACGCACAACCCGTGAAGTACGCAAAGCGAACTACTAAAAGCTTCGTCGAATGAGAAGATTAGACCTGCGCCCGTTCGATGCAGGTAACTTCGTCGCCTTCACGGTTGAGTTATGATGAAACACTTGCAGGTATTATTCGTCTACTCTGATAGGAAGCTAAATTAAAAAAACCAAAACCAATGCGAGGAGGTTTTGATGAAGAAAGTGCTCGGAGTAGGATTATTACTCGTGTCTCTGGTAAGTCTTAACGCGTTGGAAGTAGAGATTAATCCCTGGGAGATTGTATCAAAGGGGGAGATAGGTGCAGTGATCCGCATTGATTCCACCGGTGAGATACCGGAGGATCTGTTTGGCGCAGGAGCCTTGGTGGAAATCAATGCCCGGGTGGGAGGAACCGCCGCCCTTTTTGGTGCCCAGATTCGATTGCTTTCGGAGGTGTCCGGTGATTTCGTGGCCGGTGGCGCTGTAATCGAAGCCTCAGGCGATATCAAAGGTAAAGCCAATCTGGCTGGAGCTGTGCTCTATCTGGAAGGAACCTTTACGGACTCTTTGGAAGCGGGGGGCGCCGTTATCTTCGTAAGCGGTCATATCAAGGGGCCGGTTATGCTGAACGCTGCCGAGATATATATTGAAGACGGAGCCGTTATAGAAGACACCCTACGTTATAATACAGCAGGTCTACACATCGCAGAAGGCGCCACGTTACTTCAAGGGGTCAAGAAGGTGATCGTCGAGGCGGAGGAAGTCGAGATGGTACATGAAGCCCAGGAACGGCCCAGGCGCACCTTCGGTGGGTGGGTGCTTAAAACCTTTTTAGGCTTCCTTTTTCTTGCAGGAGCAGGCATTTTCCTTGCGCTGGCTTTCCCGACCCACTTCAAGAACGTTACCTCTGAATTAATGAGCAGGCAGGGAATCTGGGTATCTCCACTTACCGGTTTCATAGCCCTGGTTGCAGGATTCCTGTTGCCGATCATATTGAGTCTTTTGTCAGCTACGATCGTAGGTATCGGCGCTGCAATATTCCTCGGAGGTCTCTATCTTTTAGGATTTCTCTTCTCTGGCGTCTATGCGGGAACCGCCATGGGCCGCTGGTTGCTTTCTATTACTAAGAAGAAGAACAAACGCTCCAAAGAACCCCACATTATTCTCTCCATGCTTCTGGGAACTTTCATCGTAGCAGTACTGTGCGGAATACCGTACTTTGTAGGAGTAAGCTTCTATTTCGTAACATTTATCTTCGGATTTGGAGCCTTCCTTGTTCATCTTTGGGAAGCCCGGAAACCAAGAAAAATCCGGGGATAAAACGCTTCGGTTCTTTTTCGGTCAAAGGACATATCGACATTTGGAAGGCTCGTGCCTTTGAAAGACACGTGCAGTACGTACAAATTAAAAAAACCGGTGCTATCTTTGTGACGGTTTGCTAACATCTGCCCAGATTAAGAGGTTCTTTTAAGGAAAGTTAACCCTCCTTCCTTATGAATCCCTCCTGTCCTTTAAGCGGGCAGGAGGCCGTCCCTTGGGAGGCGGCCCACTTTATTCGGAATTTCGAGCTTCGGTAGTCTGTTCTGAATTTATCGGATAAAGGTGAGAGGCTGAATAAACACAGAGTACACGGAGATCACAAAGGAACATGTTATTCGATTCACCGGTGTGCTTTTCATGTTCTCTGTATCCTGTAAACGCACAGTGCGTTCACAGGGCAGGCCATGGTTTAATAAAATCAATCCAAATTGATCTTAAGGGTGTTTTATTCACCTATCACTTGCATCGAATCAACAAGCACATAAGGATAGTAACCGAAGTCACTGGGTTCAACCTCAGCCGATACCGCACGAATCTTCAAGAAATCCTTGTAGATGTTACCTGAAACCATGGTGCCGTCCAGACGCCCTGTCACCTTGCCGTCGGCAATCATGTACCCCCTGGCCTGGATGGATATGTCTCCCTGCTCATAGTTGGATGAATGGAAGCCTATACCTCCGGTGAGCCAGATGCCTTCATCTATCGATTCAAGCATCTGGTGGAACGTAGATGTGCCCGGTTCCATGTAGAGTGAGGCCGGCCAGGGGTTTGGCATCATGGTAACACCGCTGCCGAAAAGCGCCAGTTTGAAACCGTTGCCGGAGGATCGAGCCCCTAGCTTGGCACCAGTGCGAAGATCGAGCAAATAACTCTTGAGTACTCCCTTATCTATCAGGTTTCTTTTTTCAGTGGGTACGCCTTCGTCGTCAAAGGCACGAGCACCGGGTCTGGGTGTGTGCGGATCTTCAAGGAGTGTTATTTTGTCGGAGAATATCTTCTTATCGTGCTTGTTCATTAAGGGCGAGGTCTTGTTAAAAAGGGCTTCGCCTGAGATTCCGGAGCAGAAAGAAAACGAGAACATGTTGAGGCTTCCAGGATCCCATAAAATAGGCATCCTTTTCGTGGGCGCAGTAACCTTTTTCTCTGTCCAGCGGTAGCGGGTTATGAACTCGTCAACCTTGTCGCGAGGGTACCCAAAAGGCTCGAATTCCGACTTGAACCGGTAGATAGAAGTTCCTGTACCCTTGATCGGGGCCGAAACCACGAACACCAGCGAAGTACCCTTGTGCTCTGCACGTGTACCGCCTGAGGTTGCAATGTTGATTTTTTCAGAGTCTTTCTCTACCGACAGGTTGACAGAGATGTCGGGAAGTTCTTTTAGTACATCCTTTTTTGCCCGTTCGCACATCTCGATCATCTTAGCGGTCGGATAATCTTCCGCGTCCTTGGAGTGGACACCTACCTCAGGGAACTCCTTAGTAGAGGAGAATGAATAGGGTATCTGGGCACCATTCTCGGCTGAAGCCCGAGCCTCGGCAAGGATAACTTCAGGATCATCCAGTGTCGTGGCAGATGCCGAACCGAGTTTGCGCTGCTTTTTTACTCTCAACATCACGCCGCTTATACTCTTCGACTCTATGTCCTTGAGGTCACAGTTCCCGTATATCACCTTTGTAGTTTTTTGTTCCTTATAGTAAATTTCGGATTCGTCGAACATCTCAAGTGAAGCATTCATTACTTTTTCTATCATTGCTTACCTCCCAGGGTGACCTTGTCGATCTTTATGTGCGGTGAACCTTTACCGGATTTCGTATTAAGCTGCATCGGGGAGCCTTTGCCGCAGCCTCCCCGCTCCTCGAACGTCAAGTCGTTGCCTACCATCGTAATACGCTTCATGGTTTCGAACAGCTGCCCCGACATGTTTATGTCGCGAACAAGCCTGCCCAGCTTGCCGCCGCGAATCTCATAGCCGTACTGGGCACCGAAGGTAAACTGATCACCCGAGGTCTGACCGCCTTTAGCGCCGACGATGTAGTACCCGTGGTCAATGGAGTTAATCATTTCCTCGAAGGAGGCGTCACCTTCCTCGATGAAGATGTTGGACATGCGCACAATCTGGGTGTGCTGGGGACCCACGGCCCTCATGTTTCCTGAAAGGGGTTCAGCAAAATCCGCGGCAGTCTCTCTGGAGTGCATACGACCTGTAAGAATACCGTTCTTAATCAGCTCTGTCCGTCTCGTTTTGACACCCTCGTCGTCGACGATATGCCAACCCGGAACTCCATATATCGTGCCGTCGTCGGTTACGTTGAGTATATCCGAGCCTATCTTCTCTCCTATCTGAAGCATGGCCCTGAACGCGGGGTTATCCCGCAGGCCGTCCGCCTCTGAAAGGTGGCCGAACGCCTCGTGGATGAATACGCCGGCCTCAGAGGGATCGAGAATCACAGGGTAGTTTCCTGCAGGTACAGGATCAGCCTGGGTTAACTCGACTGCAATCTTTGCACGTGCGAGGAAATCCTCTTCTCTACCCAACAACTTCGAGTAATCGTCCGATCCGCCTACCGAGAAACCTGTCGACTGAACAACGTTTCCTTCTTTTGCCGTAAAACCGAACCTTATATTTGAGATAACCAGATCGTATTCAATTGCTGAACCTTCGTTGGTTACGAACCAGCGTCTGGAGTACCAGTCGGTATAAGCGCCGTCGAGTACCACTATCTTTGGCACTTCCATCAAGATATCTCGATAGTGAAGCAGGAGTTTATGTTTTTCTTCGAGGGGCCAGTCACGTGGGTCCTTTTCAGGTGTTACCTTGAACTCGCCGCGCAGGGGTTCTGTAGGGGCAAGTGAAAGCTTGTTCTTGCGGTGCTTACCGGCCAAGGCTGCATGAGACGCGCACTCCTCGACGCCTTTTTCCAGGTCCTCGAGTCTGGAGAACGAGTGGATCGCCTTGCCGCCCGATGAATAAGAGCGGATGTGCCCGCCTTTCGAGGTCGGCGTGGAGAATTGCAGGAGTTCGGTGTTTCTGTACTGGATGGCGACCGTACGGTTTTCCTCGTAGCGGATGTCGGTATAGTCCGCCTTCGAGGCGCCGACGGCCTTCTCTAGCCTATCTAGCATAAAGCCTCGCTTTAAGTTTGGATTTTCTTTTTACTCATAATAAGACGTAAGTATACAATGTCAAGTCAACTAATTTACGCCCCTCACCGTTACTTCGTAACGCTTTGGGAACCCCGAACTACATATACTAACGCAACTTGTGCGTCCGCAGGAACATTGATCGAAACCTGGCCATTCGATAAAGAGGATTATTCCCTTTTTCCGGATGAAGAAACATCATAATTACCGCACGGTTCTGCTTTATAGTATTACTCAGATCCCGCAAAGAAAGTCGTAGGGTTCCCCACAAGATCACGAAGTGAGTTTGCGGGGCGCGAATCCACTTGACTAATCCCTGTTTTGTACTATACTAAAACAAGGCTTAAGGCGTCTTTTGATCATAGGATAAGTTCCGATACCCTATATCATAGGATCCTGTAAGCATTTGTATAAAAAGTCCGAAAAAGGAGGATAGGATGAAAAATGCTGTGGCATTGCTTTTCGTCGTTGCAGCAACGGCAATATTAATACCCACTGCATCCGTATTCGCAGAGGAAGCGGAAATCGAAGAATCCCCAACTCCTGAAGAAGAGGAAATGTTATTAAAGCCTGTTAAAGGCCCTCCGACGGTTGAACTGTCAATATCAGGTGACGTTTCTTTCAAGGATGTAATCGAGTATCAGGTTCCTGATTATCCGGATTGGATTGGTGAGGGGGATTGCCATGGAGTCGAGTTCAAAGGACAGGTTCGAGTCAAGCCTAATGGAAAATTAGATAAGTACCTCATAAGCGTTAAGGAAGGTTCAGGAAACGCTGATTGGGACCAAGCCGCAATCAAAACTTTGCGGAAATGGAAATTCCAACGGAGTACGGATAATGGTGAACGCAATTGTATCGTAACCTTGAAGTTCACTGACATATTCCACTCTATTGCCTTCAAAGGTGATGTGATTCGAATTAATCCTGATGCAGCTTTATCGACTAAGGATATTCTAAACGATGCAACCATATCCCTGAAGAAGAGTACACACGCTTACGGCGGCTCCCGTTTCGAGGCTCTCGTTGCCGGTGGCGGTCCTGCATTCGACCTTAAGTCCGCCACGACCGAGACAGACGAAGCGAATCCTTTCCGAGCGCTGCAACCTCGTCGTTCGAGCTCGTAGGTGATGTGCCAGCCGCCGATATCGTTCACAAACAGCTGCCGCCCTATCCATCCTGGGCAAAAGAGAAAGAACTCGGTTTCGTTAAGGTCGGTGTTTGTTTCCTTGTTGATACTTCGGGTATGGTTATGCCAACCTTGGTCGTGACCAAATCCTCCGGTAACACGGATTGGGATTTTGCGGTCGCAGAAGCCCTGCGAGGCTGGGAGTTTTCACCCGGTGATGCAGGTCGTAAAGGTGAAATCACCTTCTACTTCGTATTGCACGAACCTGAGGAAATTAAGACCGAAGTCCCTACCTCTGGACTCACCCAGTCTTTTGAACTCTCAGGTGATTTATCTGTTGCAGACATCCTGAGTAAACAATTGCCCGATTATCCCTCATGGGCAAAGGAAAAGGGTTACAGTAAAGTAAGGGTAACCATAAGTTTCTCGGTGGATGCTTCGGGTACTGTACTGCCAACTATGGTTGTAAGAACCAGTTCCGGTTATACGCAATGGGATAACCAGGTAAAGCAGGCGCTTCTAGGTTGGAAATTCACAGAAGCCGAGGAAGTTCGTAAGGCACAAATAACCTTCTGGTTCGTGCTATCCTGATGTTTCTATAATCTCTTCATAAGCTCGAGGGGGTCACAATCACCTCCAGGGGTAAAGAAGCCTGCCACGAGGCGGGCTTCTTTTTTCCCCCCATCACATTATTTCGTAATATCGTGGGGACCCCGATCGACGTAAGAAACGGCGTTTAAGGATAAGGGCGGCACTCTAGATGATCGGTAGAGAAGTGTGTTTGCCTTGACACTTATGTTATCGAAAGTATCCTCTAACTAAATGAACAAAGCCGCAATCTTCGACTTCGACGGAACCCTGGCAGACTCATTCACTCCGCGTAAGCTGGCCCACACCGAGGTAGCGTCCTACCTTATAAACTACCTGCGCAGCTGGGGCCATGATCCAGGGCCGGAGCGAGCGCTGTGGGCGATACAACGACTCGAGACCGAGATGAACGCCAGGCGTGTCTTCGATCGCAACCAGTGGTGGGAAATCCTGGTCAAGACATATCGCTCTACTCCGTTCAAGGAAGAGGTGCTCGAGCATGCAACCCGGCTTTACTGGGATACCATTCGTGATAATTCTGCGGTCTATAAAGGCGTGCCTGAGATGCTTGCTCAGTTGACCGATCGAGGCATACTTTTAGGCCTGCTCACAGATACCGACGGACTTCCAGGCTCCAAGCAAAAGCGAATAGAGGCCTCCGGACTTACTGACTATTTCGCATCTGTGGTGATTGCAGGCGAGGACACTAACCTGACCAAGCCCTCAACCGAACCGTTTGAAAAGGCGTGCGCGGAACTTGATGTAGAGCCGGACAACTGCGTATACGTATGCGACGATTCGGAAACCGATCTGCCAGGTGCAGAGACCTTGGGTATGCAGACCTTGCTCATGATAGAAGTATTGAAGCATGATGCTTCTGGTCTTGCAGTAATGATAGCAACTTTACTTGATGCTTGATTGTTTAATGACTTTGGGGTGAAAAGATGCTTCGGGTTTAGCCGTAAAGATAACGACCCTTCTCGGTGCTTGATCAGAGTCCAGGGGTAAAGCATATCGATACCAAAGGTGTGATAATCAGACATGTTACACAGGTTCTCCAACCTGTGCATTAGAGGATTCCCGGGCACCCTTGTTGTAAAGTTTTCAAGAAACACGGAAACCACAAAGGGCGCAGAGAATATATACTCCTTTCTTCATTCGCAAGTAAGATCGCAGAGGACCGCACACCCCATGGAATACATCAGATAAAGGCGTGTTATCTTGTGGTGTTAATCCTTTCCGCCACTCGCCAGGCGATAATAAGCTGGGTGATGCCTATCTCGGATATGAGTTTTTCTGAACGTGGCAACACACATGCACCAGGTCTTCCTGCGAGTTGTGCAATACGTGCCTCGACCTCTGCAAGCACCTCACGGTTAATCAACCCGTTTATCTCTATCTTAGAAATCTTCTTCTTTCCCCTCATTCCCTTGCGGTACTCGAAGTACAGTTCCTCGCCCTCACTGCGGCACATCGCAGAAAGATCGAGCGGGAGATGAATGGTCGAGAGCTTCTCCCCGGTAAGCTTCTGTATCAGTCGAATCCAGTAGGGAGAACCTCGTTGAAACCGATGTTCTGCAAGCTCAGCCTTTATGTTTACGATAATCTCCGCGTGCCTGCGCTGTGGTGCGATGAAGTGCTCGTAATGCGGCTTACGTTCTTTTATCGATGCGAGTACGGCTTCCTTCGAATGTCCTCTTTCCTCGACATCTCGTTTTATCTTCCAGGCCCTCTTGACCTCTGGATCAGGATCGATGTATATGCTGAAGTCTATCAACTCCCGCAGTCTCTTCGTGTGAAACGGAAGCAAACCCTCAAGTATCACCACTTTCTTTGGCTTGAAGGTTACTGGTGGGTCCAGCTTACCGGCTGAGTGGTTGTAACGAGGTTTGTCAATAGACTTACCTTGCTTGAGCATTTCCGCGTGCTCTGCCAGGAGCTTCAGGTCGTTGGCCCGTGGATCAAGCGCTACTATCCTGCGCTCCTTGCGCTGCTCGCGGTCGAGCAGGTGGTAGTCGTCTAACGAGATAGTAGCGACCTGGTCAGTACCAAAGAGCCTCACTATGCCTTTCGCAAAGGTCGACTTACCCGAACCCGAGTCGCCTGCAACTCCTACCAAAAACGCCCGTAATACACCTTTCCGAGACAAACTTACCACTTCTTCTTACCCCATAATTCATAGGCCTTTCCAACGTCACCGTCCTTTTCAGCAAGTTCCTCGACCGACTCGCCTCGAATCACCGCATCCAGAACCTTTCTCGCGGTTCTTGCACCCGAACGCGTTCCTTCGGGATGTCCGTGTATACCGCCTCCGAGCATTATAGCCAAATCCTTGCCGAAGTGCCCGACTATAGCCTCAATCAAAAAGGGATGTACCCCGCCTGAGGCAACAGAAAGCACCGGCTTAAGCGTGCCCCAATCCTGTCCTAACAACCTGCCCTCAGGTTCCGCCACCGTCCCGTGCATCTCATCGTGCATCCTCAGGATCTCCTCCTTATCGCCCTCCATCTTGCCGACTATCGTGCCGACATGCAGCTGGTCTACCCCTGCGAGGCGGCAGAACTTGGAGAATGCAAGCGTACTCATCCCGTGGTCGGGCACTCGTGTGAATGCGGCGTACATAGCCCTGTGCGCGTGTATTGCAAGACCGTCGGAATGATTCCTCAGCATCTGCACCCCTGAAAAGCCGGTGGTAACCACGTCGATCATCACGTATCTCGATCCCGCCTTCTTTACGAGTTCAAGTCTCCTCAGTAACTCGTCACCCGGTGCGGTAACGTTCGGCATGTAGCCCTTGTGTTCCCCGGTTTCTGCCTCTGCACGCTCGGCAGCTTTTAGCGATAACTCAAGGCGTTTCTCGAACCTGTTGAAGGACTGGTCCGTAAGGTTTTCGTCGTCCTTTACGATGTCGCAGCCGCCTGCCATGGCCTCGTACAGAACCTCGGCGAACTGCTCTGATGAAAGTCCCACTTTGGGTTTAACGATCGTCCCGATCAAAGGCCTGCCCGTAATCCCCATTTTATCCCTGACACCGTCCCGGCCTAGCCTTGGCCCTGGGAAACCCTCGACAAGCCTTCCCGGCAGCCTGAAGTCCTCGAGCCTCAAGCGGTCCACTGCCTTCATCCCGTATATGTTGCCCGCGATCGAGGACAGGATCTGAGGAACAGATCCCGGTTCGAACAACTCGGACGGGTATGCTATCCAGCAGTAAGGCTCATCAATCCGGTAAACATGTGGCCTGAGCTTATCCCTGACCTCGGGTAGCATTGTCGACAGGTCTGTCCACGTACCTATCGAGGATTCCCCTGCTAATGCCTCGGCAACGTCTCGAAACTTCTTTTCTCCCGCAGGCTTTATCCTGAAAATCGTCAATAAGTCGTTATCACTCGGTACGTATCCGGTATCGATATATTCCATAGATTCCTCCGGTATTCTTTTTACCTAGTATAAGAGGAAACTCCCCCGGGTCAAATATACAGCAAGAACTTATGGAGCAGCTTAAGATATCTCGAGGCCTTGACATTCCTATCTAACTTACTATAATTCCCAGCTAGCGTCGTAAAACCAATGGTCTCTGGGCGGCGGCCCGACAGGATGGTCGCCGGTCCACATTTGGTCTATTATGGCAAACCTTTCAACCAAGCACTTGGGGTGCTCTAATGGATGCGAATGATGGAAATAGTAACAAAAAAAGCACTGGGGACCCACACCATTCTGGAATTCGAAGGCTGCCCTTCACAGCGGCTCGTGAATTCAGGAGAAGTGGAGCAAGCCTTCAGAGAGGCCGCACGGCGGTCCAACGCCTCCGTGGTCGACTCGCTCTTCCACTATTTTAACCCGCACGGTGTTTCCGGGGTCGTGGTTATAGCCGAGTCGCATTTCTCTGTTCATACGTGGCCCGAACACGGCTATGCTGCTATTGATTTCTTCACCTGTTCGGACGATGTTGACATAGACGTGGCAATAAGCCACCTCAAGGAATGTCTGCAACCGAAGCGGGTAAGGCGCAGAAACATCTCACGAGGCAATTTTACTTGACTGAGTCATCGCCCTCAGTCCGCCTTCGAGATATCCGCCGCCGCGGCTCTAGGATAGAAACCAGATAAGGGGGCTTTACGGATACTGAACTCTGGTACACCGAAGGCTACGATGGAACCTGAGATTAAGATTACTATTATTTCAACAAGTGGCGCTGCGGTTTTAGGTTTTCTCACAAGGATTATTGTTGAGTTATTCCGTCGACGAAGGATCAAGATCGAAACCAAGCTATCCCCTAAAGTTGAGATAAGAGAAGTAACCGACAAAGATGATCCGGATTTTGATTGCGCTCTAGATTTGGTTAAACGTCGTATACCACCGAATGAGAGAGTGAGAAGGGAAGAGATGGAAAGGTGGATCGAGGAAGCACAAACAAAAGAGCATCGAAAACGAAAGGAAGAATATTTTTTAGTCGCGAAAATACGTCCACGAAATAATAAAATTGTTGAAGATGTTATATGTGGTTTCTTATATGCGGAATATTCTCTAAGCCAGAAGTATCTCTTTATCACCTACTTAGTAGTGGATGACAATAATCCTTTTGCGAGCGAAAACAATGTTTCCAATGAGCTTTTTAAATATCTTAAACGCAAGGTTATGCTAAGATTCAGACACTGTAAAGGTGTACTATTTGAAATTGCTAAAGGAGATTCGTTAAGAAACCGCGCTAGAATGAGGTTGTTCAGACGTATTGCCCGACGAGAGCACTTAGAACTTAAAGAGATAGATATTGATTATAAACAACCTTCTTTGTACATTTGGGAAACCAGTGAATTTTCCTACCACGAAGAAGAGATTTCACTTATATACGGAAGTTTTTTTTCAAAGAAGAAGAAACAATCATATTTGTCTCGAGATAAAGTAATAAGAATTCTTAATTATATCTATAGAGAAGCATACGGGGGCCACTTTGAAGACAACCTCGAGAATCAGCAAAAATACCAGAATTATCTTAATGGGCTTTTTTCAAGAGTTGTAAAAACTCTGCCTGAAACAGTTCAATTAGAAAAACCTGGGGAGTTCTGATGACCAATACTGAACTTTGGTATACTGAGGAGTACAGCGACCATATCCGGTTTAGTTATCGAGTAACAGGTTTGTTGTACCGTAAGAAAACGAAATATCAATTATTGGAAGTTCTGGAGACACCTGAGTTCGGACGACTTATGTTACTTGATGGTAAGGTCATGATTACGCAAAGAGATGAACACATTTACCACGAAATGATAACACATCCTGCAATTCTTTTGCACCCTCAGCCAAAGAATATTCTTGTAGTAGGTGGAGGAGATGGTGGAAGCGTACGAGAACTTATTAAACATAAACAAGTTGAGCGTATTTACCTCGTAGAAATAGATGAAGATGTACTTGATATTTGTAAAGAGTACTTTCCGGAGCTTACGGCAAGCTTATCAGATTCTAGGGTAGACGTCATTGTTCAGGATGCTGCTGAATACATTTCGGAAACGTCAGAACGATTTGATATAATCCTTATAGATTCAACAGACCCAGTCGGTCCAGGGCCTGTTGGCCCAGCGGATGTTCTTATAACGGATGATTTTTTCGACAGGGTCAAAGAAATCCTTACTGAGGATGGCATTGTTGTTGCACAAACTGGTTCACCAGTATACCATATCGAATATTTAAAAAGCTATAACAAAAAATTGAGCAAACGTTATTCTTATGTGGCTACGTATTTACTAATGGTGCCTTCGTACGCAGGGCTATGGTCCCTGACCTGGGCTGCAAAGACCATCGATCCCTCCTCGGAACCTGTCCGGCAACCACCTGACGGTCTGAAATACTATCGTCCGGAGCTCTTCCGCGCAGCCCTCGAGATGGGCAGGCTTCAGTTCTGGGACCCGCCTGAAAAAGCCGATTAGAAGATCTCAAGATTTCAAGATAATTTCCTTCGGTCATCCTCCGGAGTAACTCCCTCTGGTCGTTACCATCCGGTAGACCTCCCTACGGTCGTTCTCCTTCGGACCAAGATAAAAAGATTTGAAGATTATTCCGGGCGGTTTCATAAGATAAATTGAATCACAGAGTAAATCGGGCGGAGTTGCCTCTGAGCTCACAAGGAGGATCAATCATCTCTCTGTGTTCTCTGGGATCTCTGTGTTGAAAAAACTACGCCAATTGAACAGCCCGTACGGGCCGACCTTTAGGGATTGGGTCAAAACCCCTGTTGAGCCTCTTTTAGTCCGACAATGCAGAGTATATTTGGTTAGTAAGTCAACACAATACGTAGCTA
>JAFGSK010000016.1 GCA_016934635.1 Caldifarciminota bacterium
TAGCTACGTATTGTGTTGACTTACTAACCAAATATACTCTGCATTGTCGGACTAAAAGAGGCTCAACAGGGGTTTTGACCCAATCCCCATGCGTCGCCCCTACAATCTGCGACATAGTCAATTTGCGGTTAAAAACCTATCTCTCGTAACACCCAATGTCTACGCTTTTACCTTGAGGACGGGCTTTGCCGTCAAGATCGGTGGATGGAGCCAGGGTGGTATCTCCAGCATCTATGGCAGGGCTCGAGGATTTGAGGTGATAGTCACCGTCTGAACCCCATGCAGGCGTGTTAAACCCGGGGTCAGCGTAGATGTTACCGTCGCCCAGATCCCCGACATCCCCGCTCGAGTAGGTATCATCACCATGTTCCAGCACGACCTCGTCCTTGGGGAAGTAAAAGAGGTTGTAAGTGATCTCGGGATTCACCTTGGGTGCGAGCCATACACGTGCGTTGACGCCCCTGGATGAGAAGATGCAGTTGGTTATCCTGAGATTTATCGGGACGTTACGGAATTCATCGGAGTACTGGACGTACATGAGGTAGTTTTCCCCCAGGTAATCGTCCACCGTAAGGTTGGTCAGCTCGATGTGTGCGTTGTTCTTGGCGGTCTCGATCACGATCGCGGCCCACGGCGTGGGTTCGTCGTCCCCGTCCCCGCGGCCGTAGATGAGGGTGTTTTCGACTACGGACGAATCGCCCCAGAGCTTGACGCCGTCACAGGAGTTGTTTGCTACGTAACACTCGTGTATCCATGTCCTGGATGATTTGGAATCGAGGCCGTCCCCGTAGTTGTGGGTGGAAGTGGTGTTGCGAATCTCTATCGGGCCCTCCGATTCTTCGATTCCGAATCCGTCGGGACGGTCATAAGGCCGGTTTGACCCGTCCTTGCCCTGGTAGTAGTGCCCGGAGTAGGAAAGATCGCATCCATCTATTACCAGATTTCTTAAACCGCCGTACACGCCTGCCGGTCCTCCTATTGCGCCGAATCCGCAGTAGGTAATCTCGCAGTCGATGATCTGAAAGTCCGCAACATCGGCTATATCGATTCCGAACTCGTCCACATGGTGGATATAGAGGTCTTTCAAGACTACGTGCTCCAGAAGCCCGTCGATTCCCGTTATGCCGTCCCGGAAATCCTTACCGTTGTCTGAGGTGATCTCGATATTCTCGATCCGGAGATAACTCGTTGCACCGAGTTCGATAGCCGATCCCAGATTCTTGCTGCCTGCCAGCACTGGACGTGAATATCCGGCCCTCGGGAGTATGACCAGGGTATCACCGGATGAGAGCTGTGATACGCCGTACCCCGGGCTTGCCCAGGGTTCCGAACTCGTCCCCGGATTACCGTCATCCCCGGTGGGAGACACGTAGTAGGTGCCTTGCACGTCCCCGCCGATGATGGTCACCCAGGCTTCCGCCGTTCCCGAAGGTGGTCTGAGGATGTCCTCATCGTAATCGGAAAGGTAGTAGTCGTATTCCTCTTTCTCACCGGAACATCCGGTAAAAGGGAATACGAGCGTGAGGATAGTTGTAATACCGAATACTCTCGCGATTGATTTCATTACGCCTCCATAAATTTGGGGGATATTACTTGACGAGTTTGCATTGTCAAGAAAAAAGGTTGTGACGCATACGTCGCCACTACGCCTTATTTTGGAGTGCAACAACGCAGTTGTTGCGCTCCTTGCATATTTGTGGTTACAATCCCAGAGTAATCCCGACGCTGACGTCGGGCAGGATATACGCTTCGTCGTGGCTCGAGTGGTGTCCCCACTGGGGGTGGTTGAACTCGGAATCTTTCCATAGGTACATGAAACCGACGTCGAATTCCAGGCGCAAGGCGCGCAGAGTCGAGAGCTTGTCTGAGTCCTTTAGAAGCGCATCGAACGGGGCGATGGAGGCACCTGCGTATGCACGACCACCGTAGCTCATTTCTCTGCTATAGGGGGTGATATCACCGTTGTGCCCTGCTCCTATGCCGATCAGGGGCGAAAACCACTTCGAGGGCATGAACATGACTCCGGTACGAAGGCCTGCGGAATACTCGAAGGTTTGCTCACCGTTGTTGGTGAATACCGCTATGCCGTGTGGAGCGATAAAGAATGCGGCGTTGTCCCGCTGGTTTGGAAGGGTAAGTCTGAGTTCGACACCTCCCGATACTCCGTCGACTCGTCCGCCTACGGACCACTGCGCCCCGGCGAAGGAAATGACCGGTATCGTGAACGCTAATAAGAATAGTGTCCCTGTGATACTTTTGTTCATATCCGCCTCCTTTCAAAAGACAAGGTTTTGGCATCAGTACCAAAACCAATAGTAATGACGATGATTAGCCGGTAAGGTTACATAATGAAATACAACCTTCAGGGGTAAAAGACCACAAAGGAAATCCTGGGGGGCTGTGTATCTTCCAGATAGAAAGGCCGACCTCCGTGATGACATCCTCACGCTTAGTCCCTTTCCCTCTGAGTTGAGGAAGGTTGACAGGTTTTTAGAAAGCACTTATACTGATGTTATGGAAGTTTTAACCTTAGATTTACTCAAGGAAAATGTCGCCTTATTTGTACAGGATGTTAGTAAACGTAAGATAGACAAACTCTACGATACGACAGATGGGAAGGCTATCGGGACCTACATTGAACATACGTTTCACGATTATTTGGAACAGAAAGGCCTAAGCTATACAAGAGGCGGTTCCGCCTCAGGGATAGACTTTCCTGACCCGTCTCTTAACGTAGATATGAAAACAACGCGAATAACTCAACCTCAGTCTTCATGTCCGTTTAGGAGGCAGGTCAAAAAGTGTATGGTTTAGGTTATCATCTTCTCGTGTTTGTTTATGAGAAGACAGATGACCCCAAAGCAATCAGTTCAATTCTGGAATTTCCTCATGCTATATTTGTTGAAAAGGAGCGTACTGCGGACTTTCAGACTACTAAAGGCCTTCTGGGCATATTGGAACGAGAAGGCAACCTGGATGACATAATCGCTTTTCTCGAAGAACGGAACTTGCCATTGGATGAGATTGGAAGACGAAAACTTGCGGAGGAAATTATGGCCAATCCCCCACAACAAGGCTATCTGACAATCTCAAATGCTCTTCAGTGGAGATTACAATATTCAAGGATATTACAACGAAGCGAAGAAGATGGCGCTCAAGGTATTGAAAACCTTCTAAGTAAATAAATATAAGATGCGACTTAAAGAATTCGGCGATTTCCAGACTCCTCTTCCATTAACTAAGTTAATTGTTGGACTCCTTGAACCTGTCGGTAAACGTTGGCCCAGAGTCCTTGAGCCAACATGCGGGGCAGGCAATTTCATCAAAGCTATAATGGAATCTCAAAATCCTCCAGGTGAGGTTGTCGGAATAGAATTACAGGAGAAGTACTTAAAACAAGCAAAAAGTATTAAGACTCCCGAAAACACAGACTTTGCAATTATTGACAGTAATATCTTCAATCTAGATCTAGGTAAGGATATTTTATGGAAAAGCAATGGCCCTCTCTTAGTGATTGGGAATCCTCCATGGGTAACTAATTCCGAATTAGGTTCGCTGAATAGTAAAAACCTGCCTCGTAAGTCAAATCTGAAAGGTTTGCGTGGGATTGACGCTATTACTGGACACTCGAATTTTGACATAGCCGAATGCATTTGGTTGAAAATTATTAGGGAAATAAAGATTGATGATGTAACTGTCGCTTTGTTATGCAAGACCTCAGTTGCCCGAAACCTTCTAATCTACGCAAAACAAAGCAAGTTAAAAATATCCTCGATTGCTATTAGACTTATAGATGCAAGTCGTTGGTTTGGAATATCGGCAAGCGCTTGTCTTTTTATGCTAAAGTTGAATAAAGAGAAATCGGAATATGAAGCAGACGTCTTTGATGAACTTACCTCCGATAAGCCGTCTAAAAGAATTGGATTCGCTGGTTACGGCCTAATATCAGATATCAATACTTACGAGAAAGTTAGCTTCCTTGAGGGTAAAAGCCCTATAGAATGGCGTCAAGGAATTAAACACGATGCCTCTAGCGTTATGGAGCTTGTTAAAACGGAAAGGGGTTGGGAAAATAAGCTAGGTGAAACAGTTGATGTGGAGGAAGCCTATATTTATCCTTTACTTAAGAGTTCGGACTTAAACAAAAGTAAGGAGAAGAGACCTCAGAGAGCAGTTATTATAACACAGATGAGAATCGGTGAAGATACAAACCACCTAAAGACGGTTGCTCCGCGTCTTTGGTTATACCTAGTAAATCACAAAACCATATTTGAATCGAGAAAGTCTTCTATATATAAAGATAAGTCCTCGTTTTCTATCTTCGGAATAGGGAAATACTCCTTTGCACCTTACAAAGTTGTGATTTCTGGTTTGTACAAGAAGCCTAGTTTTAGGCTAGTCGAACCTGTGGACGAAAAACCTGTGATGTGTGATGATACTTGTTACCTGCTGCCTTTAAAATCGAAACATCAAGCGTCAATCGTATCTGAGAGCTTAAATCACCCAATATGTCTGGAATTTATAAAAAGCATAACGTTCACGGACGCAAAGCGACCCATAACCAAAAAGGTTCTTTCCCGTATCGACTTATTTGCTTTACTTAAGTATATTTGGGGGGAGGATAGCAAATTCCTGGATCAACTCCCACTTAAAGAATCAGTGGATTCTTTGTTCTAATCCCCCGTTGAATGGGTTCGGTTTCATACTCCATTAACAAATTTGTACTCTACCAAAACACGCAGACAAAAACCGTATCAATCACCACCCCATACTATCAACTCCCTACACAAACTACCTGAAAGGTTTTCTTCTATCAGTCTCCTGAAGTCTCACTTACCGTTGACAGCTACCATTGACAGCGCCTGCAATTGCGCTATATTATCTATAAGCGAATGTGCGTGAATATAATTGTGGTCTCAAAGGAGGTTGGAGATGAAAGAGGAAAGGTTGTATTTACGTAGAGGATGGCGGTTGGCGTTACTTCCCATCGTGTTGTGTGCACAAACCTTGATGCGCGGCGATGAAATAATCCGTGTTCCTGCCCCAGGAATCATGCAAATCATAACTACTGGGGACAGAGAATCCTATATCGGCAGAATAACCGAGATCAAGGAAGGTAAGGTGCGCTTTAACAGAATTGAGGATGAGGGCGATACCCTATTTACTCTCGAAAATGTCTTAAAGATCAAGGAAATCCCCGCTTCAGACATACGTAAGGGCAAGTACTGGTTTCCGAACCCGAACGCCTCAAGGCTCTGTATCGCCCAGACCGGTCGTCCAATTCCTAAAAGCCACGGCTCCATCGCCGATTTTGAACTAATCCTGCCTTTATTCTCATATGCGGTTACAGACAATATAAGCGTTGCCGGTGGAGGGACGTTTATAAACAATATCGGTAACAACAGATACTTCACTGCATTTTACCTTTTTCCAAAGATAGGTTTTAATGTCGAGGAGCGATTCGCCTTAGCTGGCGGCGCAGGGTGGGTACACGCATTCGGTGTAGAGGAGGATTTTGCAAACGTTGGCTTCGTCTACGGGGCTGCAACCCTGGGTGAGGCGGATGCGAGTCTGACCTTCGGTATTGGCTACGGCTTTTCTCAAAACCGCTACTGGGGTTCTCGTGGCTATGAGCACAACTACCTTTGGCCCAAGGCACCCGGGATGATGCTGGGCGGTGAGTTCCGGTTCATCCGTCGGGTGTCGGTGGTTAGCGAAAACTACCTTATCCATGACGGGGAAGTATACGCTCCTGTCGTGGGTATCGGGGTAAGGACGTTCGGGGAGAAGTACAGCGTAGACGTTGTTATGTTCAATACATTCGGATACGGAGGCCTGCCTGCGTTTCCTGGTTTGCCGTTCATCGGGGTCGTCTATAACTTCTAGATTCTACTAGAGGTAGCTAACGAGAATTCAGTGAGCGATCCATCAGTACTCCATAACTTATTCTATAAGAAAACAGCAGGAGCTGCGGAATACCGAGAATCTGTTCAATCTTCTAATCTTCAATCTTAGAATCCATTGAATAAGCTTTCCTTGACATTGCCGCATAACCAGATAAGCTCCGGCAATGAAGCGTGTAGTGTATGTAACCCTTCTCATAGGTTCTATATTTATTTTACCCGCCCTCTCTTACCAGGGGCCTTTGCGTGTTACCAGGTTCAATAATGAGGAAGAAGGTCTGGGTTTCATCTTTGAAGGAGGTGCCCACGGTCCATTAAGGCTTCTGGCTTCAGATACCGCCCTCTACCTTCTTGCAAGATACCGACATACCCTTTACACGTTCAATCTGTACGGTCAGGTGCTCGACTCTATTAAGCTTGCGTTCTGTCCACGGGATTTCACCTACGATGAGCATGGCCGGTTTCACATCCTGCAAACCCGGCTGAGACCTCCCCAGTACGTAGCGACCTACCTTGCCGGACAGGAGATCGAGCGAACCTATTTCGACGTACCTGACGGTCAGTTGATGACCGAAATCACGACCTCACCCTCAGGCGAGGTTCTGGTTCTATCTGCAGGCTATGCCTACCGACTTGTACCCAGAGAGAAGAAAAAACACTTGGCCGAAGGGACAGGCGAGCGACCGGGAAGGTATTACCTCACCTATACCCATATCGGACGCACCGAACCGGACGATGAAGATGATACGATTCCATCCACGCGATTCATCGGGAAGACACAGACAGGAGGAGTGCTGCCTTTCGAACCACTACCTCTGGAACGCGAGGTCTTTCAGTTTCACGCCGACGACAAGCAGGGCAAGATATACCTTGCAGGGACATACATCGACTGGGACGAAGATGGTGAGATGTACCTTGCACGAAGGCTATTAGTCGTAAAGGATGGGGTGCTGCTTTGCGAGCTTCGGGGTCTGGAGGCCGGACACAGTTCCTACGACTACGCCAACCACGACATTGCGGTGGCACCTAACGGCAACGTATACCTATGGCGCACCAACTACTGGGAGGGCTTTTCCGAGATACTCTTCTGGAGGGCCGTACCTTGAGGAGAAGAAGGAGAAATGCAAGATGTTCTAATCTATGTTATTCTGTGGATCGTATGGAGAACTACTGCAAGGGTTCTCATCTGTGGTTTTCCCGAGGTTTTTCAACAAGCTCCTAGCAGGAGGGGGAAGGAGATTATTAGCATCAATCTCTCGAGCAGTATCATACATCCGAGCTGAAAGCAACGGAGAATTCTTTCTGAATAGTTGACAAACTTAACCCTTAAACTATACTTTCGAAGTACAACCTGTCTCAAACTCAAAAGGAGGACCGTGGTCGTTTTATTTCTTGTATCGGGTCTGGTCGCATCCGGACTCGTTCCACCGTCTGAGTGCGAGGAGGTTGCGTATAAAGTAGCGGGTACTTACTGGGAAACTGCAAAGCTGGTTTCTGTTCTCAGGTTTGATGATTGTGCAGGTGTTCAAAATGCCTACGCTTATGTCTATACTTTATCTGAAAAAGAGTTTGACCCAGCCCGTTACTATGATGAGCACGATGAGTTTTGGGGCCTTGACCGTTACGCAACAGTGATCGTCGCTACCAATTACTCCAATCAACCTATACTGGAAATCTCAAATACCCTCCCTGCATTCATTGCCAACCGCTCAAGAGCTCTGGAGTGTGCGCGCGCACTCTGGGGAAATGCCGAACTTTCAGGCTACATCTATCTGGCACCTCTGGACGAGTTTTTCAAGTTTACGACCGAGCAAGGCGTAAGGTATCTGCACGCGTTCGAACTGAAGGAGTACGACCTTAAAAAGCTTACTCCTGTCTTTCTGTCAGAGGAGTCTTCTGTATTCGTCTCGACGAACGAGCACCAGGGATGGCAAAGTATCCTCAAGGCAGGACTGGAGATAATCCAATCGAACAAGGTTGAAGGCGTACCAGCGGCGATATGGAGTTATGGATGTACTCCTACTGCGGCTTCAATGATAATGGATTACTGGGATCGAAACGGCTATCCAAAACTGGTGGATTACTACTTCGACCGCTGGGATATCACCGAAGGGCGCACCGATTACGATCTGACCAACGTTCACCAGGAGCTGGCTGTCGCCATGCATACCGACTCCCTTGGAACGGGCAGCACAAGCACCAATAGAATCGCTTCGGGCTTTCGGACCGTTGCAAACTCAATCAACGGATATTCGTTCAGTTCTTCCCTTACCGGTACCACCTCCAACAGCTATAATTTCGGAGTCATCGTATCCGAGATCGATGCAGGACGACCCGCACACTGGTCTGTCGGTAACTATCAACACGAGGACAGGGTAATCGATCACTCCACCTGTGCAATCGGATACCTGAAAACCACTACAGACGATTTTGTAATCGTTCGCAACACATGGGACAGAGGAGAACACCTCTGGCCCATCCAAAGCGGCGCATCCTATTGCAACCTTTGCACGATTATACCTGGAGGCGCCCAGGGATTCGATTTAAGGCTCACCAACTTGACCGGGACAAACGAGATTTACAGTGATCTGGCTTACCCCTTGAGTTGGTCACCTAAAGGAGAAATCGCAGGAATCAACGTCTTGCGAAGTACCAACGACAAAGGTACCGGCTGGGAGCTTTTTGAAACTGCGGATTCCTCAAACAACTACATCCTGTTTGAAAGTGCCGCCGAGCTTGAAGGTTCTCGATTCAAAATCGAAGCCCACAGCACCGATGGGTTGGTTGCGGCTGACGGCACGCCTGGAAAAATAAGTCTGAGAACCTTCCTTGATCAGGATCACTTCGATCTTGTCGGCCACGTCCCCGCATCAATCTTCCCATTCGGCAAGATGGCCGTAAAGGACAACTACGCCTACGTCGTGCAAGGGCCTAGGCTTTGCAGCATCGAACTTGCTAAAGATTACCTTCTCCCGATTGAGACCTTCGCACCCTTTCCTGCCTTTGACTTGACAACCAGCGGTGACTGGCTCTACGTCCTGGGTGAGGAAGCCCTTTACCTGTACGATGTCTCATCACCTGCAGCGGTGTCGTTTTCTGATTCGTTACTAATCCCCATGCCCTACCAGTCGATTGTAGCCGTCGAGCCGTACGTTTATCTGGGCAGTGTGGATGCCGATATGGTGGTTTTAAAGAGGGTAGGCTCGCAGTTGGTTGAACAAGCTACGATCTCGGGTGCGAAGGTGAACGTTTTCAGGATCATCGACGGCAAGCTCTACGCAGGATCTTCAGCACCCGAGTTGAGAATATACGATTTGAATGATCCATCCTCGCCACAACTCGATGCAACTATTCCTTTACTTGATCCGGCTGCAGGTGTAGCCAGGCAGGATTCCTTCCTTTTTGTTGCAGAAGGTGTGAGAGGTTTCGAAATCATCGATTTGTTCACCTGGAACTCAGATCGCATCATTCCGGAAACTATCAACGAACTTGAGACCTCAAACGGTCGGCTTTTTGCAGCAGGGAAATACGGCAGGCTTCTTGTCTATGATATAGATGGAACACTTGATTTACCGCTGGCCGCGAAATTATCCATTCCCGAGGCAATCATCGAGGGTATGGCGCTTACCGACCGGATATACCTCAGCGCAGGTCCCCAAGGCTTCTACTCCTTTACTTGCGATCTTACCGGTATAGAAGAAGAAAAACCGGAACCAAACAGGATTCAACTCAACATTAAATCCCTCCAACGAACCGGCAGTATCCTGGGCAACATCGAGCTTCTTCGACCCGGCAAGGTGGAGTTATCTTGTTTCAGTGTAACCGGCAGGAAGGTTATGAAGTTTGTAAGGGAATACGAAAGCGGTATATTCGACTTGCCTGGACTTCCAGACAATTTACCTTCAGGGGTGTACTTCTTAGAGGTAAAACAAAACAACCAAAGCCTGAAGGCCAAGGTTATCGTACTGAGATAGTTGAACCCCTCCTCTAACTTTTTTCTTCGCCGGCCTCTTTCTTCTTGGGCTTGGAAAAGAAGAACTCAAAGATCAACACGGCTATAACCGAAACCACGATGGACGCGTCGGCTATGTTGTAGGTGGCCCAGCGCCAGTTCTTTAATCCCATGCTAATCCAGTCTACAACGTAGCCTACCCTGATGCGATCGAATAAATTACCGATTCCGCCGCCCAGGATGAAACCCAGGAGAACTGCGATTAAGGTCTTCTGCGGGCGCAGCAGAAATACAATGACTAACACCATGGCTACGCTCATCAACACGATATAAAGCCATGGCGGTCCGTAAACAAGACTGAATAAGCCAGCTTCGTTCCGGGCATAGGTGAGTTTGAGTAAGGGTTCAATTACCCAAACCTGAGCACCGACGTACTTAAGTTTCGCTACGAGTATAGCTTTTGATACCTGGTCAGCGGTAAAAACACATGCAGCCGGGATTAGGGCCAGTAGCCACTGTCTGGGCTTTGCCCAAGTCATCCCGGAAATTCGATCGAGGATCGAAGTGAAGAGTCCTTTCTTTCCCGACCCCTTCTTGGACTTATTTTTCTTGGTTGAACCCTTATAACCCGATTTTTTCACCGATACTCCTGATCTTACCAGAAAAATATACTTATCATTCAGACACCCCTTCTTCTCCACTCCCTTTCTTCTCAAGCGACTTTGAGAAGAAGAACCAAGTAATCAAGAGAAGTATTACCGAGACTACGAGCGAAGCGTCGGCTACGTTGTAGGTGCCCCAGCGCCAACTCTTTATCCCCATACTTATCCAATCGATCACATAGCCTACCCTGATGCGATCTACCAAGTTTCCGATCCCGCCGCCAAGAATGAACCCGAGGAGTACGGCAACAAAGGACTTCTGGGGACGAAGAAGATAGACTATGACGAACGCGACGGCTAAAGACGACGTCAATATGTAAATCCAGGATGGACCGTAGGAAAGGCTGAACAAACCAGCCTCATTCTGGGCGTAGGTAAGTTTAAAAAAGGGTTCAATAACCCAAAGAACATTCCCTGCAAACTGAAGTTTTGCCACCACGAGAGCTTTGGATACCTGATCTAAAACTACAACGACAGACGCCGGGATAAGGGCCATGAGCCACTGTCTAGGCTTTGCCCACCTCATCCCGGATAAACGATCTTTGATGGATTGAATAATACCTGTGTTCTTGTTTTTGTCCTTTTGTATCCGCGATATTCCCTTGAGTTCAACCATCTAAACTCCTGCTAACATTGGGGGGAAGAGTGGGAAAAGCTCGTTATTTTCTTCTTGCTGTCGACTGCTTTTTCTTACTACTTCACGTTCCGTACACTTACTCAATGCCACTAGCTCCTCCTCTTCTTTACCGATCTCTATTATAGGTTGAGAACCGACCTCAGCCGCCAAAGTCAACGTCTTCGATGATATAGTTCAAAGGATTAACCGCTGTCCCTCCGACTCTCACCTCGTAATGAAGATGAGTGCCTGTGGTTCGACCAGTGGCTCCCATCAATCCTATGACCTGCCCGCGTTTGACCTCTGCCCCAGGTGAAACAAGGATGCTTGAAAGGTGTGCGTAGTAAGTCTCGATCCCGTTGCCGTGATCTAACTTTACTGCCAGACCGTAACCTGAGTTGAAACCTGTATATGTTATTTCGCCGTCAGCTGAGGCCAGAATAGGGGTACCTGCAGCATTGGAAATATCTACACCGTTGTGCATCCTGGGACGTTTGGTGTAAGGATCGATACGATACCCAAAACCACTGCACTGCCATCCGTTGCAGGGACGAATAGAGGGTGTATGATCCCGCAGAAATTCGTCTTCTGTGAGTTTTTCCTTGATCTGGGTAAAACTCGTGCCCTGATCTTCAGCCTTGCGCAGCAACTCCTCCACAGTGCCGGAAACATCTTTTACATCCCGGTACTTGCCGCTTGCCATCAGCCTTAGGGCCTTCAGTTCATCATCCTCTTTGGACGGTCCTCCAATACCTAGTTTTTGTACGTCCTCGGAATGTACGTTCATGTTTGCTTGAACACGCAGCTGAATATCGTGTCGACTCAGGAGATCGTACATCTCGTAAATTGAATCGAGATCTTCTTCAAGATCTGAATACTGTCGATCGAGAAGCTTGTTCTCACTACGAAGCTTATCCAATTCCTGTCTATCCACCTCTATCTTCACCCGCGAAGCAAACGCATATCCGGCCACTCCCAGAAAGGCAACGAAAAAAATCGTAACAAGGATAAGCGACCATCTGGGAACCATCATCCTTCTGACCGAGCCTTTGCGACTTCCATCTATCAGAAAATTCACCCTCGTTCCCAGCCAGACGATAATACGCCGTTTACCTATCCAGTTAAAACCCCGCTTGAACACGCTAATGACACGCTTGAACATCGATTGAGTATAAGGGAAAAACTAAAGTTTGTCAAGAGCCTATGCCGTTATTTGTAGCCCTTTAGAATCAACGGTTTGCAGGAGTCTAGGTTTTTAGTAGGATTTTTTAGTCAGTTTAATTAACTATTTATTTAAACCCATGAATAATTCTTGTTCGTCACACTGGTTAATTTCAAAGCTGGAACATTCTTGCACTATGTCTTGATTAAATCAAGGCATTGGATACTGATTTAGCGCCTCTTCTCCGTTAAGGAAATAGCCTTCAGGATTGACTGCCTTACCGGCTACCCGAACCTCATAATGCAGGTGGGTACCTACAGTACGACCGCTGTTGCCCATGGCCGCGATTATCTCGTACCGACTGACCTCCTGACCAACTGCAACATAGATTTGGGAAAGGTGTGCGTAAACCGTCTGGAGACAGTTGCCGTGCTCAATCTTCACTGTATGTCCGTATCCATTAATCCATCCAGCATAACTCACCACACCATCGGCAGTTGCTATTATAGGAGTACCGCTTAAATTGCTGATGTCCACGCCGCAGTGCATCTTCCGGATGCCCAGGATAGGATCGGTCCGGTATCCGAATTTTCCGCAGTAGGTCCCGGTCGTAGGTACAATCGAAGGGATATGGTCATAAATCTCGGCGTTCCTGAGAAGTACGGCGTCGATCTCAGCAAAGCTTTCATTCTGATGCTTCGCCCTTCGCATGAGTCCATCGATCCCTTGACGAATCTCGGCAATATCCTGATAATTAGGGGTCTCTAATTTTTTGAGTTCAATCAACTCTTCGGGCTCTGCGGCCGTGCCACCGACGCCTAACTTGCGGACGTCGGAGGGAAGAACTTCCATATCTTTCAGAACCCGAAGTTCAATGTCGTGCGTTTCTAAAAGTGCCAACGCTCGCTCCAGGGAATCCGCCCTTTTCTTGAGAACATGATACTTCCCCATAAGCCTCTGGTTTTTACTTTCAAGATGCCTGCGGTTGTTATAACCCAGACCGCCTTCTGCAATAAAGGAAAACACGCCGGCCAGCAGTATAAGGAAAGCCAAAGCAAGGCTCGCTATTATCCACCGGGGTACACTCAATTTCACAATCCTGGATCCGGTACCCGATTCGACAAGGAACGCCACTCGCTCCTTCAGGTATCCTGTGACACGCTGAATTATCATTGGATAAAAAGTATACCACATCAGCGAGTATTTGTCAATAGTTTTGCATCCTAAATCCAAATAACAAATTAACTATCTATTATAAAAAGAGTTAGATGGATTGCAGAAATCGTATTTTACTATTATTTTTGATGAAAAGTATACCTTTAGCTGGAAACCTCGGATTAAAATTCAGTTGATTAAATCAGGCATTCTGCTATTTGAACTGCATTTAGGGCGGCACCTTTCCGGAGATTATCCGTAGTTATCCACATGTGGATAACTTTTTTGTCCTCCGGAGAATGGCGCAGGAGGCAGCAGTAAACCTCGTCCTTGCCGGCAGCTTGACTCGGCGTGAAGTAATGGCTGCCGGATAGATACTTAATACCGGAATAAGAAGCAAGGGATTTCTCAATTCTCTTGAGTTCAACCGCTTCGGTAAAGATGAAGGTTACAGACAACGAGTGACCGACCTCGACCGGAACCCGCACGCAGGTGCCGTAGACAGGAAGTCGAGCATCATCCAGTATCTTTCGACTCTCGGCTCGTAGTTTGCGCTCTTCCGAGGATTCTCCCGATTTATCGAACGAGCCTATCTGGGGGATGAGGTTTGAAGCCAGGATTCGACCGAACACCTCTTGCGCATCGGCAGGAACCTCCTGACCCGTTGCAAGGTACTCCCGCTGCAATCGAAGTTCGGCTAATGCGTCCTTGCCCGCGCCTGATGCCGACTGCAGCGCGGTGACCACTATGCGTTCAGGACCTGCGACCCTGCGTACCGCGTCGAGGGCCATAACGAACGGGATTGTGGTACAGTTGGGGTTGGCGATTATCTTCGAGGAGGTCGTTTTGAGTACATCGGCATTGACCTCAGGGACGACAAGTGGAACCGCAGGGTCCATGCGAAACACCTTGGACTTATCGATTATCCAGGCGTCACCCGAGTAACCTTCGAGTATCGGTCTTGTCAGGTCGTCTGAGACCGAGCAGAAGAACACGTCTGCCAGAAGGTCCCAGTTCTCCGGGACTACCATTACCTCATACTCCTCACCCTTGAAGGCGATCTTCTGTCCTGCGCTTCGTTCGGAGGCAAAGAGCGTTAGCTCGGATACCGGGAAGTTGCGCTCTTCAAGTATCGAAAGCGTAGTCCGACCCACCAGGCCGGTTGCACCGATGATTCCAACTCTCATGATATATTCTATCAAATAAGACGGCATGCGTCAAGGCAGGTGAACTGCGTTTCTGGGCGCAAATATTCTCCTTGGAGTCTGGAACCCTGTTTTGAGCGACCGTCTTGTGTCGTGCAGTGACGAGTTGAGGGTTGTGTTACGGGTGTTACGAGGTAGAAGCTAGAAGCGCCATTGGTCGAATTTCGTTCGTTTGCAACCTATCAGCTTGACAACATCCGTTTTCTTATTAATATCACAGGTGTGATGAGATCAATCCTTATGGCATCTGTGATTTTGATACCTCTCGCGGGATGCCATAAAAAAGGGGCTGAGGCACTGCCTCTGGTTCTATCGGTTCCATACTCACAAGACGGCCGGCTTTTCAGAACGGGTCTGACCGACAGCTTTCTTTACTACATAAAGCTCTTTGAACCGGAACCTGAAAACTATCTTCTCGAGTTAAGACGCGTGCCTTTCAGCGAACCAGCCGACTCCGAGACCTTTACCTACTTCGTAAAGGAGCCGTTTTTTGACAGCTTTTCATTTATCTTGGAGAAACTCGAACCTCTTACATACGAGTTGGAAGAAACGAAAATGCCTTTCCCTCAGGGCGGGTGGACGGTTTTTCCGGTGCCGCTCGGCGATACCGCCGGGATGCAGACATTCGGACACGTCAGGATGCAAGACCGACCTCTCAAGGTCTTTGGACAAGGATTACGTGAGTATCATCAGCTTTTTTACGTCGTGGACGTAAACGCTCCGGAGCCGAGAACAATTGCAAAATTCGAGGGGTATGTCCTCGATACGGTATACCCTTATCTTCTTATGCATACCGGATACGGTTACAAGAGAAAGGCAATGGAGTACTCACACGAAAACATCGACATGGCGGGAAGCGAATTCGTGGTCGTCGATCTGGGGAGAATGACCGAGGTGCTCGAGATACCTTTTTTACCGGTATTACATTACGGCAGTGGAAATCGTCCAGTGAGATTGACTGCGGGTGGATACCTGATGATAAAAGGCAGAATGGGCTTTGATCAGGATGAGCGCCTGGTTTATCTCATTGAACAAAAAAGATACATGAAGGAGAACGATCTTTTTAATGTCTCAGAGTCGACAACAGGAAGAATGATCCGCTTGCTCGACGTTTTTAAAGTGCCGCGGTTTTCGTTTCTGGAAGATCAGTTCCTGAAGTTAAACGTTCCTTTCCGGAACTTCAGTCTGGCTTCTTGCGGATTCTTTATTTACGATCTTAACAACGGAACTGTTGCGCTGAAAGAGGCAATTGCGCCTTATGATATCCTCGATGACGAGACTGAAACTTTCCTCGACGAAGGAAGGTTATTTTTTCTGTGCCCCCCTGGAGGTTGGGGGTATCCCGGGTTTTTCCTCAACCGGGATTTTATCTATACCCCCTCCATAACCGACCTCGAAGGCCCTCCGATTGAGTTCGCCGAGTTCAGGAAGATAAAAAAGGGGCTTCACGATAGACGATGGTATCTTTCGCCTGAAAAAAAATGGCTTGTTCTTACCCTCAGCGACAGAAACGCAAATAGAGAAGAGGTCCTTTTTATCCCGATAGAAGACTTGATACACCGATCAGTACTCGAGAAAAAAGGGACTTTCTTACGGATTCTTTCCCGCGAGTGGCCTTTAGAACTCAACTTCGTACCCGGAGAGAAATGGGTGCTTGCTTCGAGGAATGACCCGGAGGGGGAACCTGTGCTGTACGACTGTTCAGGAGAAAAGCCCCCGGTTCCCTTGCTTGCCGTGAACGAACGAGAAGCCTCACATGTCATCTTCTCTCCGGACGGTTGCTACGTCGGGTACCTGTGCGAGATAGAAGGAAAGCAAGGCTCCTTTCTCCAGGTTCGACGACTGCCGGACTGATTTCCTTTTTTCATCCACCGCTAATACTGGGGGGAAAATCCCTTACGAGCGTAAAGCTGCTGCATTCCTGAACTAATATTGAGAATCGGGGTCCCCGCGCGGTCGCGCAGTGAACGCGTGACTTAATTCAAGATTCCCAACCAGAGAAGTGTCTACATGTGGTATCAAATAGTCAGGCTTCTATTGCGTTCGTCACAGAGGATATTAAAATTAACTCGTAAAGGGAAACGAAAGCCCGGAATGGAGGTTTTATGGCTGAACAAACGTTAAGCTACGACGGGCCCAAGTACGATACATCTATTTGGACCTCTGTCAAAGACGCACACATCAAACTGGCTATAGACTGGGTGGGAAAGGTGAAATACCCTCAAAAATATACACATTCCAATTCCAGTGTAAGGCATCCCGTTATCGAATTCTCCTCGACATGTCTTAAGGTTTTGGGTAGTCCTATATATTGTGTTCCTGGAAACACCTATAGGAATGAAATCGCAAGCTCCACATTCAGCGCGTCTGGTTACTCAAAGAATGACAATCCCCCACCCGACTACACGCCGCAGTCTTCATCCACAACAATCACTGTATACAAGAAGCTGGCTTCATTGGCGTGGGTTCGTGCCGGAATATTGCACGAGAAGATCGAGAACTACATCGTGATAGGATATGACCAATTTACCGCACCCAACAGATTGGACTCAAGACAGGTTGACGCTCACGATGAAACCTGCGAGATCGTAAGGAAGTATACCTTTGAAGACCCAGGCCGTGAGAGAACAATACGAATAAATAATCTTAACCGGTGCAAGGACGACTTGAACAAGATAAAATGGTATGCGGGTGCCTTTAGTCTGGCCGCTTTGGGGCTGGTAGGAGCAGGGATTAGCATTGCTGCTATTGGCAGCATGTTGTCCGCTATCGAAAACTCGAAATACATACCAGGCTACTGCGAGGCCTACGTGGATTACGGGTACAGAAACAAGGATTATTCCTCTATCGCTTTCATATTCGCACCGGCTGAAGCCGCAGGTATCATACCTAAACCGAAGTAAACGGGGGTTGACAAGACTGATTGTTTGACTATTATTAACTAATATGAGAAAGTGGTTCTGGCCTTGGGCTTTGGCGACAAGCCTCGTCCTGTTGTCAACCGGATGCAGTAGAAAACCGCCGCTCGTGCTTTCGGTACAGCTTCCATCTTATTACTCGGACTTTTCAGGAACCTCGGATAACTTCTACTTCATGCTTACCGACAGCCTTTTGTGCATAACGGAATATGTCCCGAAAAATAACTCAATGGGAAGAATAATACTGCGCCGGATCGAGCTTGAAGCTCCGCACAAGGCCGATACCATTATATACACTGACAAACCGTTGTTGAATGTATATAATAGAGCGTATGTGCCGCATGGAAACAAGCTGAATATAAACGAGTGGCACGACTGGTGCTTCACGCCGCCCAAGCCCGGCTATGTGCTTTATCCTCTCCCCCTCGGCGACACATCAGCAATGCTTCACTTCGGTCACCTTGACGGGCTCTACTGCGACACCTTTACGCGTGAGCGGTTCGAGCGTGATCTGCACTCCTCAGGACAGTACTTCTATCTTGTGGATATGAGTTCGGCTTCCCCGAGAACGGTCGCCTCGTTCGAGGGGCTTGTGCTCGATTATTACTACCCCTATCTGTTACTCTATACAGGTTTCAAGTATCTTGAATGGGGGGTTAATATTTTTCAGGATAATATGGGGGGCAATGACGTAAGGTTCATGGTAATCAATCTTGAAAAGATGAATACCGTTCTCGACCTGCCCGACCGCGAGGGTACAGTGATGCTTACTCCTGACGGAAGGCTCATCCTTGTAGATACCTTGAGTATGCCTGATCCCAAAAGAGATTCCATAGTGTTCATGACCGAGCGCCACAACGTTCTTGAGATTAACCTTAGGACAGGCGAGAGAACCGAGAAGACCGTCCGGGTTCCCAGGTATGCCCTGGGTTTACACGACACATACCCTTTTATTGCCCCAGATGGCAAAGTTTGGTTTGTGGGTTCTAAGAATAGCTGGGGAATGGAGATAGACAGGTCGTTCGAGGTTCCTCCTCTGTCCGATTTCTCCGATTCTATCTACTCTGCCCTGTGGTTCCGCCGGCTGCTTGGAGATGAAGAGAACTGGCTCGACTGGCGGCTCTCCCCGCAGGGCCGGTGGCTCGTACTGGATTACTACAAAGGCTATGAAAGCATTTTCTCCCGGTACTCGCGAATCCTGTCGTCGCGAGCGCTTTGTGATCCAAGTGGTTTGGATTCAGTGGGCAAACTCCGCCGGTTCCCTTGCGGGTGGCTAATGAGAAGGCTGTTCCGAGCCAGTTTCGAGTTTCTGCCGGGTGAGGAGTGGGTGCTTATCAGGTTCGAACCCAAGAACTGGGCAGCAATGTTTTTGTCCTGGATAGTCGTCGGTACGACCCCTAAACTTTACCGGTGCGGCGGGGAAGCAAGACCTGTGGCTCTTGGTGCAAGGTACAATATTACGGACCCCTTTCTCACTGAGGTGTTTTTTTCTCCGAACGGCCGCTACGTGGGCTATACGTCGAGCGCCGGATCAAGGCCTTACATCAAGGTGCGGCGCTTGCCGGACTAAACTCCTTCGTCATCCATCGCTAACTGTTGGGGAAATTCTCATTAAGAGCGTGAGACAACAGGATTCCTGAACTAATATAAGTATCCGAGTCGCGGCGATACTGTGAAGCAGGATCGTGGTGTGTTAAATCGGAACCCCCAAGTAGATGTGAAGTATCTGCGTGTGAAGCGGAATAGTCAGGCTTATATTGTACTCGTCACGAAACGTTCTATAACAAGGACGTAAGGGTAGAGTGAAAACCGAGAACGGAGGTAACAATGTCCGGAGCACAAAAACTGACGGGCTACTTCGCACCACAGGTAGATGCAACCCGTTTCCACACCAAAATAGTCATTACAACGGATACCCTCAAGAAAGAACGTGATTGGCTCAACAAGTGGTCGGCATCTAAACACGTCACTTACAATCAAAAAACCATGAAGATAGACGGACAGGGCTGGTGGGGACGCAGGTTATTGGAAATCAAGAACAGCATCGATGAGCGTATCAAAAAAGGCGGAAATTTTAAGGCGTACGACGGCAGATCGCTGTACTGGGCAACAAAAAACGAGTCTGACGAGAATAAACTTGGGGCATGTTCTTACCACCCTGAGCGGGGTGACACCCGCCCAACCATAACGATCTCGAACCGGTGTACGTCAAGCGCCGTTGTAAGGGCTTTGATTCTCCATGAGTTCATAGAGATATACATTAATGTGGTGTTCGTCTACGGCTATACCTGGAACCTCAGCGACCCTCACAATACCGCCTGCGACTACGTTAAAAATTTCCCTAGGGAAGATGCAACTGAAACCACGAAAAGGATGAAAAACATCATGAGGTCCTATCTGGAACTATCCTTCATTGCAAGAAAACTCCGTGAAATGAATTCAACCGACGCTACCTATCTTAAGAACGTTACCGATGTCCGAGAGTTGATACGCAACGAGTTATTCATTCCAGGTTACTACGAGGACTACACCCCCAACGGCTACAAGAACACACAAAAGTCCGGCATAGCGGATTATTTCTCAAAAGCAATACCACTGGGGATCCGTTGGGATCAGCTTTCCTTGAACGGGACTTACACCCTGCAAGGCAGAAGAGGGAATTTATCGATCACATTACATTGACAACATAAGTTTTCTTGTTATTATCATTTCTATGGTAAAGAAAGCTTGGTCAGTATTACTCAGCTGTTTCGTAGCAGCGCTTTCCGGGTGTAAAGAACAGGCGACTGGGCTTGCGTCCAAGCCAACCGATACACTCCCGCTGATTCTTTCCGTTCCCACAGACACTGCAAGCGACTTTTCGATATACTGCTCGAACGAGTACTTCGACCTTACTGACAGCCTTGTCTACTCGCTAAAGCTTCTGCATGGTGCGGGAAAGGCAATAAGGCTAAGGTTGGCGAGAATCTATTTCGGCAATCCCCGGAACGCTGATACCTTTTATTTCCCTTTTACGTCCCAGGATACAATACTTTGGATTCATCTCCCCCCATATCATCAGGGATACAGTCCTGGGATGCTTTCAATGAACGGCATGGAATGGAGTGCTTTTGCCAGGCTTCCCCGCAGCGGATGGGCGCTTCTGCCCTTTCCTGTGGGCGACACATCAGGGATGCTGCGGCTTGGAGAATTAGCGCCGCGCAGCAGAGATGCGTCAAAAGGGCGGTTTTACCTTTCGCTTCGCCAGGACGGCGAATGCTTCTACGTAGTGGACGTTCACTCGATCCGGCTCAGAACTATAGCTTTCATAAGCGGCGAGTCAATTGATTATTCCGAGCCTTACCTTCTCGTTTCCACAGGTTACAAGGGCAGGCCGTACGAATCGGACGTTTCCTACGAACAAAGCGAACTCCTGGTAATAGACATGCGTGATTTGAGTATTGCGCTTCGTGTTCCCTTCATGTGGGGAGATTATGACCACCCCGAGGAATACGCATGTATTACTGCCGACCGGAAGCTTTTATGCGTGACGGGCGGATGGGGGTGGTCTAACACGGCTTATTACCTCCCCGGGCTTAATTTTTTGATATCCTGGGAGTGCCTGGACGGTGTCGCGTTCGAGCCTTCCATGTATCTAGAGTACTTATCGGACTTGCATCCGCTGTTTCGTTCCTATGTGGCGGGTACAATGGAGGTAATTTCCTGGCGGCTGGGCTCAGGTGATTCTCTTCGAGATACGGCACTTATCCCCTGGAATGCTTTGTATTACGACCCGTGCAACTTTCCTGGAACCGGCGGCAAGCCTCTATTCGTGTCAAGTACGTCGGACTGGGGAGCGGATTGGATCTACGATCATTTCGCCAAGGTGCCGGCGGTATCCGATCTGGAGGGTCCTCCTCTGGAACTCGCCTGGCTCCGCAGGCTCCTGATTCCCGAACCCGGTTGGCGCTGGGCTGTTACGTGGGATTTGTCGTTCGAGCGCCGCTGGCTGATCGTTAATGCATTCCAGGAAAAGGGTGAGATAAACGAACCGTCTTATCAACGTAAGGGCCGAAAGACAATCCTTGTTCCGACCTCCCATCTCAGCTATCCTGGGTGTTCACACCGCTTGCCTGACCTGGTTCAGCTACCCCCGGATCTATTAGAGGTCCTGCCTTGGGATTTTCTGCCCGGTGAGGAGTGGGTACTTGTCTCAAGTTTTGACAGTGGCTCAAGTTCAGGTCAGTACTACATGCTCTACCACATTCCCAGTGAAAAGCTCGTGAGTTTCACCGGCCCTAATGAACGTTTCTGTGCCGATGTCATCTTCTCTCCGGACGGTCGCTACGTCGGGTACCTGTGTGAGATAGAAGGAAAGCAAGACTCCTTTCTCCAGGTGCGGCGCTTGCCGGACTGATCTCCTTTGTCATCCGCCGCTAATACTGGAGGGATAATGCTCCTTAGGAGCGTGAATGGATTCCTGAACTAACACTGCGTATCTAAACCCCAGCGCGGACGCGTAGCGAACGCGTGGGGTGTTAAGTCCCCAAGACGAAGTATCTTCGAGGGTATTGAATAGTCAGGCTTCTATTGCGTCCTTCAGGTTTCCTTACAAAATTGAATAGTACATCCCGCAAGAAGCCCACATGAGGCGGGAAGGGAGTCGTGAATGAGTAAAATACAATTGACATATAATCTGGTCTGTGAGTTTCTTTCATCACTCAGGATAGAGGTCGGAACTGAGACCGACGAACTCAACATCCTAAGCCTTGAGGGAGATCAGCCTCTTGCCGAGCCTGGTTTTCGGCTTCAGGGTTGGATCGGGTATGGCGTGATGCTGAGTTCACCCAGGGTATGAACGAAAGATTGTACGTCAGAAAGGAGTTGAAATGTCGACACTCACACCATATTACCAAGGGGTTGATCTTGGGAAATGTGAAGATTATGGAGTGTATGTTCAGGATACCCATGTAGGAATGGCAAGGGCATGGCTTTTATTGAAACTGAATAAATCAGCACCAGATACACAAGGACCTCCCAATGTAGCCTTGCAAGAATCTGAGGTGACGTCGAAATTTACGAATAAACCCGACCCAAAGGATTGGACCAACTGGGACAGCAAGGGAAATAAAGTTGTCAGTTATCCGCTCAGACGTCTGAGTTCAAGCTTTGAGGAGTGGGAGAGTCATCTTGGCTTAAGATTCGGTTCCTATCAGGTAAAAAAATACCTGAGCAATCCAAATTCCGTAGCAGAGTCAGCCTTCTCCCGGATAACTATCTCGGCGTGGTGCGTATCTCTGGCGGTGGTCCGCGCGGCGATAATGCACGAGGTTTACGAACTGCGACTCCTCAAGAAGTATGGTTATACATCTACATTTGGTCAGAGTTCAGGTCATTGCCACGGCTGGACCGTGGAAAGGGTAAATGCATTCGCCTCGAACACGGCAAAATTCGAGAGTTCAGAAGAAACAATAGTTCGTAAATCCAACATCGAGCTTTGTGTGTACGAACTGGAAACAATTCGCGACGCACTTGTGGAATCAGGCAAAACTGATTGGCTTTACGAAAGATGTAGAGACCTTTATAATAAAATAAAGGAGTTGAACTACGGCTATATCCCTGGATACTGTAAGCCCTACGTAGATCACGGATATCGGAAAAGCGGATACCCGTCGATAAAAAAGCTTTTTGACGAAGCCAGAACCAGGGGTATTAGCTTTGAACTATGAGGCTTGACACCCCGGTCCTTTTTTATCATGTAAACATGAGGCGTAATGTCGAACTGAAAGCATCCTCTCTGGCTCTCTCTCTGATAATGATTTTCGGAGCGGTTCTGTGTGAATCACCTGGGGTACACGAGACACTGCCTTTGGTTTTCTCAATCCCTGGTCAGTTCAGTCCGTGCTCGGATTACATAGGATTAACCGACAGCATAGCTTACGTCGCCAGCCTTATTGAATCTGAAAGCGGAGCGTACGATGTCAAGCTGCATCGTTTCTCTCTATCCCAACCTGGGATTGCAGACAGCCTGATCCTTCCCCTTCCTCCTGATCTTCCCAGTGACCGTTGTTTCAGGTTCAGGTACGAAATTTCGGAATTCGACTCTACGGAGAACCTCAGGTATCTGCCTCACGACGGCTGGATAATGCTTCCTTTTCCTCTTGGAGATACAACCGGTATGCGGCGGTTGGGTGACCTGAAAACCGAAATGCCACCTGGGGATACGAGAAAGACGCTTATCGATCGAGGAGAGAACTTTTACCTGGTTGACATCCATTCGACACCCCCTCGAACACAGGCAGAAATACGGGGTCTTGTCATCGATGTCGAATCCCCCTATCTAGCGCTCTATACAGGGTATTGCTACACCTTTGAGGACGGCATTCCGAGTCGGAACGTAAAAGCGGGAGCACCGGTGCTTCTGGTAATTGATCTTTCCCGCGCAGAGGTTGTGCTTCGCGTCGGTGTAACAGATTCGAGTACCGGCTTTCCTCCCAATGCGCTCCTTACGGTCGATGGTAGGTTTTTTTACGCCCAAGGAGAACCTCGGGAGACCGACTGGCGAAAAGACGAGATATGCCCCACAGAGCGCTGGAAGGTCTATTTCTGGAACCTCGTTCACAGCGAAAAAGAAACGGTCGTTTTAAATACACCTGTTCATTCGCTCACTCCATCCATTCGATCGTTCCTTTCCGATAGCGGTAAGGTTTTCTTTCTCGGTGACAAGATGTCCTGGGGAATGGCGCCGGATTTGAGTTTCGAGTATCCTGCGGTAAGCGATTTTGCCAATCCCCCTTACGAAGCCCGCTGGCTTGGAAGGTTCACTCCCCCTTGCACGCGGATGGACTGGCGACTCTCGCCCGAGAAACGCTGGTTGGTTCTGGATGTTTACAGACAACGTGTTCGGGAAGCACCTTTTTACTCCACCATTGTTCCTGTCGGTGCGCTCACCGATTCCTCCCTTGCATACAGTCGAGATCTTTTAGTTTTGCCACAGGGTCTTATGAGAAAATTACTCTACAAGGTCAACCTGAGCTTTATGCCCGGCGAGGAAAAGGCACTCGTAAACTACTCTCCAAGGAACTACCGGAACTATATTGCGTTCAAACTAATGCCTTCTCCCGAACTGCGGCCCTGCTCGGGCCAGGGAGTGAGCTATTCTCTTTATGCCGCCGGGGAGTCTGGGCGAGGGGAAGCATTCTTCTCTCCGGAAGGCCGCTATGTGACTTACATCTGCAGCATGGACGGGAAGGATGGATTCTTCCTCCAGGTTCGACGACTGCCGGACTGATCTCCTTTGTCATCCACAGCTAATACTGGGGGGGTAATGCTCCTTAGGAGCGCGAAAGGATTCCTGAACTATTGATGAATTTCAGGGTCCCGGCGATACTGCGAGGCAGGATCGTGAGGTGTTAAATCGGACTCTCCAAGACGAAGTATCTTCTTGGGGTGCTGAATTGTCATGCTTCTATTGCGTCCTTCAGGTTTTCTTACATAATTGAATAGTACATCCCGCACGAAGCCTGCATGAAGCGGGAAGGGAGTCGTGAATGAATAAAATACAATTGACCTACAATCTGGTCTGTGAGTTTCTCCAAGCGCTCAGGATAGAGGTCGGAACTGAGACCGACGAACTCAACATCTTATGCCTTGAGGGAGCTCAACGGCTTGCCGAGTTGCCGGGTCTGATTGAGCTGGTGGAAAACGTACCTGACAGGTACAACGACTGCGTGGTGTTATTCTGGAAGCAAGTTGAATCCTCGGTTGGCGATAATGGTATACTAGGGGGAGGGAGACTGGAGGAGAGTGGTGTGTTACGGGCGTTACGGGTGTTACGGGCGACCACCGAGCCGGGGCGCTACTACACTCAACTCGAGCCCCATCCTGCGGGTGCTGCCCACCTGGTCTGGGGCAGGCACATCTACAAGCCGGGTAAGCATCGCGGCAGGCCGGCGCTGGTTTCGGCCTCGGGCCTGGATAGGGTCTGGCGTGACCGTGATGCGGATTTCACCCAGGACATGAGTGAAAGGGTGTACGTCGGGCGGTTCGGCATCCACGTACACGCAGGAGGATCAGGCTCCTCGATTGGCCGATGGTCAGCCGGATGCATTGCAATTGCAGGAGGTTATGAAGGAGAACCCTACTCATTCTTCACTGAAAGAGTCCATGCGCATCCAGGCAAGGTCATTTCATTGACCCTGTGGGGCGCACGCGACCTTGCGCGCTGGGTTGCGGGAAAGGAGGACTGGCGTCCTACGCTGCGGTTCGGAATCCGCAATCCCTGGGTGGCCCGGATGCAGGGGCTTCTTAACAAGCGCCTTGACGGCAGGCTGGTTGCCGACGGTGATTGGTTAAGGAAGACACAATCAGCGTTCATTGGCTTCCAGCGCGATGCCGGTCTGGAAATAGACGGAATCTGTGGGCCACTTTCGTGGCGAAAGCTTGAAAACAATGAATCGGAGGTGATTACGTGATCATCGAACAGGTAGCAAAGGCTTGTGAGGCGGTGTCTTTGGCTGTCCGCCGTTGTGAACGTGACAAGATCAACAGCGATTTGCGCGATGCCCTGGAGGAAGCGCGGAATCATCTGCGCGAAGCCCTCGACGAACTTAGAAACACTCAATCCGACGACCGCAAGTTCTACGACGCGATACTGAAGTACTCCCTATCCAAGAAGGCCGAATTAGGCGATAACATCACCGATATCTTGAGGTTCCTGGGCAAGGAAAAATGAGATGAACATCGGAGCCCTGGTACGGGACTTCGGGATTCCACTTGCCTTTCTTGTTGTGGCGGTAGTCGCTTTGTGGCGTGTTTGGCGAACAGAACGCCGACTCAGGGAGCAGGATCTCAAGGAGAGACTCCAATTGTTCGCAGATCGGGAATCGGAACTCTACACCCTTTATCGCAAGCTTGCCCTGCGGGAACTCGACCGGCTGGTTCGTAAGCGTAAAAAGGGAAAGAGAAAGAATGAAGGCGACCGAGAACAAGATACCTGATCTGGCTCGCTTCAGAGACGAGGCGATCCTGGCTTTAGAAGAATTAAAGAAGCGCTATCTCGAGATGGTCAAGTCTACCGGCGATGAGACGACCATCCTGGAACGTGCGGCAAGGTTGTTACCCGGCTTGATAAAGACCGAAGAGAACCTGTTGACCTCAATCGAGGAAAGCAAAAGGCATGGAGATCTGGATACCTGGCTTGAGCCTTTGTTTTCTGTGTTACGTAAGGTTTTGGGGCTGAGTTCGAGCTGAAGCGGGAAGAGATTATCGCAGCGCTCGAGGCCGAGTTGAAATCTGATGGTACCCGAAGATAGGACCCTGCTCGGTAAAATCCTCGAGCATCTGCGTACACGTGCACCCCTCCTTGCGCGTTACCGGAAAGACCCCGCGCTCTTCTTTACGGAGCGCGGGGTACGCTTCTTTAAGGAATTTGAAAGGTTATTCTATGACCTATACTCGCTGGAAGTCTCCAAGTCGGTGGTTCTCGCCCCGCGCGGCGGGGGCAAGACCTTTGGGGCGGCGCTTCTTGCAACCGCCTTCTTCCTTTTCCGTGACTTCGACGTAGGCATCGTGGCAGGTTCTGAGACCCAGGCCTTGACCCTTTTTTCCTACATCTCCGAGTGGCTGGAACTTGCCGAGACCGAAACCGTGGTAGAACACCTGCGGCGCAGCGACCTGGTGGGTGTGCACGGAAACAGGATAGTGGCGCGAACAGCCTCGGCACGCTCGATTCGCGGTCTCCATCTCGGTAGAAGCAAACGCGGAGCGCTTCTGATAATCGACGAGGAAGCGGAAGCCGCAGAAGACGTAATCAGGGCGGCAAGGTATACGGTAAGGACAGCCTGTCCTGCAATCATCATGAGGTCTTCGACCTATCACAAGCTTACAGGCTCCTTTGCCAGGCTGGTGGAAGATCACAGAAGCCAGGGATACGAGCTTTACCGCTGGTCGAGTTTCGATATTGCAAAACCATGTCAATACAGGTGTGAGGAATGTCCTGTTGCCGAATTCAAAGAGCGCTACTGCAAAGGCAAGGCCAAACGTTCTGACGGCTGGATCGACGTAGATGAGATAGTGGGCGAGTGGCGCGACACCAATCGCGAAACCTTCGAGGTCGAGGTGATGGGAATGAGGCCTGCTTCCGCGGGTTGTGTCATTGCCCCTGAGGAAATCGATAGAGCTGTCGTAAAGGAAGAAGAAATTCCTGTAAATCACTGTGAGATGCTGAGCTTTTGTGGGGTAGATTGGGGTTTTGCCGGGATGACCGCTGTGGTCGTTCTTGGACTAATAGAAGATAAGGTTCACGTATTGCACACAGAGGCCTTCCACCGACACGGGATCGATACAATAGTTGAAAGACTGAAGGAACTGCGTTCGAGATTCGGTTTGAGGGAGGTTTTTGCAGACTCTTCGCATCCTTTCGAGAACTCGCGACTGCGCGACGAGGGCTTTGCAGTATGGGGGCCGACCTCAGAAACCTTGGGGGTACCGTTTGTAAGCTTCAAGGAAGAAGGTGTAGCTATTCTTTCGTATCTGTTTGAGAAGGATCGCATCAAGATACCTGAGAGTAACATAACCCTTCTGCGTCAGCTTCGCGCCTGGCGGCGCGACGCTCACGGGCATATTGTAAAAAAGGATGACCACTTTCCTGACGCGCTGGTGGCCGCGATGATGAAGATGAAGTTGATGGGGGTGGGGAGACGTATACGAACTAAAATCACTACCGCCCAGCGGCGAGTGTTTGCTAATCCGTAGGGGGTTGACATGCATTTGTCCAACCCTATAATTCAAATAGTGATCACTAAACGGAGGTAATTCCATGAGTGAAAAAAGCAAACAAATCGTTAAGAAAAGTATAGGTGATTATTTCGGAGAGTGGCAAGATAAATCCAGGCCCCTACCCTTAGAGCCTTCAACTTTAAGCGAAATGTTTGCTATACAACTAACAATATTTCCCCGTACGCAGGAATACATTGCACGATTTTCAGCGCAAGCACTTTTGGCCTGCTTTTACATGTCCAACCTTGATAATTACAGGCGCATTTTTGAAACTGATTATCCAAGCGGAGAAATCGAAGATTTGGAAAACCTTCAACTCAGAGAAGAAGAAACAGATAGATGGTTAGCGGAACGTTTTCCTAAAGATCTGGAGAATCTAGGGGCCCGGGTTTCGAACCTAGAAGAATACGAAATTCTTCACCGATTTCTAGAGAATACTCGTCAGAAGATTATTAGAAGGCAGCAGGACTTTAAAGAATTCAGTGCACAGCTGTCTTTTTTTGATGAACCTAAGAAATTTCTTAGGCGGGTCAATGATGCACTTGGTCACACACACATCTTAAGTGGAAAAGGAGAAGCACAGACTCCCTTGGGAACTTTTAAGGGAGTTCTTCACGGTTATTTCGAGTACAAGGAGCTTGAAAAAGGCCCTTATGCTATCGCAGAACAGTGAAAAATAACAATTCATTCTATGATTGAGTTGATTTTTTTCAGGGTTAGGGAAGCTGGACTCCACGAATTACCGCCGGCTTCAGTTCCTAAAGACAAAGACAGTGCCATTATATACCTTGGGAGGCGAGTGGAGATAAAACCGGATGATAATAAGCTCGCAAGGATTTTCTCCGTTCAGAGATGACTATATCCAAAGTAAGACTGGTTCTGGTAAGTGAGGCTCGCTTCAAAGACCAAGACGGGTTTACTCCCGAGTCAGTCAATTCTGAGGAAACCCTCAAGGTAATGATCAACATGTTTTGGCCACGGCATTTAGAAACCATAAAGTTCTTGTCTGAAAAAGCAGGGTATCAAGTCAAGGGTCTACCTGAAAAGATTGATAAACTAGAAGGGTAGTCTTAAGCAGTGTTAAAAAAAGTCGATCTGAAATTAATGCCTCATTCGCGTCAACCTATTTGGGAGCAAGTGGATGAACTATGTCAATAACTCGCTAAAAATTCTCAAGCAAGAGAATCTTGGGCAGACATCATGGATGAATTTAATGGTCAGCATTGGATATTAGATAATATCGAAAACCTTCACGCGTACAAAGTACTTGCAGGTAAAGAATATCTTCGAGTCTTTAAAGATGCTCGAAAATTAAAAAAGTCCGATCAGCTTCTAAATGACTTAAGGGGTGCTATTCCGGAAGGTTTGGTTTATCATCTCCTTAACGGTCGCTCGGAATCCGTGGGGAAAACAAAGAGGGAAGTTTACGTAGAGATTACGACAGATAGAGGGTTTTGGTCCAGCAAAAGGGGGAGGAGGAAGACACTCGATGTAGCTTTTTGGGATTCTGTAAATAATCTAGGTCGTGGTTTTGAATGTAAGATAGACAAAGTAAGTAAAGACAAATGCTCTGCAATAGTGGAGCTTCTTTCGACAATACATGCAATGACCGAAGGTCAATTTGAGATGGTCCTTTTTTCTTTTTGCCTTGATAGTGATACCCTGCGTGAAACCTTGAGTCGTAACATAAGCGAGGAAGATAAGACGAAATTATCAACCATCCATTTTATAGGTACTAACCATCTTCCGATATTCGACGGCACTACTTCTTGCTGCGGTGGTTCGTCATTGATCCCAACTAATTAGACATTATTAAACTACATCTTTGGCTCATGCCCCAGTTTTTTTGCCACGTCTTGAATCTTTCCCTCGATGCGGCCTTCTGCTCCTTCTCTGTCGTCCACCGAGATAACTATGTAGACTCGGCGGGAGTGCTTGCGCAGCTCCTTGCGGCAGCGGTTTATTACCTCGAAAATCTCGTTCCATTCGCCTTCGATGGTGGTCGACATCGGCCCGAGCTTGTAGGGCAGGCCGGAGCATTCCACTATCTTTATGGCCGATGCTACGAAACCTGCCACGCTTTCCCCCTGATCTGTGGGGAATATAGTAAATTGAACTAGCATACTTCCTCCTAGTATGAAATTAGCTATCCTTTAGACCTTGTCAAGTCTGGAAAAAGAGCACTTGTCATTGACTTGGAGACCAGTAAAGGTATACTTGCCATTAACGTTTTTAAAATCCGCCAACTTGAAAGGAGGAAGTAGTTGGAGAGAGTGCTTTTAACATCAGAGTCGGTAACCGAGGGACACCCGGATAAGGTGTGTGATCAGATATCCGACGCTGTTTTGGATGAGGTTCTTCGCCAGGATGTAAAGGGGCGGGTGGCTTGCGAGACATTCATCACCGTGGGTCTGGTTATCGTAGGCGGGGAGATAACCACCGAATGCTACGTTGACCTCGCACCTCTTGTGCGCGATCTTCTGGCTAACATAGGTTATACCAATCATCGCTACGGTTTCGACGGGGCAACCTGCGCCATTCTCAACGCCATAGGCCGTCAGTCGCCGGATATCGCCCAGGGAGTAGACCGGGGTGGCGCGGGAGATCAGGGTCTTATGATAGGCTATGCCTGTACCGAAACCCCTGAATTGATGCCCCTGCCCATCATGCTTTCCCACAAGCTTACCCGTCGGCTGACCGAGGTACGCAAACAGGGAATACTGCCTTATCTTGGCCCGGACGGAAAGTCTCAGGTTACGGTGGAGTACGTGGACGGGAACCCCTCAAGAATCGTAAACGTAGTGCTGAGTTCCCAGCACACCGAGGAGATACTCGACTCCTCCGGTCATCAGATAACCTCAGACGCCCGCCACGAGATTATCGAGAATGTGGCCAAGGCCGTCCTGCCTGACAAGATGCTGGATGAGCGCACCCGCTACTACGTTAACCCCACCGGCAAGTTCGTAATCGGAGGTCCCCAGTCCGACACCGGGATGACCGGACGCAAATTAATCGTTGACACATACGGCGGTCTGGCCCCTCACGGCGGCGGAGCCTTCTCCGGCAAGGATCCCTCCAAGGTCGACCGCTCGGCAACCTACTTCGCCCGCTACATCGCCAAGAACGTGGTAGCGGCCGGTCTGGCCGAACGCCTGCAGGTTAATCTGGCCTACGTTATCGGCGAACCTGATCCGGCGTCGGTGTCCATCGACGATTTCGGCACCGCCAAGATCGAACCCCGGAAATTAGCCGATATCATCAACTCCGAGTTCGACTTCAGGCCGCGGGCCATAATCGAGAAACTCGATCTCCTGCGTCCCATCTACCGCAAGACGGCGGCATACGGTCACTTCGGAAGGACCGAGCCTGAGTTCACCTGGGAGAAGCTTGACGCGGTTGACGCCCTGAAGCAGAAAGCCGGGGTATAGATAGTAAAATATCCGCAGATGACGCAGATATCACAGATTGATTATAAGCAGAAATGCAAGAACCATGACCGGACACGAAACGATTTCTGATCTTTGTGTTCTCTGGAAACAACTCCGTCGTTTTCACTCGTCGCGACCTTCGCCCGCTTCTCGTGTGTCCTTTGTGGTTAACCTAAAAGGAGATTCATGAGTCACGACGTTAAAAACATTAAACTTGCCCCCCAGGGCAAGCTCCGTATCGAATGGGCGGGCAGGTTCATGCCGGTGCTTGAACTCATCCGCGAACGTTTCAAGAGTCAAAAACCCCTGAAAGGCAAAAACATTGCCGCCTGCCTGCACGTAACCACCGAAACCGCCAACCTCGCACTTACCCTCAAGGCTGGAGGAGCCAATATCCGGTTGTGCGCATCCAATCCTTTATCCACCCAGGATGACGTGGCCGCCTCCCTGGTCCAAGACCACGGCATTGAGGTATTCGCCATCCGGGGAGTCAACAACACCGATTATTACAAACACATCAACGCCGCCCTGGATATCAAACCGAACATAACCATGGACGACGGCGCCGATCTGGTTTCCACCCTGCATTCCAAGCGCCGGGAGCTGCTTTCCAACGTGGTAGGAGGAACGGAAGAAACCACCACCGGGGTCATCCGGCTCCGGGCCATGGCTTATGACGGTGCACTGGAGTACCCGGTTATCGCGGTGAACGATTCACAGACCAAGTATCTGTTTGACAACCGTTACGGTACCGGGCAATCCACCCTGGACGGGGTAATCCGGGCCACCAACTTCCTCATCTCCGGCTCTACTGTCGTGGTGGCAGGTTACGGCTGGTGCGGCAAGGGTGTGGCTATGCGGGCCAAAGGCCTGGGGGCCAAGGTCATCGTCACCGAGGTCGATCCAGTAAAGGCTCTGGAAGCTGAGATGGACGGTTTCCGGGTGATGCCCATGATCAAGGCCGCACCGCTGGGAGACCTGTTCGTTACCCTTACCGGCGACATCGACGTCATCTGGGAAAAGATCTTTGCAAACATGAAGGACGGGGCCATCTTTGCCAACTCCGGTCACTTCGACGTGGAGATCAACAAGACCGATCTGGCCAAGCTGACCACCAGGAAGCGCGAAGTCAGGCGAGAGGTGGTGGAGCACAGCCTCAAAAACGGACGAAAGGTCTACTTTCTAGCCGAGGGCAGACTCATCAACCTGTCCGCTGCCGAAGGGCATCCGGCCATGGTGATGGACATGAGCTTCGCCAATCAGTCCCTGGCTTCAGAGTACATCTTGAAGAATGGTTCTAAGCTTGAAAAGAAGGTCTACAATCTCCCTGAGAAACTCGATCGCCAAATTGCATCAATCAAGTTAAAGTCGATGGGGGTCAAGATAGATAAGCTTACAAAGCGTCAGCAGGAGTACCTGGCTTCCTGGCAGGAAGGAACCTGATCTGGTAGCCAGGAGATAAACCTATGACAGAAAAACCAACACGTAAGGTTACTATCAAGCAGGTGGAAGGGCTGTCATTTGCAGCCTACGGGGAGAAGACCGGTCACTGGACCATGATGGACAGTAATAAATCCCACGGCGGCAGTGAGGGCGCAACCTCTCCTATGGAACTTCTACTTATGTCGCTGGGGGGATGCACTGCCATGGACGTGACTTCGATCCTTTCCAAGATGAAGCAACCGGTCGAAGATATTCAAGTCGAGGTCACAGGAACCATGCAGCCTAACCATCCTCACGCATACACCGATATCCACTTACACTACGTAATCAAGGGAAAACTTGACCACGAACGTGTTGAACACGCAATCGAACTCTCCCAGGACAAGTACTGCTCGGTTTCTGCAACTCTACGAGCGGGGGTTACGATAACCCGAAGTGTAGACATAGAATCTTGAAATAACAAAAGAGTGAAAAGTCCGTAGATAGGTTGCTTGAGTCTGGGTTACAACGCTGTGGCTGCCGGGGTCTTGTGTTTGGTATTTTCCCGGTGGTTGTTGTTCCGGTTATTCTTGACCCTGTTGATCTCTGTACGAAACAGGGAAAGGAAGGTTCTCCATAATATCCTCATATCAAGGGCTAGAGATCGATTCTGGATGTACAGCATATTGAGACGGAACTTCTCCGGGATAATCTCATCAATGTACTGTTCATTGAAGCATCTGGGATCCATGTGCGATTCGATGTCCACATAGTGAATCTGTGCAGGTCCGGTGATCCCGGGCTTGACGGAAAGGATGGCACGCTGGCCTTCAGTGTAGTGGGATACATACTGCGGGTCCTCGGGACGCGGACCGACAATACTCATCTGACCCAGGAAGACATTGATGAGCTGTGGCAATTCGTCAACCTTTAATCTGCGCAAAAGACCACCCATTTTAGTAATTCTTGGGTCGTTACGGTAAGTCAGTTTTGGACCGCACTTATCCGCCCCCTCTATCATGGTACGGAATTTGAAAATCTTGAATAGCCTGCCATCCCTTCCAACCCTTACACCGCGGTAAAGCGCCGGTCCTCTGGAATCGAGTTTGATTGCCAGCGCCACCAAAGGGAATATTAAAGCAACAAACCACAGACCGAAAATGGAAAAGAAGATGTCCAAGACGCGTTTCACTGGCACTCCTCGATCGACGGCGCATCAAAACGATCATCCTCCATTAACGTACCTTTCACAAACCAGATTATAACGATGCATGAGGGCAAGTCAAATTTAAAAGTAGGACTGAAGTAATCGCGGCTGACATATATCCCAGTACATTTTAAGTTAATAGGGTATGAATTGAACGTTGACCAAGACATTTTTTTGGATATACTTAGCAGAAGATGAAGCAAAAAAGAAGTAACATAGATCCGCCCCTGACCCTCGATAAGAGATAATTCACACCGATGGGAATTATCATCTTAGTCCGAATACTAAAAAAATTATGCTGCGCAAATAAACACCATATTTCGTAGAATCCCATGTCTAAATCCCTAACACTTGAAATACTTATAATCACCTGGAATTGCCTAAGCGACTTAAGACGCTGCCTGAATTCAATCTTCAATTACCCCCCCAAAGATTCATTTAAAGTAACGGTTATTGACAACGGCTCGGTAGATAATACTGTAGAACTGATTAAAAAGGATTTCTCTCAAGTCAATCTCATCCAGAATATCAAGAATCGAGGCGTAGCACCTGCTCGAAACCAAGGCCTTGCCATAACCGAAGCCGAGTTCGTAATGATCCTAGATGCTGACACCGAAGTATTCCCGAAATCTCTTCAGAAATTAATTAAAGCTATTCGCGCTCGCCCTCAAGCGGGTATAGTTGGCGCTCAACTTCTCTACCCTGATGGTTCTATACAACCTAGCTGTAAAAGAATTCCCCATCTTATAGCGCCGATATTGAATCGAATGACCAACCTACCCGGGGTAAAGAAAACGACTATATGGCGTCATCATATGATGGAAGATTGGACTCATGACAAATCACTTCCAGTTGATTATGTAATAGGAGCCAACCAACTGATCAGAACCAAGGCTTTAAGAGAAGTTGGTCTTTTAGATGAAAATATCTTTTATGGTCCCGAGGATGTTGATTTTTGTGTCAGAATGTGGCAAAAAGGATGGGAAGTATGGTATATTTCCCAAATACGTATCATCCATCATTGCGCTCGCCTGACTAAACGCAATCCCTTTTCTCGTCTTGCCCGGTTACATCTTTACGGGCTGTTGTATTTCTTTAGAAAATTCCGACCTGAAGAAAGACGTCGAATTAGAAGATTAGTTGAAAGGAGCGTTGAATTTTACTCCAATCAACCTTAAGAAATCGGCTCAAAAGCCCGATAGAGCAGTCAATAACCTCAGTGGGAACGATGCCATCAAGGATAATTAAGCAGCGGTTAATGGTACAAATACCTCGAGTCGTTACTTCACTACTTCAAGAGGAGTTCCACGATCTTACTCGTCAGCGAGAAGACCTGGATAGTATTTATTTATGAGTCCTCTTACCCGATATGATTGGTTCTCATAAGTCAAGCGTTCAATAGTCTGTCTTCCCCCTTGAGCGATTTTGAACCGTAAGCCTGAATCAAGAATCAGGCGTCGAATTGCATCTGTAAGCTCCTCTATACTCCCTGGGTTAACCAGTAGTCCATTCTCTCCATCCTTAACCCGATAGGGAATACCAGCTAATTTTGTTGCAACAAGTGGTACGCCTGCAGCCCACGTTTCTAAAACTACTCGTGGAAAACCCTCAGGATAAGAGTCTGAAGGTACAACCACGATATCCGCCTGGCCGAATAGCTTCCATAAATCCTCCTCTGTAGAAACGTACCCGAGCAGATCTATAAATCTCTCCATCTTTAAATCCATTACTCTTTTACGTGTTGGCTCCAGTAAAACACCGTCACCTGCCATTTTGAGGCGAATATTCGGGAATCCCTTTTTTAATATTATCACTGAATCAATCAATATATCAATCCCTTTTCCGTAATCAAATCGACCTATGTATAGTATCTCCCGTGATTTTCCTTTCTTGTTTTTGATTTCGCGTAAGTCTTTATCAAAGACTAAAATGTCATCCGATTCGAAAACAGGATGTTTTGTACTGCTAAGAAGATTATTCAGCTCCCCACCAGCGGTCATAACTATCCCGTAATGGGTCATAATCTTCAAGGTTGAGTAGAGGACGTAAGAAAAGATGTATGCGAATAACCTCTTCAGCCCCCTGTATTGCGGTCGTCGCGGCGCTAACAGAGGATTACTAACCACATGAATTATACAAGGTTTGCCCCTTTTCCTTGCTACCCACCAGATAAGGAAACCCATCAAGGACGGAACACGCAACCAAATCAAATCACATTTTTCTACAAAACTGAGGGCTTTCTTTAACAGTTGCGGGAAAGAAAAAAGTAAACGAGGCACGCTTCCTGCAATGCTCCTCCAACCCGGTAGGGGAATCACATCAAGTTCTTTTTTCTCCAAAACTATCCTGTAGTCGTCCGGGTTTAAGCTGTCTACACGAGCAACAGATACAGCCAAGGTAACAGATTGTCCAAGCTCCAATCGCTCAATGAACGTCAAGGCTTCTGAATTCGTTACGGTAAACTTACCATCACTCAGATGGGTATGATTTATGTAGACCCCCAGTCTCAAGCCTTTAGCCATGTTCAATTTTATTCCTGGAGCACTTCTAAGTCAACCAGAAAGACGGTGTTCTTACTACACTTCTTTCTTGACTTCCAGATATTCCCTTGCTTTAATTATCTCGCGGTTAATTGCTACGTTATAGAGATAACTCTCTTTCATCTGGATATCTGAGATTTCCTCCGCCGTCTTCGTTACCTTAAAATGGAGATCTTCAAGCACTTCGCAGGCGGCTTCTTTTTTACCCAACGCTTTAAGAACCTTGTAGTAGGTATAACTCACGTCCAGGTTGTTAATGTTCTTTTCGTTAAGTATTTTGACCGCCTTGTTAGCAAGGAAAAAAGCGCCGTGAGAGTCTCTTTCAGCGAGTTTGATCTCGGCTTGGACTCGAAGTGCCGATGCTTCATCGGCGTTAAGACCTTTAGTTCTCGCCTTTATCAAAGCCTGCTCTGCTGCATCCTCCGCATTTGTTAGATTCCCACAAGCAATATATATCTCACTTATATCCAGCAAGGTCTGCAAATAAAGTAATCCTGCCTCCGACTCCTCAAATATCTCCTGAGCTTGATGAAGAAATTGAACAGCTTCATCGTAGGAACCAAGTTCGTATTTAATAACTCCGATCTTTTCCAAACAAAGACCCTGACTCTTGCGATCCTTAACCTCCTTAGCCATCTCCAGCGATCGCTCCAGCAACTCTAACGCTTTCTTATAGTAACCTACCTCTTTGTTAACCGTTGCAAGATTGCATAGATGTTTCAACTCTATGGGTCGTTCGTCTGAATCTCGGGCTATCTCGATGGCGGAAGAAAGATAGTCTCTTGCCTCCTCGAAATGCCCCTGGGATCTTTTTATGTTCCCCATGGTATCCAACAGCATCCCTTCTCCGTGTCGATCTCTGATTTTCCTGGCAATCTCAAGGGCACGTTGACAGTAGCTCAATGCTTTCTCTACTTCACCAATGTTTTTCAACGTAATTGCCAGATTTCCCAGGATTCTTCCCTCTGCCTTCTTGTCTCCGATCTGGGTTACCAGCTTTAACGCACTTTGGTATGTCCCTATAGCCTTCTCGTAAAGGCCAAGATACTTGTATATCACTCCTAACTCCGCAGCAGTCATAATCTCGCCGGTTCGGTCCCTCGCTTCACGGTAGAATTCCATCGATCGTTCAAAGAAAGGCAGGGATTCACCATATTCGCCTTGTTGTTTGTGAATCCTGCCAAAGTCTCCGAGGACTCCCGCTTTAGCTAGGGGGTTATCCAGTTTACCTGCGATTACGTGTGCTTCCTGCAACCGTTGGAGCGCCTCGTCAAACCTACCAATTGCCTGCAAGGATTGCGCAGTAATTCGGATTACGCCTAAAAGATCCTCGGGATCGCCTTTCATCCCCAGAAGTTCTTCCGCCTTTTTAGCCTTTACGAGTGCCTGTGTATACTCACCTACAGCATGGCGAAAGCGAGCTTCGCGGTAAAGAACCTGACCCAGATGGTTTTCGTCTCCGGATTCAAGCGCCAGTGCAAGTAACGTATTGAGATCACGTCTTTGGGCCTTGCGATCTGCGATGAGAGAAAGGATACCTTCCTTTATTAAAAGCAATTCGAATCGCTTGGATATATCGGTAGGGGTTTTTCGGTTCGTCAAAAGGTTCAATGCCTCATCGAGGAAGTGGAGGGCTTCTTGGTTAGCATAGGCTTCTGCCGCTCTGGACGCAGATTGTTCAAGATACTCAAGGGTTTTTTCACTATCTTGGGTATGCTGGTAGTGATGTACAAGCACCTGCTCAGACTCCCCTCCTTCCTTTTCAAGCATCTTGGCAATAAGTTCGTGGTAAGCTCTTCTTTTCGCAAACGAAAGTGTATTGTAGGCAACCTCACGGATCAGTATGTTCTTGAACTCAAAAGAACGCTCTCCTGGTTCTCCTAATCCGGTAACCAAATCGTAATGGACTAAAAGTCCCAGTTGCCGCTGGAGTGCTTCGTTATTGGCAATGTTCTGGATACGGTTAAGAATATCGAAGGTAAAATGTTGCCCAATAACGGCTGCAATCTGCAGGATACCTTTGGCTCGTTCGTTCAAGAGATCGATTCGCGTGGAGATAACCCGGTGGATGGTGGGAGGAATCTGGGAAGGATCTGCATCCTCCTTGAGAAATACCTTCGTTCTTTTCCTCTCCAATGAATCGGTGTTGATTAAAAGATGGATCAACTCACCGATATAGAAAGGATTACCCTGGGTGGCTTCATGGATCAACTTCAACAAGGTCGGATCTACCGTCTTGCTCCCCAACCTCTCGTAGATAAGTTGATTAGCTTCCCTCTCCCCAAGAGCAAAAAGCCTCATTTCTGCATAGATTGGTAAGAATTGCCATCTGAAAACCTCTCCTAAGGGTCTGGTTACCAAAACAAGCATTACAGGTAAAGTGGGAAGGAGGTCTATTAGCGAACCGATTAACTCCCTGGAAAGTGAATCAATCCATTGCATGTTTTCGAAGATGAGTAGTAGCGGATTTTCCTCGGAGTATTTTACGATGAGTTCTAAAACCAGTGCGAACATCTTCTGTTTTCGGGCCTCAGGGTTAAGCGAGATCGTGAATTCATTATCCGCAACTTTTAGACCCAGATAGGGTGCAAGTATCGGAGACCACGCGGGGCGCTCGATGGAATCTACAGCTCTCTTGAGGGCGTCCGTTGTAACTTCTACTTGACCTTCGGCAAGCAGACTGTGCAGCAGATCTGTCCAGGGTAAGTAGGGTGTATCTCTGCCGTAACTGGCGCACCTGCCGCCTGCTACGTTGAATCCTTTCTTTACTGCAAGATCGGCAAACTCCTGAATCATACGGGTCTTTCCAATACCTGTGTCCCCCATTACGGTGGAAACAAATCCTCGTTTTGAGTGTTTGACTTCATCTGCGATCTCAAGCAACCGATTGATGTTAGGTTCACGACCGACAAGCACTTCTCGCGGCGGTTTGAGCCAACCGACATCCATTTTTCTTTCGTCAAGAATGAATGAATGTTCACCGGTTCCCTTGCCGAACGGAGCCACCGATTCCATGGGCGTCGTCTCATAGACTGCTGACACCTGCTGCCAGGTTCTTTCCCCGATGCGAATCTCTCCTTCGTCTGCGGCTTCGAGCTGACGGGCTGCGAATATCACCGTATGCCCCATCACCGTAAATGTCTTGCGTACTTCCGACCCGATAATACAGGTGAATAATGGTCCCGAGCTTATCCCGATGCGTTGTGCGGCACCGGCCGGAGAGGAGGTTATGAGTTCCTTGGCGGCAAAAACGGCTCGTTTCTCGTCATCCTCACAGGCGATTGGCGTACCGAAAAGCGCCATCAATCGATCTCCGTACGAATCAAGGTCAATCTTTTCCACCACCCCTCCAAACTTATGTACGATACGCCAGGCCTTGTTGAAGTATTCATTGTATGCATTAAAACCGGGCGATAGATCGTAGAAGTTTACGAACATCACAGTGCCGTAGCGGTGTTCCTCGAGGATACTGCGTTCATCAGGCAAGACGGTCAGTCGTTCAACAAGTCCGAAAGGAAGCAAGGCGCTTATCCCGTGGCCAATATCATCCGGCAAGGGCGAATCCTTCGTTACGGGTGCAGGTTCAATCAATTCAAGAAGCTCAAACGACTCCCTGCTCAGACGAAGGTTCAACTTCTCGTGCAGATCCTCGGCAACATCAGGCATGATGCGTATGGTGTCAGGAGCAGTCATGCGTTCACAGCGATAAAGGATGTTGGCGGTGTCACCGGTAAGCACCCTGAGAATCCTCTCCTCGTTACCTATCCGGAAATCGTTTACCTCTCCTGCATTAACTGCAATACTTACGCGAAGTTCGGTATTCCCTATAGAGCTTTTTACAGGAGAAAGCTTCCTTATCGCCGAGCGTATCTTGTCTGCGCAAGTTAAGGCTCTCAATCGTGTCTCTGCCTGGATCCCGGGGAATATTGAAAACAGTGCATCTCCAGAGAAAAAGATAACCAGTCCTCCGTATGCATGGATTGCGGCAAGCATTCGTTCAAAGGATGTGTTTAAGATAGAGGTCAGCTCCTCACTTCCGGCTATGCCTTGCCTAGTAAGACGTTCGCTTAACTCGGAGAACCCGGTTATGTCTACAAGAAGCAGGGTATGCTCGCTTACCCCGCCGCCGATCTCGACCCGTTCCCCCTTGGCAGGAATCATGTCGCGAGGGATGAATGAACGAAGCCTTAAGCGGGTCTTTTTACGAAGCACGCCTCCTCCTTGTTTCAACGCTTGCCACCTTTGACCTCCTTAGCGCTTCTTAATTGAAGCTTACCCCTATGTCTTAAATTGTCAAGCAAAAGGGGAGGCCGAAGGGATCAAAACACCTTACTTGAGGTGATCACGACGAATATAAGTTGGTGAAAAGTAAATATCTCAAGGATTGCTTCTAGGAAAAATAAAAAAACAATGTATTCTTTACGACATAAAATACTTGACAACTTGTTAAATCTAGCTAGAATAGAGCCGCACGGATATTTGTGTGGTATGAGTTGACTCTCGAAGTTTAGTAGACAAAGTAAGTGGAATGGAGGAGCCTTGAAAAACCTGATCTTAACGAGCATTTTAACCTGCAGTGCGGCCATTGCCGCAGGCTACTGGTCAGAGCCTGTCAAGCTGCCTGAGGCCGTAAACCAGAACACTGATTCCCTTTGGGATCGTTACCACGCACACATCTCTCCGGACGGCAAGGAGATGTACTTTTCCCTCCATAACTCGTCCTACGATGACGACATCTACGTTGCCCGCTGGAAAGGGGGCAACGAGTGGGATTCGGTTACGCGCCTCTCGGTGAACATGAACGACGTACGCCGTGAGCTATCGCCCTCGATAACCGCTGACCATTCCAAGTTATTCTGGTGCGCATGGAACAGGCCCGGCGGCTACGGTGGCTACGACGTGTGGTATGCCGAGTGGGACAGTGTTGCAGGCGACTGGGGCGAGCCGCAGAACGCGGGACCAAACGCGAACACGCCCGGATACGAGTTCACCTGCTTCATATCGGCTGACGGCAAGACCCTGTACGTATCGTCAACCTACGACTCTTATGGGGAAGACCTCTACAAGCTCTCTTGGCAGGACTCCTGCTGGGGACCCCGCGAGAGAGTATTCGAAGAGCTGCATCTTTGGGGCGACCAGTACGACGCATGGGTTACGGCTGACGGAAGATGGCTGTACCTCTCTCAGATTGTGTACGTTCCACATGGTTGGTCCAGTTACCGTTCGCACTGGGAAGGAGAGTATTTCGGCGAACCTGAGTGGCTTGGGCCTCCTGTGTGCCTTCCGGGCGAACATCAATGGAACGAGAGTCCTTCACTGACCCCTGACGGCTCAAGACTTTACTTTTCATCGAACAGGCCTGATTCTATAGAGCAGGGGGCTTTCCTTTGGTATTCCGAATACGTTGACGAAGTCGAGGAGAACGAAGGCGCAAATGAACCGTTCGACCTTAAGGTTTCCAATATCTCAAGGAAAGGAGCGTCCGTCACCTACACCCCGCCACAATCCGGGCACGTGTTCTGCGGGATATACGATACCGCAGGCGGACTCGTGCGGATACTAGCCAGTGAAACCCAGCAAGGAGGTGAACACACATTAACGTGGGACGGGTTGGATTCGAGGGGAAGGAAAGCGCCTTCCGGCACGTACCTCATCCAACTTACCATCGGACATCAACAAACAACAAAAAAAACGATCTATCTAAAGTAAGGATAACTCCTTAAGGAGGAGAATATGAAGTCTAAACTCACAGCCGCAGTGTGCGGCATCATCGCGGTTTCATCCATCTACGCAAGCTATCAGGCAAGCCCGGCCGACAGGGTGCTCCCCTACCTGGGCAACTACAAAGTCGTTTGCGTGTACGCCCTGGGGCAGTGGAACAACAGCCAACATACCGTGGAACACCCGCAGAATACGCCTTTAAAAACAATCTTTTATTAACGAAGATATTGACAAATAGGTAAACTTATGTATGTTATGTTTGTAAATGGAGGAGTTATGAAAAACCTGATCTTAACGAGCATTTTAACCTGCTCTGCGGCCTTTGCCCAGGGCTACTGGTCAGACCCTGTGAAGCTTCCCGAGGTAATCAACCACACTCCAATGTCAGATTCCTTCGGCAACCACTACCACGCACGCATTTCGCCTGACGGGAAAGAGCTTTACTACACCATAGACGTCTACGCCCATTTCGATGATATCTTCGTGGCGCGTTACAATCAAGAGACCGAGGAGTGGGATTCGGTTACCCGGTTGTCTGTGAACATGGACGACATCCGCAGGGAGCTTTCCCCTTCGATAACCGCAGACCATTCGAAGCTGTTCTGGACAGCGTGGGAGCGTCCGGGCGGTTACGGAGCTTACGACGTGTGGTATGCGGAGTGGGACAGCGTCAAAGGCGACTGGGGCGAACCGCAGAACGCAGGGCCTAACGTGAATACTATCGGCTACGAGTTTACCTGCTTCATAGCGCCTGACGGCAAGACCTTGTACGCCTCCTCGTGGTACGACGCCGACGGCGAGGATATATTCAAGCATACGTGGCAGGATACAGGTTGGGGACCCAGGGAACAGGTGTTCGAGAAGATGACCATGCCTGGAGACCAGTACGCACCGTGGGTGTCGGCGGACGGGAAGTGGATGTACTTTACAAGGATTCGTGTCGTAGAGCATGGTCGCTCAACGTATCGTTCCCGTTGGGAAGGGGAATACTTCGGAGAGCCTGAGTGGTTGGATTATCCTGTGTGTTTAACCGGACGCTATGCCTTTAATGACTGTCCTTCCCTGACACCGGATGGAGCAAGGCTTTACTTTGCTTCAAACAGACCGGACAGTAACTACCAGGGGCAGTACATTTGGTACTCCGATTACATCAATACTGTGGAGGAAGATTCTTTACGACAAGCCCTTGACTTTACCGTAGCCGGGGTTTCAGAAAACGAAGTTACGGTACGATACAATTTGCCTCAATCCATGCACGTATTCTGTGGTGTATACGACACCGCAGGCGGACTCGTGCGGATACTAGCCAGTGAAACCCAGCAAGGAGGTGAACACACATTAA
>JAFGSK010000087.1 GCA_016934635.1 Caldifarciminota bacterium
GCTTCGAGGATGTTAGGTCAGGACTTTACCGACGGTCGCTGGACAGGCGCTGCAGAGTCTCAGCCTCCTAAAACTTTTGATCTTAAAGTCAAGAAGAATAGCATCGCGTTTTCAGTTCCGTGTACCGTACACGTGGAGATAGGGTTGTATGATGTTTCAGGCAGGCTGATTAAGCCCTTGATTAACGGGAACTATGGTGCAGGTTTCTATCAGGTTGAGTTGGAGAAGACCGATATTTCACCAGGTGTATATTTCGTCAGGATGAACGCCTGCGACTTTACCGAAACCAGGAAGGTTGTAACCTTGTAACCCATTCCGAAAATCTTGCGTCTTGACATGGTGTGCAGAAGGGTTAGAATTAGGTAACCATTTAAGGAGGTTCGATTGCGTCGAGTAGCATTCATTGCGTTGGTAGGGGTGGGGTTTTTAATTGCTGCCACACCCGAGGAAAGATTTAACTCGATAATTGACCGCTATTCAGCGGTTACTACACTAAAAGCATCTTTTAATCAACAGGTTTGCTCCAAGGCTGACGGAACATGCCAGATGTTACGCGGTTCGTTTCTTTACGCCTCACCCGATAACTTCAGGCTCGAAGTATCGTTGCCCCAGGAACAACTCGTAGTCTACAACGGGGAGAAAACCTGGATATACCTGCCTACGGCCAACCAGGCCATCCAACTCAATCCAGGCCCTGAGCAAGAAATATTCCTGTTCCTGGGTCAACTCAAGGACTATTCCAAAACCTATACGGTGAACCTCAGCCAGACCGAAACCTGGCTCCAGGCTCGTTTTACGGCCAAACCTGATGTTCAGGCATTTCTTAAGGAATTCGTATTGCTTATCGATTCTGCCGTGAATGACATTGCCGGGATCAAGATTGAAAACAGCGCTACCGAGATTACGTTTCTGCTTGAGGATTTGGTTCACGGGGTCAAGACCACCCCTGAGCAGTTCACATTTACACCACCTGAAGGGGTAACCGTTATCAAGGATATCGGTTCGGGTTACGAGTGAGACTCGAACGCGACAACTATTGCTTCGCATGTGGGAAGGATAACCCCAGGGGCATGAAGCTGGATATAGAAGTGGATAATGACGGGGCTCGTTTCTCTTATTACGTACCTCGCGAGTTTCAGGGATGGACCGACGTAACCCACGGCGGGATAATATCAACCATGCTCGATGAAGTAATGGTCTGGGCTGCTGCTGGACAGGAGATAATGACCGTTACAGCAGAAATCACGGTACGCTTCAAGAATCCTCTGCCTACCGATCAGCTTGTCCACGTTGAAGGTCAGTTGGTGGAGCAGGGAAAGCGCCTGGTTTTCGCTCAGGCCAGGGTATTCGATGAAAAAAAGGTCTATGCCGAAGCAAATGCCAAGCTCATGCGCGCCCGTAACACACCTCCTTGATCTTTTCCATGTTGCTAATCCTAGAATTTGTTGATTCCTTATACTTAGGATTGTTGAGGGCTTAACATTGAAGGTCGCAGTTATTAATTTGGGCTGTCCGAAGAACAGGGTGGATGCCGAGATAATCCTGGCTGAGCTGGCTCAGACCGGTTTCGAGGTTACAGGAGATCCTGACTATGCCGAAGCAGTGATAGTGAATACCTGCGCGTTCCTGGAAGCCGCAATAGAGGAGTCCACCGAGGTGATTGAGGCCTATCAAGCCCGACGCAGGAAAGGCGATCTCGAAGCCCTGCTCGTTACCGGCTGTCTTCCCCAACGTCATCCACGGGAGCTTATAGGAATGTTCCCGTGGGTGGATGCGTTTCTGGGGCTGGATAAGATACCGGATATTCCCCGTATATTAAGGAACGGTACTCGAAAAGGCGAGATCAGGGTTTGCTCTCCGCCGAAATGGAATCCTGATGCCCAATTCGCAAGGATGCTTTCTACTCCCTCCCATTACGCCTACCTGCGCCTGACCGAGGGATGTTCCAACCTATGTTCTTACTGTACAATTCCAGCAATTCGTGGATCTCTAAGAATAAGAAGCCCTAAAGATATATTCAAGGAAGCGGCCGCGCTTGTAGATATGGGAGTACAAGAGCTTGTATTGATAGCCCAGGATACTGCGGCTCATCCGGATTTAGAAATGATTCTTAATGACCTAGATGCCCTTGATGGCCTGAGATGGATTCGACTGCTCTACGCTCATCCCCGCCATCTCACGGAGGGGATCATTGAAAAGATGGCTGCATCGTCTAAGATCTTAAATTACGTAGACATGCCGGTTCAACACCTTGCCGATACTGTGCTCGAACGTATGAATCGCAAAGTAACTCATGATGAGATTGAAACGTTGGTCAATAAGGCGCGTAGTCTGGATCCGGATTTTACCCTTCGGACCGCCGTTATTGTCGGTTTTCCAAAAGAAACCGAGGAAGAGTTTTCCTTTCTTTTGAACGGCCTGAAAAGGCTTCGATTCACCAACTTGGGAATATTTGTTTATTCAGCCGAGGAAGGAACTGAAGCCGCAGAAATGGAAGGTCAAATACCTGAGGAGGTCAAGGAAGAGCGTGCAAGACAGGTAGCAGAACTTGCCGAACGCCTGCGTGCTGAGGAGTATGAAAGGATGAAGGGAGGTGAACAGGAGGGTGTCATAGATTTTACCTCAGAAGAAGCAGGGATTGGCAGATTGTGGAAAGATGCCCCTGAGATCGACAGGATCGTTGAGATAAAGGGCTCTGGTTTTGAGCCGGGTCGGTTCGGGAAATTCGAAATAACCGGAGGAAAGGATGATCGTATCTTTGCTCGTTGGATTGAGCCTGTTTAACGTCGAGGATAAACCGTTAGTGACTTTTCCTATCGAAGTGGCAGGTGAAGCATACGTAGGAAAGTTTTTCATAACCACCGAGACCCCAAAGGACACCATATTCAACATAGATGTCGGAATCCAGGCTTCGATGGATGTAATCGACGTGGCAGGGCATCGGTTCTTCATAGCATACAGAGACGAGCTTTACTCAGGGGTTCAGGAAGGCAATGTGACCTTTGATCCACGTGAAGCCCATTATTATCTTATTGGAGGATTCAGATTCAACGTGATGGACAAGGTCGCTGCTTCACTCTTCATAAACCACGACTGTAATCATAACATTGACCGCAGATACGATTCGCTGAAGGTGGTTTTCAATCGAATTACCCTTTCTCTGGGTACCCCAGGGGCTTACACGAACAATAATCTTTCTAAGATAACCACTGGTCAGTGGTACGAGCGGCTCAACGGAAAGATTACGTATGAATGGTTTCCTCATGATACCGTGATCGACGCCCTCAACTCCACCGACATTTACCACGCGTTCCGAGTTGAAGCGATCTTCGACCAACCGGTCTACAGATACATTTACGCATCCGCTCGTATCTCGACCTACCTCAGCCGGATTAAGCCAAAGCCTGACGATCCGGAAGCGTACGAACCGTTCTGGGGATTCGAGTTCGCGCCCCAGATAGGAATAGGGGTTGTTCGCGAGCGCTCTGCGCTTGAGCTTTACTTGAAATCATGGCTGGTTGCAGATATAGGAGACATCGGTTTCAGGGAACCAAATCCCTGGCCCTACCTGGTTCTGAATCTTCGATTTTAGGCATGAGGGAAGCGGCGTGATTTCAAGATTTACCCGTAAAAGGCGGATAATCGTAGCCTGCTCGCTGTTGTTGATTATAATTCCAGCTTGCCGTTGGTTCGTAAAACCTTCTGAAGAAACCGTAACGGTGGAGCAGATCCTGGGATCATATACCTATAAGGATTCCTCGACCAGTTACAGCGGTAGGTTTTTACTGATGGCCGAAGCGGAAAAAATGGCGGTTGATCTCTACGGGCCGTTCCACATACCTGCCGCATCGATAAGGTACGGGAAGGATTCCTGTCTGGTGTACCTGCCTCTGGAATCGAGGGTTTTGATCTTCGGTCATGAGGCAACGCTTCCTTTCGAAGGATGGGAACTTCCACTGGCTCCACTTGCCTCGGCTTATCGAGGAGAGGCGGTTGCCGATCCTGACAGCACGAATCAATCAGGGGATACCCTGGTTTTGTGGAAAGGTGCGGTGGCTTATCTGCTGGATAGTGCGACCAGCAGGCTTCTTGCGATTCGCGGTCAGGACTGGTTATTGGTTTGCGAGGGTGAACGAATGCCTGCCGGACACCAACGAATTCGCTTTACCCGCGCTGACATGGAACTTATCCTTGAATTGACAGGCCTGGAATTCGTTGAACGCAAACCTTCAGATATTTTCGATCTGAAGGTTCCGGATGGTGTTGAAAAAATGGATTACCGTTGACGTAAAGTATCTGAATCGACTGACTTCAATAACAATCGGAGGGCTGTCGTTCCAACTCAATATCGCAACTGAGTTTCCAACTACAAAATCGCAACTTTTTCATAAGTTTCCTTTGGGCATGATACCCTTTTTGAGTTAGGAGTCAACTTGGGGAGTTTATCCCGCACCTTCTTGCAGGTTACCTTTTCATCATCAATGTATATGGCTAAGGGTTTTCCCGGCATGTACCTTATTTCAACCTTTTTGCCACTGTATGAATAGACGAACGGCTTGCGCTCTAACTGATACACTCCACCTTTGAATCTGACGGTGTTGTCTTTGGCTACTTTCCGCTCATACCTGTAAGAGAACACCTTATTTAAATTCGCTTCCCTGGCTATCTTTGTAAACTTGCTTTCTTCCTTCAAAGAAAGAAACTTCTTGTGTGGAGTAGTGCCTATTTCTCTATGTCGCTGCTCTTTGTTATAATACCTTAGATACATCTTCAATACTTCGTTAGCTTCTTCCAGTGTTCTGACCCCATAGCGTCTGAACCACACCGGAAGCTGCAGTTGTACAGTGCCTATAAAACGCTCTATTTTTCCCTTTCCGCAAGGATCAAAGGGACGGGAGTTTATTACCCTTATTCCTATTTCTGAAAGAGCCCTGACTACCTGCAGATCGGCTTCTTGTTTGGTATATTCAAAATACCTAGAGTTACCGTGCCTTATGCATGAATACTTCTCGTCGTTGTCGTAGTAAAGCGCCAGGAACTTACCGTGTTTCTTCACTATGCCCTTCAAAATGTCAAAGTGCTCTGGTATAGTATCCCTGGGCGCCAACTTCCCTCCAAGACAAAGTCTGCTACAATCGTCAAGGAAAGCTATCAGGTGATAGTATCGATCATCTCCTTCTATCCACCTTTCATAAGAAGAATCACCCTGTACTAATACTCCTAGAGAAGGGGCCTCAAATCGTTGTCTAAATGTCTTCTTTCTCGGACCGGCAGAATAAACCTTCTCCCTAATCAGAACCTTCCTCGCCCATTCGCATGAGATCTTTGGGAAGGAAGGGTAATCCAAGTATAGGAAGTACATAAGCAGAGATATTTGCGGATTCTTAAGTTCTGTATAATAGTTCCTTAACAGCTCTATATCTTTAGTTTCGAGCTTCCTGGTTCTCGTTCCTCTATTCCTCTTAAAAAGCACCTTAAGCCCCGATTGCTTGTATTTCTTATACAAGCGGGTAAGATGCCAGTAGGAATAACCGCTCAAACTTGCCGCTTCCTTTAGGCTAGATGCCTTCTTATCCACTAAAGAAAACGCCTTTGCTAGATTCACAAGCTTATCCTCCAAACTAAACGCCATTGCTCTCTCCTTTCCGGAGAGAAGTATACACTCAATAGTTGCGATTTTGAAGTTGGAAGAAAAGTTGCTACTTTCAAGTTGCAACCACAGAGGGCTTGACAATATTCAATTAACCCTTACACTTATATTATACTTTTGGGCAATCTTGAGGTTTGCCTGAATAAGGAAAAGTTAACCAAGTCAAGTTAGGAGAAGCTTATGAAGAAAGTATGGGTAAGAGCTTTTATCCTAATGGCAATTCCCATAATGAGTGTGGCTACGCAAGTAGTTTTGGGTCCGGGGTCTTTTCAGAGAGTAGAGAACTTCGACCCATCCAAACATTTATTAAACCCGATGCCAGAAACCGTCGAGTTAATAGAAGATGAGGCTGTACCTGTTACATGGGGTCTAAAGATGAGTGCAGGAGATCGCATGGCCGTTATGTTCACGCCTCCTGATTATCCATTTACACTCCTTGCTGCAGCATACGCGCCATTACCGTGGTCAGATGATCCTGACAATTGGAACGCGCAATGCTATCTCGTTTTTTTCGATGGAGACGGTACAACAGGTCCCGGAACTGAACTTGGACGAGGAACCGTGGCGGCTACCGAAGCGGGTAACTGGAATGTTTTTGACGTAAGTCCTTTAGCTATCGAAATTACTTCGGGTAGCTTCTTCTTCGCCGTGGAAAACATTGTTGATGATAATCCTGGTTTGATGCTTGACGGTGCTGCACCTTTGCATCATGTTTCCTGCATGTACTCTGATTTTGGTTCGGGTAATGAGTGGGTTCCTTTCGACAATATAGATATTGGTTTGCCCGTCATGATGGGCGACACCGTAGATCTTATGCTGCGGGTGATAGGTGATATCCCTGACCCACCGTTGACTGCCGATTTTCAGGGGACTCCGACCTCCGGACCTACGGGGATGGCGGTATCCTTTACAGATATGTCAAGCGGAAATCCTACAGAATGGGAGTGGGATTTTGGTGATACGAGGACATCGACAACACAGAATCCTACCCATGTCTATGATACCGATGGCGATTATACCGTATCGCTCACCGTGCGAAATGCAACCGAGGAAGATACCGAAACCAAGGTCGACTACATCCATGTCGGTTCAACGGCACCACCGGATGCGGATTTTTCAGGTAATCCTACCTCGGGTAATGCTCCCCTGACCGTTTCCTTTACCGATCAGTCGACCAATAACCCTACCTCCTGGGCCTGGGATTTCGGCGACGGCAACACCTCTGCGGTCGAGAATCCTTCCCACGTATACAACAACACAGGTCAGTATACCGTATCCCTTACCGTCCAGAACGCCGGTGGACAGGATACGGAAACAAAAACGAATTACATTACGGTCGGTTCGGCACCTACGCCGGTTACTGCGAATTTTGCAGGCAACCCAACCTCAGGTAATGCTCCTCTTACCGTAGCTTTTACCGATCAGTCTACAGGTAACCCCGACTCCTGGGCATGGTCTTTCGGCGATAACCAGACTTCAACTACTCAGAGTCCTACTCATGTTTACAATACCCCTGGAACCTACGATGTTCAGCTTATCGCCATCAGGGGAATTCCTTCCGCCTCGGATTACGACTCGGATACATTGATGCGTACTGCATACATAACGGTTACGTCTGCGCCTGTGATAGTGGCTGCGTTTACAGCGGATCCTGACACAGGATTCGTTCCCTTTACCCACCGTATGACGGTTAATTTCCAGGACGCCTCCACAGGTACTGGGATCACTACCTGGAACTGGGCCTTCGGTGACGGCTCAACGGCTACGACCCAGAACCCGACCCATACCTATACATCTGCAGGAACCTTCA